>CAVJWR010000044.1:10362-20540 GCA_963653155.1 Limosilactobacillus gorillae
GGAATTCCAAATGCAATCCCACCTCTGAGGCTCTGTGACTCTGTGTTAAAAACATCCGCAATTTTTGTTTAACACAGAGGCACAAAGGCACAGAGAGTGTGGTTTTTTTTTTGACAGGATTTACAGGATTATCAGGATTGACGTGCAGGAGTGGAGAAGGGTAGTTGGTAGTTTTTCTCAACCTCTCACCTTCATCGCACAATCGTAAATCATAAATTGTCCGTCCCGTCCAGCTGCGGCGATTTCATCGAAATCGCCCTACCAAGCCGGACCGCCTCATGCAAAACTACCAACTACCATCTGCCAACTACCCACTAAATCACAAATTAATGTGCTTGAGTTGCTTGCCGTCGAAATAGCCGAAGCTTCGGGCACTGCCTCCCTTGGGAAGCGAGATGGAGCCGGGATTGAAGATCGTGAGGCCGCACTCAAGCCGTTTCAGCACCGGAATGTGCGTGTGCCCGTGGGCAAGTATTGAGCAGATGCCAATCGGCGGTATCTTGCATTCGTTCCAGAGATGGCCATGGGTCAGGAAAAATGTCTCACTGTCGGCATCGAGCAAGGCATAGTCGCCCATGATCGGAAAATCAAGCATCATCTGGTCCACCTCTGCGTCGCAGTTGCCGCGCACTGCCACGATGTTGCCTTTGCGGGCATTGAGCATGGATGCCACTTTCGGCGGGTCGTAGAAGTTCGGTACGCCATTGCGTGGGCCATGATAGAGGATGTCGCCAAGCAGCACGAGCCTGTCATGCCCAAGCGAGTCCGCCGCCGCAAGTGCGGCCTCAAGCGTCGATGGGACGCCATGTATGTCACTGATGAACGCGATTTTCATGCCGTGCATTATACCAAAATGTCCAATCCCAGATTTTTCAGACTTTCCCGGTTGACTTTAGAAAAAAAAAACACATATAATAAGCATCTTATTGGTAGAGGAATGCATACAACTATAGGAGGTCTGGTAATGAAAGGGAAATGTACTGATGGCATTTCGTTCCGCATGAGGCGACTCGTGGCCGTGTGTGCCATAAATGTGCTGTACATCGCTGCGGTTGCCGATACGTATTACTGGTTGCCGGAACGTGGTGTAAAGGCCGATGCCTCCAATCTGACCAACTGGTCGATAGAGTTTGATTCGGAGACCAAGACCCCGGTTGCCGATGCGCATCCAACGAGAATGCCCACGGCTTCGGATGAGCTTTGTGCGACAAGGGATTTCCATTTCGATTTCAATGGCGATTCCCTTACATTCAAGTCGATGAACGCCGCCGCCATAAGCCCGTATACTGGCATCACATATTGGAGCGGGCCCGGAGAGGGCTGGACTTTCGAAAACGGCAGTCTCTCTGTTGGAAACCTAACCCAGCGGATCCGCACAGGCGATCGCATGCTGTTGACGAATGGCGTGCACTTGACATGTTCCGAATGGTTTTCGCCTGGCAACGGCATGGGAGCGGACGGCATCTGTGACGTAGACATAGCTGACGGGTGTACGCTCGTTGCCGCGAAGACCGCATTCGCCAATGGGCACATCAATATCGCGGAAGGTGGATCATTCTCGACTGAACTTCTCCAGAACAGCGGGGCGCAGAGTTCGTGCGTCCTTGAGAACATGGGTTCGGCGAAATTCGGCAGGATAGACATCACCTCGACCGCGCCTGCCTCATACAGGATGACGATACGCCAACTGTTGGGAACGATGACGTTTGGCGGGCAGGTTTCGCGCAATGGCGGTTCTGGCGGGTTGGCACTTGAAATGTCCGGCGGTACCATGCAGGTGACCGGGGATGTCTCCTTCAATGACGTTACGAGGGCGACAGTCACTTCGGGAACCGCCATGGATATCGTCGTTGACAGCGGATGCTCGCTGGACATGGGGCGGTTCACCTATGGGGATGGTGTGGTGCTACGCAAGATCGGCAGGGGAGAACTTTGCTTTGGTGATGCCGTGCCGAGTTCGCTTGTCGTGGCCGATGGTGCATTGCATGCGATTGGAGCCGGTGCGTATGGGGACTATGTCAGTGTGGAGTCGGGCGGCGAACTGCACTTCATGATGCCGGGGATATCCTGTACGGCATTCGCTTTTCAGGATGGTGCGAAGTGTTCGATCAACGTTGGGAATTTCCCTTCGGGTTCCACGATACTCCAGTGTGAATCGGACGATACGCTCGTGAAGGTAAAGGCGCTTCTGGAGACATGGCTATCCGAACAGGGGTCAGATCGCACTGTGACGAAGGTTGGCGATACGCTTGTATTGTCGTATGCGGCGGATGGGACGTTTGACGCAGCATCCGGCCTTGCGTTTGACGACCCGAAAGGATGGACTTCGGGAGCAGTCCCTGCGGCAGGTTCTGAAGTAGAAGTCAGCGGCATCGGTGTGGTCGATATCACTTCATCGTCACCGGCTTTCGGCCTAATTCGTGTTGCCGGCGGCGCGATTCTCCGGCTTTCCGGAGGAACGGAGGCGGAACCGTTTGAGATGCCTGTAATCCAGCTTGCCGCCGATGCAGGACTGACGGTTGCCAATGGAGCATACGTACGTTATGCCGACAATAGCATGGTCTGCCTTACGCGGGCCGATTCCATGCCGACGCTGACGATTGAGCGGGGCGCGACGCTCTTCGCTGTCGGAACAGAGTCGTCTCTTGGCAATGGTGGTGTCGCAAATGACATTGTGTTCAAGAATGTGGACATGCGCGTGTACGGGACGATTGTCACGCCTATTGCGGACACAAAGTCAAACGGCAACGAAGAGCGGGTGGTCACGTTGTGGCTCGGCACCGCAGATCCAGGCGAGACCACTTATTTCGCATTCACGGGAGATGGAGGGTCGATATTTTTGCGCAACGATAGCTGGACATACGGGCATGCCGCCTTACGTCTTTGCTGTGCCCAACCTGGCGGTATTGTGGAGACGCCAAGAACCCTGACGTTCAAGGACTTTTCGTTTCCGCAATATGATCTCAGCAAGACGATCAATGGGTTCTTTGCTGGAATCAACAATAGCCAATCAGCGACACGCGCACTGGTTGAGGCGGAGAACACTGTCTTTGACGTCAGCGACACTTCAGAGGTCGGTGGCAATGTCGATATGGTGTTCAGCCGTGGCGGAACGCTTAAGCGAGCCGCAAGCTATTTCCTGTACTCTGTTGGCTTTACGCTGTCAGGCTCGGCAACACTCACGTTCAGGGAGGGGAGTAGGTTTGCATATGGACGCTGTGGCGGCAATGCGTCACGTCCGGGTATGACGTTCAAGTCAACAGGTGTAGTGTCGCTTGACGGTGCCACGCTTCAGCCGTGGATTGTGGATGGTTCGCATTGTGGTTCGCTCAGGATTTCGGGGAATAGCCACTGGAATCTGGCGGATTTCCTGTGCGACAATACCTTGCCGGATCAGACGAACAGCTTTACGGTTGCGGCGACACCAGTCTTCACAGGCTTTAGGGATGTTGAGCTTTGCGAGGGAGCAGTTCTGGACATTACGGGGGTTTACGATTCGTGGAGACAGGCAGATAGATTCTTGCGTACGGATTGGGGACGGGAGATCGCCGTAGCAGAAGATGTGCCGATGAAGGGTGCCGGATCGATCCTTGTCAGCAATTCGGCTTCTGGTGACACCATGACCGTCACGGTGTGCTGTCCGTCGAATACGGCCACGGGCAGTGCGCAGGCCTCGGTTGGGCAACGGGCGAAATTGCGCTTTGCCGATGGTGCGAATTGGGCGGGTACCGTGGTGGCCAATGGATGCGCAGAACTGTTCAACGCCGATGGGGATGGAATGCGCATGCCGTCAGGGGCGACCTTTGGTGCGATCAAGTTTGCCGGAACGTTTCCGCTTTGCATATGGAAGGATGGCGGTGTGGTGTATGGGGATCGGCTCGATCTTTGCTCTGCGGTGTCTGGCAGTGGGGCATTCCGAGTAGTGCCTCAGGATGGCGCCGAGTTTGCGGTTGGCGACGGATACGACTTCGGTACATATCCGGCTGGCGCCAAGCTCCCGTCTGTGGTGCCCAATCCATGGTGGTTTGAAGCCAGGCCGTGCGATGAAGATGATACGCTTGTGATCCTAAGGCTCGTATACAAGCCTCATGGACTGATGATGACGATTAGGTAAGAAGGAGTTGAACATGAGAGTGAAGTGTGTATTTGCGATAGTGACTTGCACCTTGATTGCCGATGCGAAGTCTGCCAAATGGATCGCCTCTGGATGGGGGAAATACGCTGATGCCGCAAACTGGGCAGAAGGATGTGTGCCAAAGCCTGAAGGACAGGTCGCTTCCGGACACAAGCTATTCGACCTTGGCGGCGACAAGGTGGCGTTTTCGACGATTCGTCCCGACGGTTGGGACGGCCTGTACGATTTTGGCGTGACCAACGGCGAGTTGTCGATCACGAAGGAATACGTTTCCCGCAGCAACCTGTTCACCGTATGGAATGGCGGAAACGTGACATTCCCCAAGGGGAGCCGTTGGGTTGGCGGAAGCAACATGGGCAACGACCGCTGGGAAAAGGTGTCGGTTCGCAACGGCGGCTCCATGCGCATCTTGGGAGAATTCGTCCCTTGGCATGCGACTATCGAGATTGCCGAAGGTGGGATGCTGACGCTTGACCCGACATCGGCCAGTTCCGGCGGATCTTACTTCAAAAGTGAACTTGTAAACCGGGGTACGTTGTCACTTCCACATGGGCTTGCGTGGAAACCCTCTGAAAAGGCAGGATATGCATTCGTAATCCGGCAGGAGTCGGGAGTGATGAAACTCGGTGGAAGGTGTTGCTCGATTCCGTCAAGTGGAGTCGGTTCGCGGGCCAAGACAAGTTTTGAGTTCTCCGGTGGACGGTTGGAGGTGACGGGGCATGGTGGCTTTACCGGGTTCTCGTCCTGTACCGTAAAGGCTGGTGCGAAGGTTGAACTCCATGTCGCGGAGAAGGGTTCGTTTGATCTTTCCAATTTCAAGTTCGGAAAGAAGGCAAAGATGGTGAAGACCGGGCTAGGCACAGTGGTCTGTGGCGGCGGAGCGCCGCCGGATGGACTGGTGGTGGAGGAAGGGGGACTGTCTTACGTGCCTGTCGATTCTGCCATGCAGAAGCCGCAGGCCGTCGAGGACGAAGTTACGCGTCCGTCAGACCGCACATACCGGTACGAGCCGCACACGCCAACGCTGGCGCGTGACGACAATGGGGATGTGAAGGGACTTACGCCAGGTTTCCATGGGCGGGCGGTTGGTCTGATTCGCATTACGGACGCCAATGCGATTGGTGATGAATCCAATCGCCTGTGGAGGGCGGTGGCGTGGCGCAACGAATATGTGCATGGCCAGTTCGTTGTGTGGACGGACATTCCGGCGCGATGCTTGCGCACATCCGTGTCGCCGTTGATGGCCGCAGATGGCGCACAATTGCCGCCAGAGTCGATCATTACGCGGTTTGTGCGCTACGTGGTGGGGCATGCGGAACACAAGGGGGAGATCACCCAAAAGGAGAGGCTTTTCGGAGACTGTCTTGACGATGTGGGCGAGATTGATTTGCCGGAACTTGGATATCGGCCGATTTGGCTGACGATTCACGTGCCGATGGATGCGAAGCCGGGCGTCTATCGTGGGACCCTCAGGGCTACGGTCAACGCCAAAGACACGATTGAGTTTCCTCTGGAGCTGAAGGTCGGTACGCGGGTTTTGCCGCCTCCTTCCGAATGGAAGATGTTTGTTGACTTCTGGCAGCATCCGTGGGCCGTTGCGCGATATCATGGAGTCAAGCCCTTCTCGAAACTTCACTATGCGTTTATGGCGCAGTACCTTAAGGCGCTTGCAGCACTTGGACAGAAAACAATCACGGCAACGGTCGTACATCGCGCATGGAACCACGGCAACAACTATGAGGGATTCGATTCGATGGTGGAGGCGTTCCGTACATGTGACGGTTCATGGCGGTTTGACTATTCCACTTTCGACGAGTATGTCGCATTCGCCAAAGAGTGCGGTTTGGGCCCGCAGATACATTGCTATACGCTTGCCGGATTCAAGTCGCTTTATACCGATGAGGTCACAGGCGAAAAGCTTGTGGCCCTTGAAGGATCAAAGCGCAAGGATTTTTGGCGGGTGTTCCTTGCGGACTTTGAGGCGCACGTGAAGGCAAAGGGCTGGCTTGGGGATGTCTACCTCGCGTTGGACGAGAGTTCCCCTGACGTGCTCAAGGCATCTGTTGATCTTTTGCGCAAAGCCGCGCCAGGCCTCAAGGTCGCCATGGCGGGAGAGCGTCGGCCGAGCGAATATGCTGGAGTGGAGGTGGAGAACTTTTCGGAAGTGCTCGGTCATGTCACGCCAGAATATCTTGCTGAAGCGAAGTCTCGCAAAGGGAAGGGATACACGACGAGCTTCTACATCTGTTGCGGGCCAGGCTACCCTAACACATTCCTCTCCAGTCCACTTTGCGAGAGCGTTTGGCAGGGGATATATACCGCCGGAACCGGGTTGGATGGGATATTGCGTTGGGCGGCGTTTACGTGGCCACGAGATCCGCTTTTTGACGGCAGCTTCATACATTGGACTCCTGGCGACACCTATATCATATATCCGGGACCGCGCCTTTCTACTCGATACGAGATGCTTCGTGACGGGTTTGAGATCTGTGAAAAGATCCGCATCTTGCGTAAGGATGGCGCACTTACGCAAGAGGTGGAACGTCTTCTCGATCCGAATACATATGGACGGCAGCAGCGGTTTTTCGCGGAACGCACCGCCGCCGTGGCGGCTGCGATTGACGCAATCCCGTAGCGGGGGAACAATCTTTCTGTAGGCATTTGGCTCTTGCCAAGGAGGACGACATGTTTCAAGAATTCGGATGTGCATAATCTCCAGTCGGGTGACAGAAATCTAATCCATGAAGGATCCTGCCAGAAAGAAATGGCGTTTGGCACGAAATGCAACTTTCTGGCATTTCGTGCCAAACGTTGCATTGCTTGAGCAGATGGGGATTTGATATAATGTTGCGCCAGAGAGGAGATGTCAATCATGTTTGTTGGACGTGAAAAAGAGCTTGAATCCTTGCGGCTGCTGTTGGCAAAGCCGATGGCATCGCTTGTGGCCTGCCGTGGCCGTCGTCGCATAGGGAAATCGACGCTGTTTAGGGAGTTCGCTCGCAGGGAGAAACTTGGTTTCATTTCAATTGAAGGGCTTGGCCCTCGGAAAGGTCAGACTGATGCCGATCAACTTCGTAATTTTGGTGAACGACTTGCCGAGCAGACCCGTGGTAAGGTGGTGATTCCGCAGTCGTGGCCGGAAGCATTTCGTCTGTTGTCTCGACGCATTCCAAGGCGAGGGCGGCAGCTCGTATTGTTGGACGAGATTTCATGGATGGGTAAGCACGAGCCTGATTTTCCCGGCTATCTTAAGAATGGATGGGATGATGAGCTCAAGCATCATGATAACTTGATCCTTGTTATTTGCGGTTCCGTATCATCTTGGGTTCGTCGAAATCTTCTGGATTCAGCGACATTCGGCGGACGCTTTTCGCGGGACATCGTGTTGAAGGAACTTCCGTTGAGGCTGTGCGCTGAGTTCTGGGGAGAGCGTCGCATTGACCTTTCGAGTCGCGACTTGATTGACGTTCTGTCGGTTACGGGTGGCGTTCCTCGTTATCTGGAGGAGGTTAACCCCTCGCTTTCGGCGGCAGAGAACATTCGACTGATGTGCTTTACGCCAGATGGTCCGTTGTTCAAGGACTTTTCGGCGATGTTCGGAGAGGTGTTTGGTGACACGGTTAAGGTGAAGGGTGATATTCTTCGCATGCTCGCGGACAGGTCTCTAACGGTCAGCGAAATCGCCGATGCGCTTGGCGTCGAACGTGGTGGCAGCTTGGTGGCCAGCCTTGATGAATTGAGTGAGGCTGGATTCGTCTCCAAAGATGACGTTCTCAATCCACGTACTTGGAAACCGTCGAAGATCGCCCGATACCGCCTGTGTGATAATTATTCTCGTTTCTATCTGAAGTACATCGAACCGCATCTTGCTGACATCAAAAGTGGGCGCTATGAATTCGAGTCGCTGGAGGAACTTCCGGGATGGCAGGTCATCATGGGGTTCCAGTTTGAGAATCTTGTGCTGAACAGGGTAATGGACTTCAAGGATAGATTGCATCTTGCTGGGGCGACCATCCGCAGTGCCGCCCCGTACCGGGCATCTGGACGGAATGGCGTACAGGTCGATTTGCTGATTCAAACGGATGACGTCATGTATGTCGTCGAGATCAAGCGGCGTAGACGCATTCAGGTTTCAATTGTGGACGAGGTACGGGCAAAGATCGCCAAGATCCGGCGACCACGGCGGATATCCGTTCGCAAAGGGTTGATTTACGATGGCGAACTGGCTCCGGCCATCAGGCGTAACGGTTATTTTGACGCACTCATCGATATTGCTTCAGAAATAAAATGATGCCGTCTGCCATGATCGAGCTGTGCACCTGCTGTTGTCGAGTGCCCGCCGCCGTGACGGCTGCGATTGACGCAATCCCATAGCGGGGTAAAAATGATATAATGTGGGCATGAAATATGCGCGTCTTGTTTCGAGGAACAATCTTTTAGTATTTGCGCTCCTTGTCTGCTGCTTCACGCTGTGGGGGCTACTGAACAACATGACGGACAACCTTGTGCCGTCATTTCAGCGCATATTCACAATGGATCAGTCCAAGGCCGGTCTCGTCCAGGTGGCGTTCTACGGTGCATATGCGGTATTGGCGATCTTCGCCGCGATCTTAGCGGAGGAATTCAGCTACCGCAAGGGTGTTCTGATCGGGCTTTTCGTATACGTCGCCGGGGCGCTTCTCTACATCCCCGCCTGCCTTGCGCAAAGCTTCGACATATACTTCATTGCGATCTTCATAGTTGCGGGCGGATGTTCCCTCCTGGAGACGACCTGCAACCCGTATGTCCTTTCGCTCGGCGACGAATCGACGGCTGTCAGGCGGCTCAACTTTGCGCAGATGTTCAACCCGGTCGGGTCGATGGCGGGCATCGTCCTCGCCCAGCAGCTCATCCTGTCGCACCTTCATCCCGCGACGGCCGAAGCCCGTGCGCAAATGGATGATGCGGCGCGTCAGGCCATCATACACAACGAGCTGTTTTGGGTGTGTGCGCCGTATGTGGGCCTGTGCGCCGTGGCCGGGCTCATATGGCTCATGTTCCTTTTCGCGAAAGATGATGGTGCGTTGATTGCCTCAGACAAGGCCGCGACGTTTAGGCGGGTGGGCGTGGCGGCGCTTTTCACGCTGATGCCGATTACCGTGCTTTATTTCCTTTTCCCCGACATGAACAAGATTGTCTGGGTGCTTCTTGGCTGTCTGGGGCCGCTTGCCTATGTCGTGTGCCAGCGTGAGTACCGAAAGATGCTTGTGACGCTCCTTGGCACACCGCGATACTGGATGGGCGTTGTGGCACAGTTCTTCTATGTTGGGGTTCAGATCGCCGCATGGACATGGCTGAATGTCTATTGCCAGAAGGAGCTTGGCGTGACACCTGCCGATGGCGCGACGTACTACACCATCGCCATTTCTCTTTTCATTGTCTGCCGCTGGGGCGCGACATTCATGATGAAATACGTTGAGCCGGCGAAGATGATGGCCGTCTTTGCGGCAGGGGCGATCTTGTCGTGCCTCGGCGTCATGTATCTGCCGACGCACGTATTCTGCACGGTCGGAGGACTTCCGTTTTCTGCGAATATACTCTGTCTTGTCGCGATGAGCGGATTCATGTCGCTAATGTTTCCGACGATCTACGGACTTGCGCTTGGCGGTCTCGACCAGAAGGCGCTGAAGCTGGGAGCATCCGGCCTTATCATGGCGATTCTCGGTGGCGCAATCATCACGCCGTGGATGGCAGACATTATAGGGAACCGAAATTCGGTGTGGTGTTCGCTTGTGCCGGGCTTCGCCACGGACTGGGATGTCGACCTTAAACTGTGCCAAACCTCTTTGCGTGCGAGTTTCGTAGTTCCGGCAATATGCTTTGCCGTGGTTGGGCTATACGCACTGTGTTTCATCGGGAGAAAAGGTTGTGAAGTCTCGCGGACATCGGATTGAAAATGCCGGTTGGCGTGAAGCTTCGCATGATTGACGCATTTCGCAATTAACTACAATAAGGAGATCAGGAATGAACCAGACAGTCTTTACCCACAACGGATTCCCCAAGG
>CAVJWR010000044.1:20550-25629 GCA_963653155.1 Limosilactobacillus gorillae
CTCGAGCGTCGGGCGGCAACGTTTGTGGTATAATTGCCGCGTTCATGCTTCAACCAGGTTCGTTACTTCAACCAGAAAGGAAAGCAAGTCCATGAAACAGACCGTGTTCACGAACAACAAGTTCCCGCGCGTCGGCATTCGTCCGATCATCGACGGCCGCCGGCGCGGCGTGCGCGAGTCGCTGGAGGACCAGACGATGGAGATGGCCCAGGCGGCCGCGAAGCTCATCTCGGACAACCTCCGCTACCCCGACGGCTCGCCCGTCCAGTGCGTCATCGCCGACACGACGATCGGCGGACGCTTCGAGGCCGCGATGTGCGCGAACAAGTTCCGCGACAATAACGTCGGCGTCTCGCTCAGCGTGACCCCGTGCTGGTGCTACGGCACCGAGACGATGGATCTCGACCCGCAGATTCCGAAGGCGGTCTGGGGCTTCAACGGCACGGAGCGTCCCGGCGCGGTCTATCTCGCCTGCATGCTCGCGGGCTACGCGCAGCGCGGCATGCCCGCCTACGGCATCTACGGTCATGAGGTGCAGAACCGCGACGAGTCCGCGAAGATCGCGCCGGACGTCGCGGAGAAGATCCTGCGCTTCGCGAAGGCGGGCCTCGCCGTCGCGATGATGAAGGGCAAGAGCTACCTCTCGATCGGCTCGTCCGCGATGGGCATCGCGGGCTCGTTCGTCGACGTCGACTTCATGCAGGACTACCTCGGCATCGCGCCGGAGAACATGGACGAGTGCGAGATCCTGCGCCGCATCGAGGAAGGCATCTACGACAAGGACGAGTACGAGCGGTGCATCAAGTGGATGCGCGCGAACCTCAAGGAGGGCAAGGACTACAACCCGCCGAAGATCCAGAAGTCGCGCGAGGCGAAGGACAGGGACTGGGAGTTCCTCGCGAAGATGGCGATCATCGTCCGCGACATGATGGCCGGCAACCCGAAGCTGAAGGAAATGGGCTTCGGCGAGGAGGCCGTCGGCCGCAACGCGATCGCGGGCGGCTTCCAGGGCCAGCGCCAGTGGACGGATCACTGGCCGAACGGCGACGTCGCCGAGGTCATGTGCAACAGCTCGTTCGACTGGAACGGCAAGAAGATGCCGCAGATCCTCGCGACGGAGAACGACTCGCTGAACGGCATCTGCATGCTGCTCATGTGGCTGCTGACGAACAAGGCCTCGATGTTCGCCGACGTGCGCACGTACTGGTCGGACGCGGCGGTGAAGCGCGCGACGGGCAAGGGGCTGCCGAAGGATGCGAAGGCGGGCATCATCCACCTCCTCAACTCGGGCTCCTGCTGCCTTGACGCGGCGGGCGAGATGAAGGAGAAGGGCAAGAGCGTATTCAAGAACTGGTGGGACGTCACGCAGAAGGACATCGACGCGACGCTGAAGGCGACGAAGTGGGTGCCGGCTGGCGTCGAGTACTTCCGGGGCGGCGGCTTCTCCAGCTCGTTCCTGACGCCGAAGGGGATGCCGCTCACGATGATCCGCATCTCGATCGTGAAGGGCCAGGGCCCCGTCCTCCAGATTGCCGAGGGCTGGTCGGTCGAGTTGGACGCGAAGCAGCAGAAGATCCTCATGGAGCGCACGAATCCCGAATGGCCGTGCACGTGGTTCACGCCGCGCCTCACGGGCAAGGGCTTCTTCAAGGACGTCTATTCGGTGATGAACGCCTGGGCGGCGAACCACGGCGCGATCGCCTACGGGCACATCGGCGCGGACCTCATCACGCTCGCCTCGATGCTTCGCATCCCGATCGCGATGCACAACGTGCCGGAGGAGCAGGTCTTCCAGCCGCACTGCTGGGGGCTTTTCGGCGCGTCGGACGACCCGGCGGGCGCGGACTACCGGGCGTGCAAGAACTTCGGGCCGCTCTACGCGACGAACCGGTAACTTGGCTTTGCATGGTCTTGAAGTGCGGAGAATCCATATGGCGAGTTGCATGAAGTTGTGCGCCGCGACAGCGTTTCTGCTGTTGGCGCTTGGCGTGGGCGCTGCCGAGCCGTTGGGCTATGAGGTCGTTGCCGACCGCCCGGCGTGCGTATACCGTTGCGGGGAGACGGCTACGTTCACCGTGAAGATCACGGGCACGAACGGCATCCCCGTAAAGGCCGGTAAAGTCAAGGCGACGCTTGATAACTTTGGCCCACGGCAGATTGCTTCGACCGAATGGAATCTTGCGTCCACGAATGTGTTCACATTCGCCGGAAGGCTTGACTCGCCAGGATTCCTCCGCATACGCTTCTCTCCCGAGCCGTTCGGCAAGGGCGCGAAGGTGTGGAGCGTGGCCTATGATCCCGAAAAGATCGTCAAGGGCAGTCCCAGCCCTGTGGACTTTGACGCCTATTGGGCGGACGAGCGGGCGCGGCTGAGGCGCGAAGTGCCCCTTGATCCACAGGTTACGCGTGTGCCGGAGCGATGCACGGACAAGTTCGACTTCTTCCGGGTATCGTTTGCCACATTCGGACGAAGGGTATATGGCTACCTTAGCGTGCCTACGGACAAGGCCAAGTCTCCGTTCCCGGTTGATTTCCAGGTGAACGCCGCAGGATTCGGGAACTGGACCAACGACATGAATGGACGCCCCGACGCAATCTGCATGCGGATGAGCGTTTATCCGTTCGAGCCTGATTGGCGTTGGCGCGAGATGGGCCTCAAGCGGAAGTATGACGCCCTGAATGACGAGTGCAAGGGGAAATACGGGTACATCTATTCCTGTGCAGGCATCGCCGAATCGCGCGAAGCCTATTTCTTCCACCCTGTGCTGCTCGGCATTGATCGGGCGGTGGACTGGCTTGCGGAGCGTCCGGATGTTGACAAGTCGCGATTCAGGTATGAGGGAACGTCTCAGGGTGGCGGGTTTGGGTTCTATCTGACGGGTCTCAACCGAACATTCACCAGAGCCGCGTTCTATGTGCCGGCGATCACGGATACGATGGGCTATCTGAAGGGGCGGCAAAGCGGATGGCCGCAGATTGTGGAGAACAATTCGAAGACGGCTGCGGCCAAGTCGGCGGCAGAGCGGTGGGCCCCCTATTTTGACGCGGCGAACTTTGCGTCGCGCATTGCGTGCCCGGTGCGCATAGCCGTTGGCTTTTCGGATACGACCTGCCCGCCGTGCGCGGTCTATGCGGCCTACAACGAGATCAAGGTAGGGGACAAGGGGATCGTCCACGGCATCGGCATGACGCATTCGTGCTCCAGCCGGCTCTATGCGGAATTGGATGCGTGGATGCGCGATGGCGGAGCCAAGAAACCATGACGCCGTTGGATTCGGTGCGTCCACTGGAGATGGTAGGGCGACCTCGATGAGGTCGCCGTGCAATGGATATTTCGATATCGCTACTTGAATATCGCTATGTAAGGTGCTATAATATGCGCCCGTTTCTCCGGTTAGTGTTTACGGGGAATGTGAAACAAACGAAAGAAGAAAGATATGAGCACAGAAGCAATCGGCGCTCCAGCAGTGGAGAACCCAGTCGCAGACCTTGAGGAGACGTTGAAGAAGGTGCGCGCAGCGCAGCGCAAGTACGCCTCCTACACGCAGGAGCAGGTTGACGCGATTTTCTCCGCAGCAGCGCTTGCCGCAAACCGCCAGCGCATCCCATTGGCTAAGATGGCCGTCGCCGAGACGGGCATGGGTGTAGTGGAAGACAAGGTCATCAAGAACCACTTTGCTTCCGAATACATCTACAATGCCTACAAGCACACGAAGACGTGCGGCGTCCTTGAAGTGGACGAGGCGATGGGAATCGAGAAGATCGCCGAGCCTGTTGGCGTAATCGGGGCCGTGATCCCCACGACTAACCCGACCTCCACGGCGATATTCAAGACGCTTCTCGCGCTCAAGACGCGCAACGGCATAATCATAAGCCCGCATCCGCGCGCAAAGGGATCGACAATTGCCGCCGCAAAGGTAGTTTTGGAGGCGGCGGTCAAGGCCGGAGCCCCAGAGGACATAATCGGCTGGATAGAGGCGCCTTCGCTGCCCAAGACGAACTACCTGATGCGCGAGGCCGACATCATCCTCGCGACGGGCGGCCCCGGAATGGTCAAGGCGGCCTATTCGTCCGGGACGCCGGCAGTCGGCGTCGGCGCGGGCAATACGCCTGCAATCATCGACGAGACGGCCGATCTTACGCTTGCGGTAAGCTCGATAGTCCACTCGAAGACTTTTGATAACGGCATGATCTGCGCTTCTGAGCAGAGCGTGATTGTGCTTGACAGCGTATACGACAAGGTGAAGAAGCTCTTTACCGACATGGGATGCCACTTCCTGAACCAGGCAGAGCTTGACAAGACCCGCAAGACGATCCTCATCAACGGCGCGTTGAACGCCAAGATCGTCGGCCAGAAGCCCGTGACGATCGCGAAGCTTGCCGGATTCGATGTGGGCGTCGATACGAAGATCCTCATCGGCGAAGTCGAAAGCGTGGAGCTTTCCGAGGAGTTTGCGCATGAAAAGCTCTCGCCGGTCCTGGCCATGTATCGCGCCAAGGACATCGAGGATGCGTTCGGCAAGGCTGAGCGTCTTGTTGCCGATGGCGGCTACGGGCATACGTCGTCCATCTACCTTGACGCCGTGACGGAGAGGAAGAAACTCGACGAGTTCGCCTCCCGCATGAAGACCTGCCGCATACTCGTCAACACGCCGAGCTCGCAGGGTGGCATCGGTGATATATACAACTTTGTGCTGACCCCGTCGCTTACGCTTGGCTGCGGCTCGTGGGGCGGCAATTCGGTCAGCGAAAACGTAGGAGTGAAGCATCTCATCAACATAAAGACAGTCGCCATGAGAAGGGAAAACATGTTGTGGTTCCGCGCACCTGAGAAGGTGTATCAGAAGAAGGGGTGCCTCGCGGTGGCGCTCAAGGAACTCAGCCAGGTGCTCGGCAAGAAGAAGGCGTTCATCGTGACGGACTCCTTCCTCTACTCGAACGGCTACACGAAGCCGATAGAGAAGAGCCTTGAGGCCCAGGGCATCATGTTCACCACGTTCTCGAACGTGGCGCCTGATCCGACTCTCGCCTGCGCGAAGGAGGGCGCGAAGCTCATGGCGAGCTTCAAGCCGGACGTGA
>CAVJWR010000045.1:0-6637 GCA_963653155.1 Limosilactobacillus gorillae
ATCCTAATACGAAAACAGCGCCTATATTCAGAACGAAAGAAGATGCCAATTTGTCGAAGAAAATATATCGCCGAGTTGGCGTTTTCGTGCGTGATGCTAAAGATGGTAATCCTTGGAACGTAGAATTTAGCCTTGGGTTGTTTAATACTACCACTGCAAGTAATCTTTTTGAAGATCAGTTTAGGGATGGAGTACTCCCGCTTTACGAAGCAAAAATGATTCATCAGTTTGATCACCGTTGGGCAACTTTTGAGAATGGTTCTTCTGAGGTCGTTGCACCATCTGAGGGGGAGAAGAATGATTTTGAATATGAGGTAAAGCCACGGTACTGGGTCGATGCCTCGCAAGTGGAAAAGAGACTAAATGGGAAATTGCCTTCTTTCTTTATTGGCTGGCGAGATATAACGAATGCAATAGCCGTCCGCACTGACATAGCAAGTGTAATTCCGTATGCAGCTGTCGCGGACACTTTTCTGATCTGCTTGTTTGATGAAAGCCGTCCCATTTTGGCATGTTTGCTTGCTGACATGAATTCGATTGTCCATGACTGGTGTGCAAGGCAAAAGGTCGGCGGTATTCATCTGAAGATGTTTACTAAGAAGCAGATCGCCACCCTTGCCCCCACGGCTTACGCGCAAGCTGACATTGATTTCATCGTGCCGCGTGTGCTGGAGCTGACGTACACGTCGAATTCCCTGAAGCCGTGGGCGGAGGCCCTCGGATTCACGGGAGTTCCCTTTAAGTTCGATCCGGAACGGCGAGCGATCCTGCGGGCGGAACTCGATGCGCGGTACGCGAAGCTCTACGGCCTTGACGAGCGCGAGCTCACCTACATTCTCGATCCGTCGGCGGTCTACGGCCCCGACTACCCGAGCGAATCCTTCCGCGTCCTCAAGGAGAAGGAACTCGCCGAATTCGGCGAATACCGCACCATGCGCCTGGTGCTTGAGGCGTTCCGGAAAGAAGGTCGAGGTTGAAGGTTGAGGTCGAGAATGGAAGAGATAAAATATCAGTGAGGAGCGAATATGACACTTGAAGACATCAAACAACTGATACGGCGCGGCGAGGGCGAGTGCGTCGAGTTCAAGGAATCGACCGGGCAGCGGGCCGAGGCCTGCAGGACGCTGTGCGGCTTTCTCAACAGGAACGGCGTGACGGTCGTCTTCGGCGTGACGCGCAAGGGCAAGCTCACGGGCCAGCTGATGTCCGATTCGACGAAGCGCGATCTCTTCGAGGCGTTTCAGGCGTTCGAGCCGACGGCGGACATCGAGGTCGAATATCTGCCGGTGGACGAGACGCACACAGTGATTGTTTGTCGGGTTGAGAAAGGCAACTGCGCTCCGTATGTCTACGATGGCAAACCCTACAGGCGCGTCCAGTCCTCGACCACGGTGATGAGCCAGGAAGAATACGAGCGCAAGCTCAGGGAGCGCGGCGGATTTCGGAGCGAGTGGGAGAGCCTTCCGAATCACGAATTGACGGCAGACGATCTTGACGCGGAGGTAATCCGGGCAACCGCACGCATGGCCGTGCGATATGGACGGCTGGATGCCAGCGTCGATACCGATGATGTCCTTTCGTTGCTCGACCACTGGAAGCTACGCAAGAACGGCGAGTTTCTCAACGGGGCCGCAGTCCTCTTCGGCAAGACAGACCGGATCGACTATCCCCAGCTTGAGATCAAGATGGGTTGGTTCAAGGGAACGGATCAGCGGCTGTTCCTTGACAATGACCACCGGCAAGGAAACATCTTCGCGCTGATGGATGCCGCGATGGCGTTCTGCTTCAAGCATCTTAATCTTTCGGCGAAGATCACCGGCAAAATCGAACGAGACGAAGAACTCGAAATTCCGGCCGACGCGCTCCGCGAGGTGCTGGTGAATGCCTTTGCCCACCGCAGTTACGAGAATCGGAGGCTCACCGTCTATCTCGCGGTTTACGAGGACCGGGTGGAGATCAAGAACCCCGGCACTTTCCCGCCCGACTTTGATGTCGAGAAACTCTATGCTCCGCCGATCCAACATTCGGAACCGCGCAACGAGAAGATCGCGCATGTTCTCTACTTGCGCAAATCCATCGAGACCTGGGGCCGTGGCTTCACGCGGGTGGCCGACGAGTGCCATCGGGTGGGACTTCCGTTGCCGACAGTCCGCGTGGAGCATGGCTGCGTGATCACGACTTTCAAACGCCCGGATTGGACGAGGACGGGCGGGATGACTCCAACAACTGGCACGGCAAGCCAGATAACTGGCACGAGGTGGCACATAACGGATGGGGATCCGTTCTCGCACCTGCCCAGGATGCGTCGGGATGCTCGCGAGAATGCGGAGCGGGTCCTACACGAGATAATCGCCGATAACAATGCGACATTGCCGCAAATTTGCGCACGAACGGGAATGGCTCTCCGTACAATCAACAATGCGATTGCGACCCTGCGGGCTGCGGGCATCATTGTTGAATCGATAAATGGTGCGACGAATGGGCCGATAACCGAGCCGATAAATGGCGCGATAAATGGCGCGATAAATGGCACGATAAATGGCACGATAAAAGAGCAGATTCTTATGTTCATACGTGATCATGTCGGTTGCAAAGGGGCGGATCTTGCTCGGGGTACGGGTCTTTCGCTTCGCACGTTGGCGCGTACCATTTCGGATATGTCCGATGTAATCGAATATCGCGGCAGCAAGAAGACCGGCGGGTATTATCTCAAGTAGTATGGAAACTGAAATTCTGAAAAGCGAAAGCGGCGTCAAGGGAATTGACGAACTCTTTCAAAGTGTCCGGGAGTTCGCCACTTCGGCACGCTTCAAGGAGCTGCTGAATTTCACCGCGCATTTCAAGCAATGCGCGCCGTACAATGCCATGCTCATCTACATCCAGCGTCCGGGCGCGAGATTCGTCCTGCCGCCGCGCTGGTGGGGACGCTACAATCGAGTTGTCATCCATGATCGCAGACCGATTGTCATCCTTCAGCCGTTCTCGCCGGTTGCCTACGTGTATGACATTGAAGACACGACTGTGATCGCCGGTTGCAAGGACGGGTTCCCGCCGGAACTTGCGAAGCCCTACGATGGTGATCCGACGAAGACAGTGGATGAATTGACTTTCAGACGACTGATAGGCCATTTGAAATACTGGGGGATTTTGTACGAGACGATGCGGACGGCCGAGGAGTATTCGGGCAAGATCGAGATTGGACGTGACAACGATCCGTGCCTCACTTTCTCCGAGAAGTCCAATTGTCCGAGGACGTGGCGGCCCGCCTACACGATTCGCGTGTGCGAGGCGTCCAGCGTCAGCGTCCAGTTCTGTGCCATTCTGCACGAACTTGGGCATCTCTTCTGCCGTCATATCATCAGCCGATACGATCACGACTGGCAGGGCGGCGTTCGCGCTCTTTCACATGCGGCGAAGGAGTTCGAGGCGGAGACCGTTTCGTGGCTTGTCAGCCGCCGTCTTGGCGTGGACAATCCCTCGTATCAATATCTTGCTGGCTACTTCCGACAAAATGACGCCATCCCGCCAGCGGTCAGCGTGGATGAAATTCTCAAGGCGACACGCCTCGTCGAGATGGTGCTGGCCGATACGCGGATCGAAGACGCCTGGCTCTACAAGAAGTGTGCTCAGTTCAAGAAGAGCGTCGACACGTTCAAAGCGGAGAACAAGAAGTCGAAATGAACACTAACATTAAACGTCGTGCTGCGAAAGGATTTTAAGAGTGTTCAAACGCTTATTGAAATTTTTCAGTAGGAGGGTATCTCATAAGGATGTACCTGTAGGTCGACGTTTATTCGATGAGATAGGCGAAGATGATAATCGCAGGTATTCGGTGCGGGAGCAGATGTATGTCGCTACATTGATTGACGAAGTATGCGTCCTCATAGAACGATACCGTAACGACAATAAAATCAATAGAAGCATTAACGAGAAATGTTTAATAGATTGTCTTTATCCGTCATTTGAGAAATTGGACGAGAGAAAGAAAACGCAGCTGATGACGCAGTGTATGCTCGAATGCTTGCAATGGTGCAAAGAAGTCATATTAAAGCAAAAAGTTGTCCCACATCTAATGTTGAGGAACTGCGTTTTGGATATTGCGTATTGCCGAATTTTGGGTGAACAATTCGGTATGTGTGGATCGAGACGATCTCACTTTTGGATTCCAGAGGATTCTTATGTAAACGCATGTCGGTGGTATTACTATGGCGTACCGCCAGGTCGTTTGACCAGTGAGTTCATGTCGATTTTTGAATTGCGCCAGACAATGGAAACAAGATTCAGAAAGTTACTTGGCATAAAATCAATATCGAATGGCATCAAGGTTAAACACGAGGTGATACCAGAGATCCTGGAGAGTTCGATAACAACTAAGAATTTCTCTCCTGCATCTGGTATAACGCTTACACAAATTCGCCATGTATATGATTGGACCGACTTGTCGATTCATATGATGTGCACAGATTACGTTTGGATCGTTTGGAAGGCTTTTCAGACGTGCGGTGCGATGTTTACGGGTGTTCAGCGAAACAATGGGATGATGAGTATACATGATAGTTTTGAATTTTCCGAGGATTTGCTTGAGACGATGCGAAAGAAATTTGTAGATAGAATAAAAGCTGCAAACCCACGTATTCAAGAGTTCTCAATATCGTGGGATAAACCAGAAGCGGCGATTGTTGATCAGAATGGGAACTGGATGGAGGTGAAACCGCGTATGGAGACGATTTCCGGAGGCGAGGAATGAAACTGTTTCGCGATTATGAGTTGCGTAGACTGTTCGAGGATACGCTCCAAAGAGTGTCTGCGCGTATAGAGCGTTATACGAACGACGAGATCATGGCGAATGATCTGCAAATACTTTGCGCAAATCTTTATGAAGAGTTCAAGATTGCCCCTGTCTCCATTTTAGCAGAAGATGTCGGTAAGCGGACGTTCAAACAGGGAAAGGTCAACAAATTTCTTTCTGCATATCAGAGCTGGGACGGCCCCAAGATCATCGTTGTTGACGGGGCTATTTTAAGATGCGTGTACCAATTCGAGGGGAGTGCAATTCTCTTCCAATGTCAGGGATCGACATTCTCTCTTTCCGGCTATCCCGATATTGAGGTCGGCAATGGTGAAATTGTTTTAGAATATCACTATGCGATTCAGGATATCGACAAGCCGACATGGAATGATGAAGTCGAAAAACGAAAAGCGGCTGATATTGAAAGTGTCAGACAGGGGCTGAATTACGTCAATCATGATGTACGTGATTTTGATTCTGGCTTCAAGAATCAAATCATGCAGATGCTCGCAACGAGGAAACAAAAAGTCGAGGTGTTTTATCGCGCTGCGAAGGTCGTAAAGGTTTGCCCTGTGACTTCTGAATACGGCCGCCACGTACTGAACCCCGTGAAGCGACAACTGTTGCCCATTGCGCACAGCTATGAGAATCACGAGGTGACCTATCTGATAGACGAGACGAGTTACGAGGAAATTCTCAATGTGATCAAGCACATCGTTTCAACGATGGAGCGAACACCAAAGTCATATCGCGGAATGCAGGAAGAGGACCTTCGGAATGCAGTGCTGGCCGGACTAAACGGAATGTTCTTGAGTCGGGCGACGGGCGAGGCGTTTCGGAACAATGGCAAGACCGACATTTGCATCGAGTCGGAGAACAGGGCCGCGTTTGTGGCCGAGTGCAAGATGTGGACTGGCGACAAGGCCGTTGCGGAAGCACTCGATCAACTTGACGGTTATCTGACATGGCGTGATTGTAAGACGGCGTTGATTTACTTCGTAAGGCGAAAGGATTTCATATCCATTCTGGGCAAGGTTGAAACCATCCTGAGCGCAGTACCTTTTCTATCGGGAGTCCGATCTCAAGGGGAAAACGAGTGGCGTTGTGTCATGGCATCAAGGTCTTGTCCTGGTCAGCAGAAGCAGGTGCGGGTTCTGTTGTTTAATCTCGACACACGAGGTAGTGGAGAGTCAGACGAAAAGGAATCTGCATCATGAACGCCTATCTGCTCAGTTCCATCCAAAGTGCTGCCTACGGTAATCAGTTCGAGTGTTCGACACGCGACGCGGATTCGGATGAGATCATCTTTTCTTCGATGCGGCATCGCAACGAGGTCGGTGTCGCCGATGAGGGTGATGCGCTACTTGTGATTTCGATCTTGAACAACGAGGGTCTCAAGGCCAAGTTCGCCGAACTCGCGACGATTGACGGCCTCGTCATTCGCCATAAGCACAATGACCTGACGGATCAGAGTGTGTTGCTCGGTCAGATCTTTGCGGCTGCCGCTGATTTGCCGCCCGACGAGGGGACGGTGGTGCCGGAGAGGACGGAATCGCAGAGCGTCGTGAAGACACGCCTTGGCCAGCATCGCTACAAAACCGCGCAGCTGTCCTCCTGGGGCGAAGCGTGCGCGGTCACGGGGATTTCCACGCCCGCGCTCCTCCGGGCCTCACACGCCAAGCCGTGGGCCGATGCGAGCGACGCCGAGCGGCTCGATCCGGCCAACGGGCTGCCGCTCGCGGTTCACCTGGACGCCTTGTTCGACGCGGGGCTGATCTCGTTCGATACGAACGGAGCGATGATGGTTTCCCCGGAGTTGGATGAGGCCTCGATAGCGCTGTATGATTT
>CAVJWR010000045.1:6647-8688 GCA_963653155.1 Limosilactobacillus gorillae
GTATGATTTGTCATCAGAACTGCATCTTCGGCACGCGCCGACGAAACAGCAGGAGGTCTACCTCAAGTATCACCGGGATCATGTTTTCCGCAAGGGCTGAAACCTATGGCATGTCAATCTAATCCAAAGACGTATTCGATTGTCTTCCGGTGTCCGCTGGAGGACGGGGCGATTCTCAAGACACTGGCCGATGCGTCGGGCGAGACGATCAGCGCCTACGTTGCCAAGATCATTCATGGTCATGTCGGCGAACGCGACCTCACCGATGCCGAGAAAGTGTGGTTAGACGAGCATCTCCAGGCGAATCTCGCCCGTAGGGCCAGAGCGGACGAGCTGACGGCCAAGGGATATTACAAGCACAAACACCGTGGCCGTCCGCGCAAGCCGGGTCCGCGCAAGGGATGGAAGAAGAAAGCGGCGAAACAGGAAGACGCGGAATCGAAATGAGTAAAGGCAGGTATCAATTGGAGTAGATGACATATGGCTGACAGCGATACGCACGATACAAATCCGTCGGAGGAAAAGAAGCCAGATCAAGCGTCGGGCTCAACCGCAGTCACTCTCGTTCAGGGAGAATTGATTCCTGCGGCCATGCCATCTTCCGACGAGAGTGTCGTGCGCGTCGTTTCGACGGTTAGCGATCTTGTGGATTCTGGCAAGCTGGACAAAACAAAGCTGGAGGCGTTTCGCCGGACGAAGGACAAGGACATCGAGGATGTAATCTTCGATTTGCTGCCCGGCAGAGGTCATTACCGTGACGAAGAGGGAAAGATCGATGCCGAACTCTACATTCAACAGTTGAAAATGATCGGCATTGAGCCGATGGACCGGAGGCGGGCGGTCGCTGACTACCTCACCGCAACCCTGGCCGGATGGCAGTGGATTCAAAACGGGCGTTCAAGATCCAAATGGGAGCATTTCAAGGAGAAAGTGTTTCGGTGCTATCGCGATGCCTTTTTGAAGCGTCCGGCCAGTGGCGACGATGCCGTGGACGCCTCTCACGCCAAGGAAATCTACGGGGAAACGATGCAGGATGTCAGGTCGGTATCTCCCTACGAAGACAACGTGCAGGTTGATGGAGTTGGACAAGGGGCGCTTCATCATCTGGCCAATGCGGAGGCCGACGATCCCGACATGTTTGTGAAGTGGCATCCCAATCACGAAGAGGCCTATAGGAAATGGAAAGAGGAGAATAATGCTGGGAATAAGTGATCTTTGGAATTCGCCGATTGTCGGCGCGTATCTCATAGCACGGCTTGCAAAAGGATACAAGCTGCATGGTGGGAATCCCTCTGCCTGGGGACGGGCCGATGCCAATCCCGATCTACCATTTCCCCTGGTCTTCCCCGCGCTGACCATCTTGATGATCCCGGCGTATTCCGACTCGTTGTCACAGTCCTTTTCGTCGCTTGGCGAATGGATTGTACGGCTCCTGGACGCCAATCACCAGAACCTCATTGGCGGCCTTGGTCCTCGCATTCGCGAATACAAGGATGTCGTCCTTGATTCGATAGATGCCGCCGCCACGATGAATCTTGTCGCCATCGACACCAACAAGGGGACGCTCGTCGTGGGCAAGAACTTCGCCGTCGACAGTTCAAAGATCGAGGGTGCTGAGTCGTTCCGAAAGGACCTTGGTGCAAAAGCCGAGCGTCTCGGGAAATGGCTGTCGCAGGAAACGTCCGCCGAAATTTCAAGACTACTGGAGATTGAGTTCGTATGAGACTACAAATAGAGAAGATCGTCCTTTGGCGTCGCAACGTCGCGGGCGTAAAGGAGTATGACTTCAAGAGCGACATGGTCAATGTCGTCACCGGGGATCAGCAGACGGGGCGGACCTCGTTTGTCGACATCGTCGATTATGTGTTCGGCGCGACGTCGAGCGGGTTGCCCGATAAGTTCAACGCATCGACGGAATGGGTCGGGGTCATGCTTGGCGAGGAAGGAGAACATCATCTTTTCGCACGCATGGTGCCCGAGGGAGCCAAGAAGTCATCCGGGGCTTGTCACTACTCCAAGTACCTTTCCCAGTTGCCGCCGA
>CAVJWR010000045.1:8698-12277 GCA_963653155.1 Limosilactobacillus gorillae
TGCCGCCGAAGGTGCCGTCCTCGATTGGGGAGAATCGGAAGATAGACGATGTCTTGCGTCTTTTGGATGAGTTGGTTTGCGGACATTTCAAAGAGCACGCCAGCATCGGAATGCCACTTCCGCGATTGAATTTTCGCGATGTCCTCAATCTCAATCTTCAAGACGATGTCACGATTCTGAGTCGTACCAATCTGATCAGGGATTTCGACATTGGCTACGTGCGAGGAAAGCTATTGGAGTATCTTCCCTTCATTCTTGGCATAGAGAAGAAAGAGCTGGTAGAGCTGAACAACGAACGACAGGCACTTGAAGATGAATATGGCGAGCGTACCAAACTGAGATTGCGGCTGGAACGCGTGACCAAGGCGTGGTGCGCGGATCTTCGTGAGAACCTCCGGCGGGCGCAGGACATCGGATTGTGCGACGTGACGGTAAAATTGCCGGAAGCCAGCAATTCGGATGTGCTGATGGTCTTGGCTCGCCAAGTCATAGAGAAGAACAAGGATTTCAAGGTTCCTACTTTGTCGGAAGAGGCGGAGAACCGGCATGTGGAAGAAACGAATCGGCTGCAGGGACTCATGCAGAAATATGCAGAGGAAGCGGATTCTGTTTCGGAGGAACTGGAGCGTTTGAATGAACTGAACAGACGGATTCAGGAATATCGCAAGACTGCCCAAAAGACCCGAGAAAGGCTCGAAGTCGCCCAGTGGGTTCGGACGTACTGGAATCCCGACACGCAGCAGCAGCGATTTCTCGGATATGACTGGGGAAGTCTGCAGTCCCGCGACGATGCCAAGGCAAATATTGAGAAGCTGGCTGCCGCACTTGAGGCATACCGGGTCTCAGCGCTTGATGAAGACAAATACACGGATTTCGAGATTGTGTATCAGCGGGAGAGCGAGCGGTGTAAAAAGCTGCGCAAGGATCTCATACGCAAGCACAAGGATGCGGCGGATGCGCTCGCGGCCTTGCACGCCAAGCATGGCGAGGTTCGTGCTTATCTCGCTTCCCAGGCAGACGCCTACTCGTTGTTGGGCGAGATCAGATCTGCCATTAACATATCAAACAACCTGGCGGGATCGGAACTTTCACTTGAAGGCATTGAGAAATTGCGCAGCGACATAGCGGCCATAGAACTCAAAATCGCCGCAGCCAAAGCCGATGCGAAGTCCGACTTTGAGAAAACGGAACGGGAGATATCCAACATTATCAGAAAGCGGCTGGCGGCACTCTTCGTGTCGGATGATGTCAAATCCGATGTTCCGGATCTGAATCTTTCACGGATGGAACTGCGCTTCACAAACAACGCTCGCCGAATCCGCCATTTGAACAATATCGGTGCTTCGTCAAATTACCTCTGCTTCCACATTGCAGTTACGTGCGCACTTCACGAGGTGATGGCGCGCAACGACGATTCGCCGATATGCAATTTCGCCATTTTTGACTGCCCCGGACAGGACGAATCTTCCGACGATGCGGACAAGCCTGTCAAGGACAAGCTCCACCAGCTCGTCGCCGCCATACAGGAATCGCTTCCCGAGAACGGATTCCGCTGGCAGCCGATCATCCTTTGGCAGAGCGCTCGCGAAGTGTTCAAGCAGGGAGATCAGGAGGGCGTACATCCGGTTGCGCATTTCGGACAGGGATCGGGGATCATTCCAACATCTTGGTTGTGACGGTTATGAACAATCGCATAGAATGTGACGTGGCCTTTCTTCAATCGCAATTGGATAGAATCGTCGAGATCGTGCGGCGCGCCGTCGACGAAAAGTCGTCCATCGGATCGGGCGAACGTGCGTTTCTGAGAACCGAATTCAACGAGCGCACGTCGACATTTTGCGATGCCAGACGAAGTGTCGTGGCGATGGTGGAGCGCATGCATGCTGACGATGAGGATCTTGTGTCGCGCCGTGTGTCATCGCTGACGCAGGAATATCAATCTGCCAAGGAACGGTATTCCGCTGTGGACAAATCGGTTTTGGAACCGACGTTCGTTCCGTGTGGTGTCATGGTGTCAGAACTATTGCCGCATGCCGTAGAGCAAGTGCGGCAAGCCACGCATGACGGTGGGCGTACGACAGGTGACGCGCGCCCGGCTTTGACTCAAAAGGCCGTTGCCGCCCTGTGCTGTATCAAATCCGGCGCGGGAACCATTGCCAACTGGGAAAAAGGACGCACGAAGAAAGTTCCGTGCGGATACAAAAAGGAGTTGCGCGAGAAAGGTGGTACCGAGTTTTTCGAGTTTGTGGCCGAATATCTGCGGACGCATAAATTCAACAAGGAGCTAAACCTCTTTTTGGCCGGTAAGGTCGTTTATACGGACGGTCTCACGGAACGGGAAACGGGGATGGTACAGGATTTCATAAACAAGCGTCGGCAAGGGCTCGTTTAATCCTGTCAAAGCAAGGACTTGAACCCATGCCGTTTTGTACACAAGACATTATCGACGTTCCTCTCTTCAGCTTTTATGACGAAACGATCAAGAAGCTGGATTGGGTCGTACAGTCCATTCGCCATGAGCAGCTGATGTTTACGGATGATTCCCTTCGAGAAGTATCTCGCGAGTTGTTTTCCAAAGAATATTCGGAAATACACGCCGCAACTCAATCTCGACAGGAAGTCAAAAGACGGGTCGATCTCATTCATGCAAAAGTTGCCGACCACTATGCCATGTTCAATGAGGATTTTACGGCAGCGGACCTGATCTCGCCCAAGGAAATGGATGGCGTCATGTTCCTTTATTCGGAATGCTTTTTCGAGGAGCTTGATCACGGCGGACGAGAATTGATGATCCTGCAAAGGTATCTTAAGAATCTGGTTCAGTACACGAATGACTTGCGCTATTGCTGGGAAGATTTCTTCAACGTTTTGAAATTCCGTCTGCCCAAGCGATCCGGTGTCTTTCGCGCCGAGTACGTCCATCGCCTTATGCAGGAGTTGTTCGAGAAGAGAGTTTGCGATTTCGATGGCGTCGTCGACAAGACGCTCTATCGTCAGCGTGTCGAAGCGTTCAATTATGAGTTGGCGAATCTTGCCGACCGAATGTCTTTGATTGACGATAAATGGCGCAATGCCATCGGCGAACTCATTGAAGCGGAAGATGATTATTATGCCGCAGGACGGCATGTGCTTGTGGATGCGTATGACGATGCCGACTGGTCGAGCATCTCGTCGCCGCGATACTTTCAGAAGCCGGGGATGCTTTATTACGTAAAGGATACGAAGTATCCGTATGGATATTTGTTTCAACTGAAGAGGAAAAACACCATCAAGAAGTCGCGAGAGGATGACCTGAGATCGCCGCCAACCAGTGTCATCGTTTCCGGCATCTCCAAGGATGCTGTGCAATCATTGAAACAGGGGATCTTCAATACGGGGCGTCCCAAAGCCACGCCAGTAAGATTCACACAAGCTATGGTTGCCGCGCTGTGCATGGTGAAGCCTGGGACTGTCGCCAACTGGGAACGTGGGCGCACAAAGAAGATCCCCGCAGGGTATTCAAAAGTGCTACGCTGTTCAGGTGGAACAGAGTTTTACAATTTCATCACCGAGTATTGGCGAACTCACGAGCAGAAAAAG
>CAVJWR010000045.1:12287-24729 GCA_963653155.1 Limosilactobacillus gorillae
GTACAGGATTTCATCAACAGCTGTCGAAACGGAGGGATAAAACCCTAAAGAAACCCTAACCGCAAAAATATTTTTAAGCATGAAAATGGATGTTTCCAAGCGGAAACGCCCATTTTTGTTGTCTTTTTGTCTGGCGGAGTCATCGTTTCGTATGATTTTTAGCAGAAACCCTAAAGAAATGCCCTAAGACGGGAGGCACTTGCAGGAAGACCAATCTCGCAAACGCGTGAAGAAAGGTAAAAATGCAAGTGACAAAGAAAAGGTCCCGCCGAGTGGCGGGTTTGACAAATGGGAACCTCGGAAACGATCCGTTTGCGATCACCGAGGATATGTGCCTCACTCCCGCCATGCGGGAGCAGATCGAGGCGTTCTACGGAAAGGTCGATGCCGATCTTTTCGAGAGCGAGCACAAGGCGCACATGGCGTTGTGCCGTGATCTGGCCGAGGCGGCGCGGAAGCGCGGCGAGATCGGCAAGGCGCTGAAGATCGAGCGCAAGGCGCGTGAGTGGGCCAAGCGGCATACGGCGGAGGTTCTCGCCGAACTCCGGAAGGAGGCGGCGCAATGAGCAAGCGTTGTGGCAAGTGGGGACGGTCGAGCCGTCGGAAACCGGCCGTGGTGGTTCACATGGGCATGGCGATTGTGCCGAATCGCACACCCGGTGTCATCTACCAGAGCTTCTTTTCGTCGCCGCTCCTGGCGGGATGGTTCGCCCGTCACGATGACGAGATCGATGCGCGGCTCGAACGTGCCGAGCGCGAGGAGTATCGGCGCAACTGCGAATTGAGCCGTCAGTACCGCGCCCGCAAGATCGCGGCGGCCCACAAGGCGTCCAAGCGGAAAGCGAGGGCAGTCTGATGGGCAAGACCTACCGCAACATCAAGGGGGCGTACAACAAGGACGGCTCCCGCAACTACAAGCGCCGCGTCGAGCAGCCGCAGGTGATTACCTTCGACTGGGCGTATGGACAGCTGAAGCCGCGCATCGAGTGCTGGCTCTCGCAGATGGAGGTCGCGGGGATGATCCGCGCCTGCGATACGGACGAGTACCGCAGCATCTTCGAGCATCACCTCCGCAAGGCGATCTCGTTCTACGATCCGGAGAAGCGCAACGAGGACGGGCGGACGGCATCCGCGATGAACTATCTGCACAACACCGTCGAGAACACCGCGAACAACATCATCGAGAGCGTGGCGCGCCTCTGCCGCAAGGGGCAGACCGTATCCATTGTCAGCATGCCGTGTGCTGAGGCGAAGGAGCAAAGTGCCGTGTCCGAGGAGGACAAGACCTTCAGCGACGGTTGCAAGTCGGTGAAGGAGATGTGGCTCAAGATGGACGTGGACACGTTTCTCGGTACGCTCACAGAGGAGGAGCGTCGGGTGTTCGTGCTGCAGTACATCGGCTACACGCTGGAGGAGACGACGAAGGAGATATACCTTTCGCGGCTGGTCATTTCGCGCCGCATCCTGCCGTCCATCCGCCGCAAGGCGCGTCTCTGCGGGTTCTTTACCTGCGAAGACCGCGAAAAAGGCCTCGACCGGGAGGAACTCTACAAATAACCGATAATTGTCGTTGATAATTATGACCTGTTTACGGCATCATATCAGCGCTTTCGAGGTAATCTCATGAAGACGAAGGATAAAACGAAAGAGGCGGTTGCGCGGCTCAGGACGCTCACCTCGCCGGAGCTGAAGGAGGAGTACCTGCGGGTTTTCCACAGGTGCGACTCCCGGCTTGGCGACACGTTCGTCCGGCGGCGGCTCGCCTACTACCTCCAGTCGGTCGCCTACGGGGAGTACGAGCCGTCGGAAGTCGGCGTGTTCGAGCGCATCGCCGCGAAGGATCCGAAGGTGCATCCGGGGACGACGCCGAACCGGCGGACGATGCTGTCGCTTCGGGGAGTCACCTACGTGCGCGAGTACAAGGGCAAGCTCTACGAGGCCAAGGCGGCGGGGTACAACCAGTTCGAGATGGACGGCAAGCTCTATCCGTCCCTCACCGCGTGCGTCCTCGTGATCACCGGCCAGCACTTCTCGGGACGGAAGTGGTTCCGTCTGAAAGGAGCGCTCTGATGAAAGCGAAGAAGACGTTGCGCTGCGCGATCTACACGCGAAAGTCCGTGGAGGAGGGACTCGAGCAGGAGTTCAATTCCCTCGATGCCCAGCGGGCGAGCTGCGAGGCGTACATCCAGTCGCGCAAGATGGAGGGCTGGGTGTGCCTGCCCGACCATTACGACGACGGCGGGTATTCGGGCGGCAACCTGAACCGCCCCGCGTTCCAGCGGCTCATGGCGGACGCCAAGGCGGGGCGGCTCGACATGATCCTCGTGTACAAGATCGACCGTTTGAGCCGTTCGCTTCTGGACTTCACGGATGTCTTCCGCGAGTTCATGCGGCTCAACGTGTTATTCGCGTCGGTCACGCAGGAGTTCAACACCACGACCTCCGGCGGACGCATGATGATGAACATCCTCATGTCGTTCGCCCAGTACGAGCGCGAGACCACGAGCGAGCGCGTCCGTGACAAGATCAACGCCTCGAAGCGCAAGGGCTACTGGCCCGGCGGTTCGACGCCCTACGGGTACAAGCGCGAGAACAAGCGACTCGTGCCCGATCCGGCGACGTGCGAGAACGTGCGCAAGATCTTCGAGTGGTATCTCGAACTCGGATCGCCGAAGCTGGTCGTGAGGCGGCTCAACGCGGCGGGCATCCTGCGCTTTCCGTCCAAGGGCGTGAAGTGGGACACCGTCAGCCTCTCGTGCTGCCTCCGGAGCTGCTCCTACGTCGGTCGGGTGAAGATCGGCGACGAGAGCGTGCCGGGCATCCACAAGCCGATCCTCGAGCAATCGCTCTGGGACAAGGTTCAGAAGATGCTCGCCGAGGTCTCGCGGGAGCCGAAGAAGATCCGCCACGGCCTGAACGGGGCGTTGCTCAAGGGCATCCTCCGGTGCGGGACGTGCGGGTCGGTCATGGCCTACCGCTGGACGCGAAAGCCCAACACGGGCGCGATCTACGGGTACTACACGGATCTCAAGTCCAACAAGCAGGGAACGGCCTGCCCCGTCGAGTGCGTCTCGGCGGAGATGGTCGAACCGGTGGTGGAGCGCGAGGTCATGACGGTGTTGCGGACGCCGACGTTCATGCGGCAAGTCGCCGAGCGGCTGGGGATTTCGCCTTACGAGGTGGAGCACCAGCTTGCGGACGACACGGCTTTCTGGACGACCATTGCGCCGGTCGCGAAGCGGCGGCTCGTGCGCAAGCTGGTGTCGCAGGTGCTCGTCTGCGAGAACCGGCTCGACATCTGGCTCAAGACGCAGAACGACAGAAAACTCATGCAGGAGGTACACGATGCCCACGCTGACTGATCAGGACGGCCAAGTGGTCGTTTCCTACGCCATGTGCTTCAGAACCCAGTCGGGGAAGAAGTCGATGCTTTTGGGCGAACAGCTCGAGAACGTCGATCTTTCGGTCATGCAGTCGAATGTCATCGTCCAAAGCGTGGCGAGAGCCCGCGCCTGGATGAAGATGCTCGATTCGGGAGAGGCGGCGAACATCAAGGACATATCGGAAAAGGTCGGCGTTGACCGTCCCTACGTCTCGAAATGTCTGCGACTCGCGACCATCTCGCCGCGCATCATCCGCGCAGTTTTTCGGGGCCAGGCACCCGACCAGATCAGTGTCGAAAAGCTCGTCTCGATTGAGTCGGATGACTGGGAGGAACAGGAGCGCGCCGTGGGACTTCTGTAAGGGTTCAGAAAAAGTGCGCCCATTTTTCGGCGAAACGCTGTATAAGTAGAGTGTGCGGAACGGGAGCGTTCGGACAATTCGGTCCGGACGCTTCTTTTATTCCGTTTCGCCGCAAAAAGGAACACGCTATGGGCAAACTGCCGTTTCTCGCCGACATTCCGGCGGAGGAGTATCACGAGGCCGCCCGACAGGGTCGGTATCTCTCAAGCTATCTCTTGGGTGACTTCCGCAAGTCGCCGCGCCTCTATAGAAAGAAGATGACCGGCGAGATCGAGCCGGAGGATTCGGCCGCATTCCTGATGGGACGCGCCGTCCACACACTCATTTTGGAGGGACGGGGCAAGTTCGACGAGGAGTTCATGGTCTCGGACGGGCCGGTCAATCCGAAGACGGGCGAGACGTTCGGTCGTTTGACGAAAGCGTACAAGGAATGGGCGGCGGCGCAGAAGCTGCCGGTCGTTTCGGGAACGGACTTCAATTTCATCACGAAGCTTCAGAGTTCCGTGTGGTTGCATCCGGTCGCGGGCGAGCTTCTCTCCGAGGGCGAGGCCGAGCAGACCGTGCGCATCTCGTATTGCGGCGAACCGTGCCAGATCCGCATGGACTGGTTCCGCGAGGATTACAACGGCAAGCCCGTCATTTGCGATTTGAAGACGTGCGAGAACCTCGACTACTTCGAGAGCGATGCCCGCAAGTATGGCTATCCCCAGCAGATGGCGTTCTACAAGCGTGTCCTTGAGACAGCCAGCGACGGCACGGTCTCGCCCGACGTCTACTTCGTCGCGGTCGAGAAGCGCGAACCGTTCCGCTGCGGCGTTTGGAAGCTGACCGACGGGCGCCTCGAGAGCTGCGCCGTCCAGAACGAACGCGCCATCGCCGAACTGCGCGAATGCCGCACGGCCAACAACTGGCCGACGCGGACGGAGGATCTGCGCGTCATGGATCTGTAACCGTCCGACAACAAGCGCACGGCAGCAAGTTTTGCCCACGGGTCTTTCGGCTCGTGGGTTTTCTTTTACCCCCAGAACAAGAACAAGGAAATACACACATGGCACTCATGAGTTCCGTCACGAACGGAAAGCAATCCCAGCCGCCGCGAATCATGATCTACGGATCGGAGGGCGTCGGCAAGTCCACCTTTGCGGCCTCGGCCCCGAAGCCCATCTTCATCCAGACGGAGGACGGTCTCTCCGAGATCGACACGTCCAAGTCCCCGCTCCGCACGACCTTCGATGAGGTCATCTTGCAGCTTCAGGCGGTGCGCGACGAGGAACACGACTACGCGACCGTGGTCATCGACTCTCTCGACTGGCTGGAGCGTCTCATCTGGGATCGCGTCTGCGCCGATTACGGGGTCAAGTCCATCGAAAAGGCAGACGGCGGCTATGGCAAGGGCTACACGCACGCCTTGACGTACTGGCGGCAAGTCGTGAAGCTCTTGAACGACATCCGCTCGAAGCGCAACATGGCGATCATCCTCGTGGCACACGCCAAGGTCGAGCGTTTCGAGGATCCTGAGCATCCGGCCTACGACCGCTACACGCCGCGTTTGCACAAGGCCGCGAACTCGCTCATCTGCGAATGGGTCGATGCGGTTCTTTTTGCCACCCGGAGGATGCGCGTCGATGCCGATACCGGCAAGGCCGCCCCGGTCGGGGCCGACGGCGGCGAGCGCGTCCTCCGGACGAACGGCTCCCCGGCGTACAGCGCGAAGAACCGCTATTCGCTGCCGAGCGAGATCGCACTCAGCTGGCAGGCGTTCGTCGACGGACTCACCGTCGCATCCAAGCAGTAATCAACCGAACAACAAGCACACGACAACAAGGAGTAAATCATCATGGCTACACTGAACTTCACTGCGTCCGCAATCGACACGACCTCGCACGACCCGATTCCGGCGGGGACTTACGAGGCGGTCATCACCGCGACCGAGATCAAGCCCACCAAGGCGGGCAACGGCACGGGCATCAACATCACCTTCGAGATCCTCTCGGAGAACGCCAAGGGGCGCAAGGTGTGGGAGTGGATCAACTACCGGCATCCGAACCAGGAGGCGCAGCGGATCGGACAGCAGACCTTAGCCACGATCTGCAAGGCGGTTGGCGTCGCGCAGCTCAACGAGACCGAGCAGCTCCACAACATCCCGCTCATGATCACGGTCGCCCTCGACAAGAACGATGCGACGCGCAACGTGATTCGCGGCTACGCGGCGAAACAGGCGGCACAGTCCGCTCCGGCCACGGCGGCGGCAACGACGCCCGCCAGCGGCACGGCGGCCGCAGGAGCGGCTCCGTGGGCGCGGTGAGCGAAGGCATCGCCTTCGACCTCCCGCGGCCGCCGTCGGTCAACCGCTATTATCGTCATGTTGGCTACCGCGTCCTGATCAGCCGAGAGGGACGCAAGTACCGCATGATGGTCGTGAGCCGCCTCGGCGGGCTTTATCCGAAGCTCTCCGGGGCGGTCGGCCTTATTGCCGACTGCTATCCGCCCGACCGTCGGCGACGCGACCTCGACAACCTCCTCAAGTCGCTTCAGGACTCGCTCGTTCATGCGGGCGTTCTGGACGACGATTCACAGATCAAACTTCTCCACTTGGAGATGCACGATCCGATCCCACCCGAAGGAACGATCCATGTACACCTTGCGCCCTTACCAGCAGGACGCGGTTGACGCCGTCTACCGCCATCTGCGCGAACGCGACACGAATCCGTGCGTCGTCATTCCGACGGCGGGCGGGAAGTCGCTCTGTCTCGCGCAGGTGGCGAAGGACGCGGTGACGAAGTGGAACGGGCGGGTGATGATCTTGGCACACGTCAAGGAGCTCGTGGAGCAGAACGCGGGGAAACTCTCCGCAATCTGTCCCGAACTGAAGGTCGGCGTGTACTCCGCCGGACTCGACCGGCGCGATACGGAAGAGCCGGTTGTCGTGGCGGGCATTCAGTCCGTCTACAACAAGATGGAGATGTTCAGGCCGTTCGACCTGATCATGGTCGACGAAGTACACATGGTCCCGCCGGACGGCGAGGGACGGTATCGTACCTTCCTCGAATCGGCCATGAAGGCGAACCCGCACGTTCGGCTCATCGGCTGGACGGCGACGCCGTTCCGCACGCAGGGCGGACTCATCTGCAAGCCGGAGAACCTCTTTCGGGAGATCTGCTACGAGATCGGCATCAAGGAGCTGATTTCGCAGGGCTATCTCTCGAAGATCACAGCGCGGGCGGGACAGGCGAAGGCCGATCTCGACCATCTGCACATCCGTGCGGGCGAGTTCGTCGCGGAGGATGTCGAAAAGGCGATGGGCGAAGAGTCCGTCGTCGAGACGGCCTGTCGTGAGATCGTGAACCTTATGCGGGACCGCAAGACGTGTCTCGTCTTCTGTACTTCTGTCGCACACTGCCAGAAGGTGGCGAAGCTGATCGAGAAGTATTCGGGAGAGGAGTGTGCGGTTGTGACCGGCGAGACGCCGGACGAGGAACGTGCAAAGACCATCGCACGGCTTCGGGGTGAGAAAGTCGATGTCGATCTCTTTGGCAACGGTGCGCCGCCCCTCAAGTATTGCTGCAACGTGGCGGTCATGACGACGGGGACGGACATCCCCGGCATCGACACCGTGGCACTTCTCAGGCCGACGAACAGTCCGGGGCTTTTGATTCAGATGATCGGACGCGGCTTCCGGCTCTCGCCAGCGACGGGCAAGACCGAATGCCTTGTCCTCGACTATGGCAAAAATCTCGAGCGGTTCGGCCCGATTGACATGATCAACGTCAAGGAGCCGTCACACGGCGGCGGAGAGCCACTCGTGAAGGAGTGTCCGAAGTGTCATGCCCTGTTGCCCCTCAACGTCATGCTCTGTCCCGAGTGCGGCTTTAAGTTCCCGCCGAGGGAGCGCGAGAAGCGCGAACACGAGGAGCGTGCGGCTCGTGCGGCGATACTGTCCGGCGAGGTTTCAGTCGAATCCTACGACGTGTCGCACACGGACTATCAGCTTTGGGAGAAGCGCAACGCGCCTCCCGGTGCGCCGAGGACGGTGCGCGTCACGTACTGGCTCGACATGTTGCGGAGTTACAGCGAGTGGCTGTGTCCGGAACACACGGGGTATGCCCGTGCCAAGTTCGAGAAGTGGTGGCGGGAACACGCGAATTCCGACTGCCCGATGCCGCGCTCTGCCGAGGATGTCCTGGAGTTCCAGTTCATGGGCATGGTGCGCGAGACGAAGCGGATCACGGTTCGTGTCGTTTCGGGAGAGAAGTATCCGGAGATCGTCGGACACGAGGTCGGCGACTTCCCCGCGCCTCAGACGGCGGAGGAAACACAGGAGGACGACAATGCGGAGGATTATGACGACCTTCCCTTCTGACGACGAGTGGGAGGAGATCGAGAGGCGGGCGCTGACGATGGCTTGGCTTCGTGTGCAGATGGAGCGTCTGGCGCTCTTTCTGGCGGGGACGCTGATCCTGTTCGGGCTCGTCTTTTTCATCGCCTCGCACGCCAGCCCACAGCACTATGATCCGTGGGCCGCGACGTGCGAGGCCTATCTGCGGGAGAGAAACCAACATGGAGATTGAGATGGTCGAGAGGGAGAGGATCCGGACGAAGAGACCCGGACGTTGCCTGACATTCGCAAGGACGGGGATACGCCGTCCGCTGAAAAGCCAGTACGGACGGTCGCTTCTGCCGCCGCACTGGTCGGCCCGCGACGATGCGGTCGCGCTCGCCGAGATTCGGGAGGAAGCGAAGCTGCTGATGGAGTTGGGCGGATACTGTCCGCTGAGATCGATTTTCTGGTAAAGGAGGCCGCCTATGGCGAACATTTCAAGCGAGACCGCGCAGGCATACCTTGCCGCCGGCCTTTCGTGTTTGCCGGCGGCAAGGGCGAAGAAGCATCCGACGGTCGGATCGTGGAAGACGTGGGCGGAGAGATTGCCGACGCAAGTGGAGGTGTCCGCCTGGTTCGCGAACAAGCAGGATGCGATATGTGTGGTTGCGGGAGCCGTGTCTGGAAATCTTGAATGTCTGGACTTCGACAACAAGGGCGAACTCTTCGCCGCATGGATGGAGCGCGTGAACACGGGACTCCTCGGTCGGCTCGTCGTCGAGCAGACGCCCTCGGGCGGATACCACGTCCTTTACCGGACGGACAGGCCCGTGGACGGCAACCTGAAGCTCGCCCGTGGCACACGCGGCGGGAAACTTGTCACTTTGATTGAAATCCGAGGTGAGGGAGGTTTGTTCCTTTGCTCCCCCACCGATGGTTATTTGTTGCAGCAGGGATCGTTCATCGAGATTCCGACGATTAACGCCGAGGCGCGGGAAACGCTCCTTAACGCCGCACGTGCGCTCGACGAAACGCCAGCCCAGCCGTTGCCCTTTGCGCCAAGAAGCGCGACGGTGGGGCAGGAATCGGCCTTTCTGGCGAGACCGGGGGACGATTTCACGGCGCGGGGCGACATCCGGCCCTATCTGACCGTCGCAGGGTGGCAGATGATTGGCACAAAGCCCGATGGAAACGAGCTCTGGCGGCGTCCGGGCAAAAATTCGGGCGGACATTCGGCCACTTACGATGGCCATGTCCTCTATGTGTTTTCGTCGAATGCCGCACCGTTTGAGTCCGAGCGGGGCTATAACGGCTTTCAGGTCTACGCGCTCTTGGAGCATCGGGGCGACTTTACGGCGGCGGCGAGGGCATTGCTGGACAAGGGATACGGGCAGACACTCGATCCGATGCTCGGCGTTGACGTGTCGCATTTGAACGTGAAGTCGTCCGTGACAGCTGGAAACACGGTGGGCGGAGCACTGACAGGACACGCCAGCACACTTGCCGCTTCAGGTGTGCAACCGAGTCCTGTCGGCGCTGTTCCTCTAGTCGAACCGGAGGACATCCCAATCGACGAACTCGTGGGAAAGTATCCGAAACTCAGGCCCGTACTCATTCACGGCTTCCTGCGTTTGGGCGAGACGATGAACATCATCGCGCCGCCGAAGACGGGCAAGTCGTGGCTGGTGACGGATCTTGCTCTCGCGGTGGTGACGGGGACGCCCTGGTTCGGCTTCCCGTGCGAGCAGGGACGCGTTCTCATCATCGACAACGAACTGCATCCCGAGACCTCCGCCAGCCGAATTCCGAAGGTAATCGCGGCGCGGGGGTTCGAGCTGGGCAAGGTGGGGAAGAACATCTCCATCGTGAACCAGCGCGGACGGCTGAAGACCATCGAGGACATCGCCTGCCACATCGAGCGGTACAAGTCGCAGGGCTACAAGATGATCATCATCGACGCCTTCTACCGGGCGATGCCGCGTGGCGTGGACGAGAACGACAACGGGGCGATTGTCGACGTGTACAATCTCCTCGACAAGTACGCTCACGAGATCGGATGCGCCTTTGTCCTCATCCACCACACCTCCAAGGGAAACCAGTCTCTCAAGGCGGTGACGGATGTGGGGTCGGGCGCGGGATCGCAGAGCCGCGCCGCCGACACGCACGTCGTTCTTCGCCGTCACAAGGAGAAGGACGTGGTGGTGATGGAGTCGGTCGTGCGGTCGTTTCCGTCCGTCGATCCGATCTGCCTACGCTGGAACTGGCCGCTCTGGGATCGGGCGGACGAACTCAACCCGGAGGAGCTGGACGGCAAGGCGGAGATGCGTCCGAGACGGACTTCGGGAACGGAGGAGGTCGTGGAGATCGAATCCCTTGTCGAGCGCGTGAGGACATTGGTGAATCCCGCCGCGCCGGAGCCGAAAACCTCGTTCATTCTGAAGATTCAGAAGACCTTTGACCTTGCACGGTCGAAGGCGCGGACGGTCTTCGAGGAGGCAGTCGCGGCTGGCTATGTGAAGTGCGAGAAACCCGAATCCGGGGCCTCCTCGTTCAACCCGACGAAGCTCGTCGTGCTGGGCGACCGGAAGCCCGAAACGGAGGATGATGAAGATGACGAATAAATCCGTTTTGCCGCAGACGTTCGGCAAAACGAAAAGCGAGGAAAACATGAATGAAAGTTTCGAGTGCTGGATCGGCATTCCCGGTTCGGGCGGACGCTTCGCCGTGAGCAATCTCGGCCATTGCCGGAAGCTGGCGAGAAAACGCCGCTTCTGCCGGACGATGCTGCTTGAGTTCGTGGACGAGCCGGTCGATCTCGTCGCGGACTACAAGACGGGCGTCCTCGGCTGGTACTGCTACTTCGACGGCGAGAGCCACTTCTTCCGGCGGGACGACCTCATGCGGCTCTTCCCCGACGGGCTGGGCTCGGTCGACTGTTCGGGCGATTCGGCTGCGGTCAAGCGACGCGAGGACACCTACCGCAACCTCGCGAAGACAAGTTGACCACCGGGGGCAAAACGAGGGCCGGGACAGGCCCTTTGACATTCCCCGGTGGTCAACGCGGGATAGTTTGCCATAACGGCCGTTGGAAGTCAACGGGGCAAAGTTCAAAAACAACGACGGGGAGTTGTACACGGGTCGCCGATCATAAAACACCAGGAAGTCATCGAGTTTCTTCTTCCAGTCCTCCATCGTCATGGGTATCTTCCGCAGGGTACGAAGTTCGGCGAAGTCGATGAACGCATTGACCAACCGCTCCATAATGTTCAGCTCTTCTTCCGTGAGGTAATTCTTGGCGATCGAGACATCATATTTCTGAATCTTTCCATCCGGCGCATTCTCCCAACTCGTCAGACCCATATGTTCTTTTTCGGCATCGGCGCGTTCATAAATCAGCTGCGCCGCAGTGCGTCCATGTACGGCCTGATGCATGCGATTCTGCACCGTCGCAAAGAATACCCGTGTCACGTTCGAGGTCTTGTCATAGTCAATGGCCGTTGCATAGAGGTCAGTAATCTTCTGATAGAATTTGCGCTCACTCAAACGGATCGCTCGGATCTTTTCCAGCAAATGCTCGAAATACTTGTCGGTAATCGGCGTCCTATCTTTCAGTCGCTGGTCATCCATCACCCAACCCTTGATCGTGTACTCGCTCACGATCTGATTTGCCCACTTGCGGAAGGCAATGGCCTTTTCGTTGTCGATCTTGAATCCAAGGGCGATGATAACCTGAAGACCATAATGGTTGACTTGATAACTCTTCCCGTCTGGGCCAGTTATTCGAATTTTTCGAATAACTGAACCCTCTTCAAGTTCGGCATCCGCAAATATCTTCTTAATATGGTAATTGACCGTATTGATTTCGACCCCATACACCTGGGCAAGCATTTTTTGGCTCATCCAGATGTTCTCGTCTTCATAGCGTATTTCATATCGCTCATCGGTCTGGCCGACAGACGCAACATACGTGATGAGCTGCGCCGCGCTCGACTTCTGCGGCTCCAGATTATCCCAGTTGCTCTTTCTCTTCTTCGCCATAATTAACCTCTCAATCCTGTAAATCCTGTCTTCTTCATTCCATCTCGATCCCCATCACCGCGAGATGACCGGCGACCTTCGCCTCCAGTTCGCACACCTTCGCTTTGATTGGACATTTCATGTCGCCTGTCCAAGTTTGATGGTACGCATTCTATCATAATTCACCCCCGCACACCAATAGTAAGATATTAAGCCAGGCTACCCCCAAAAAAACTGGTGTCTGAATTGGCGTCTAGAGGTGTCCTACCGCAAGGAGAGAAGAGTATTAAAGAGAGCAAACGAGTGAATGCGAAAAGCAGAAACCGCATCTAAGCGGCTTTCTTTGAGTTTTGGTGGCGTTAT
>CAVJWR010000045.1:24879-25388 GCA_963653155.1 Limosilactobacillus gorillae
GGCGTTATCTTGATATTTTCAAACTGAATATCTATAATGCGATATCGTATAGATGGATGTGCAACAACTTATTCAGCAGAATTATCGACTTCTCTTTTGTGTGCCGGCAATCGCAAATTTCGCTATTCTGAGCGATACGACCGCTATACTATCTCTCTAAAATAGCTCACCATGTGTGGTGTGTGTCATGCGTTTACGCAGAGAGCGAACCGCCAACTCACGAGTTTGCATTGTCTCGTATCTTGTCGCAATTTGCTCATCGGATAAATTATTGGTGAATTGCAACCCAGATGGGTCAAATTCCTGAATATCTTTCCGAGCGGTCTCGGCAGCAGTCCGAACATTCTCATCTGGTTTCTCCTCAGGCCGTCTTTGCGTATGCGGTGTCGTATTCATAGGCCGTCTTCCCGCCGAGCAGCCTCCGGTGGATCGAGTTGATGACCCTCTCCAGCCGGTGCATCTCCGCGCGCGTGCATCTCCCGAAGTCGGTCCCCTTGGGGTACCACCTG
>CAVJWR010000046.1:0-11812 GCA_963653155.1 Limosilactobacillus gorillae
ACCTAACACCACTGCGGCGGTTTCATCGAAACCGCCCTACCATACCGCATCCTAAATCATCAAATCATCCAATGATAAAATGCAATCGCAAATCGAAAAATCGTAAATCCGCCATCCGTTGGCGGACGGTGCCGGGAAGTGGCGATGGCGCCCTCGCCATCGTGCAGCGACGGATACGACGGCGATTGTGATATAATACTCCGCATATGGAGACTGTATACACTGTTTTGGCGATAGCGGCATGCATCTTGCTGTTTTCCTTTGCCATTTTCATTCATGAGTTCGGGCATTTCCTCGCGGCGCGCTGGAGAGGGCTTAGGGTCGATGCGTTTTCGATCGGATTTGGCCCCGTGCTGTGGCGGAAGGTATTCCGTGGCGTAGAGTGGCGGCTGAGCGCGATTCCATTCGGCGGATACGTGTCTATACCCGATGTCGATCCAGAAGGGACGGCGAAGGTACAGGGGACGAGTGGTGGAGTGGGCGATGACTCCGTTCCACAAGGGAAGTCCGCCACGCCGCTGGATTCGATAATAGTCGCCGTTGCGGGTCCGATGGGGAACATCGTGCTTGCGGTTGTGCTGGCCGTGGCGTTGGCGGCGGTTCCTAGTGCCAGGTTCGGCGAAATGCCGGCCCTGATCGGCGAAGTGCCGCAGGATGGCCCTGCGCACGATGCGGGGATGAAGCCTGGCGACAGGGTCGTTTCGGTGGGAGGTGTGCCTGTGGATACCTGGACCGAGATGCAGACGGAGATTCAGATTTCCGGCGGCAAGCCCACGGAGTTCGTGGTGGACAGGGGCGGAAACGAAGAAAAGCTTACCATCCGCCCAAAACGCCACGATGCGAGCGGTGCGTATTTCATCCTTGCGCTTTCCACGACAAACGGCGTGGGGGCGGCGGCCTGGATGCCGGCAAGAAATCCGCTCCGGCAGCTCCAGTGGGATGCGACGAGCATCGCCCGCGTCCTGAAGGCACTGGTCACGCCGAAGGAATCCAAGGCGGCGGCACAGGCGTTGGGCGGTCCCGTGATGATCGCAGAAGGGCTTTACAGGCAGGTGCGGAACAACGTGTGGGATGCGCTTGGCTTCCTTCGCTTCCTCTGCATAAACCTTGCGATACTGAATCTGCTTCCGATTCCGGTGCTGGATGGAAGCATCGTGATGTTCTCGCTCTATGCGCTGGCGTTCAAGCGCAAGCCTAACGAGAAGTTTGTGGGCATCCTCACCCAGATCTTCATGTATCTGCTCATAGCGGCGATGCTATTCCTCGTCTATCGCGATTCGGTCCGCTCTTGGCGGATTCACCGCAGTGAGCCGGCGGCAAAGGAGATTGCCAAATGAGGGCGTTCTGCGAGAGGCTTCCCGTCGTGCTCGTGTTCCTGACGGTTGTCGGGTTCTCATGGATATTTGGTGGGGCAAACGCACCGCATCTGCTTCCGGTGATGCCGTGGGTGTGGGCGCTGTCGCTTGAGGTGCTGCTGTTCCTGCCGCAGCGCCGCCTCGGTGAAAGCTATGCGGATGCCAGGTCGCGCGTGTGGAAGGCGCTCGCCCGCGATCCGGCCATGTACCTCACCCTCCTGTTTCTGTTGGTGCTGATCGTGCCTCTCTTCAACAGGGGCCTGTGTTCCGTGTGCGACTATCCGCAGATACTTGCGGGCGTGGATCCCGCCCCCGCGATACCGTTCGCCCCATTCTGCGTGAACGTGCGGGAACACCTTGGCGTACTGGTGTGGTTTGTCCCGGCGCTCACCGCCATGCTTGCGGTTCGTCACGCCCTTTCCCATCACGGGCGACGCATGCTCATGCATCTGCTGGTGTGGAATGGGGCTGCGCTCGCCGCGCTCGGATTCATTCAGCAGGCAACCGGGGCAAAAGCCCCGTACTGGCTCGACATAGCCGATCCCGTGATGTATTTCTCTTCCTTCGGATACCCGAACATGGCAGGGGCCTTCTTCGTGGCCCTTTTTGCGGTTTCAGCCGGGCTATGGCTTGACAACGTGAGGCGGGACATCGGTCCTGAGCGCAGGGAACGGCATGGTGGTGAGGAGTCCCATGATGGCGGGGACGGTTCGCTGAGACGTCCCAACCGCTTCCCCAAGCTGGTGAAGACCCACTATCTCCTTCTGCCTACGGCGCTATGCTTCTTCGCGTCGCTCGCCACGCTCTCAAGGGCCGCGATAATGCTGGCGTTTACGCTCCTTGGGCTGTGGTTCCTCTACCTGTGCCTTTCGCTGTTCACGAGCAAGAAAAACCTTGTCTGCGTGAAGCTCCACCTCGGAATGCTCTTGGGCATTGTCGTGACGGTTGTGCTAATCGTCGTGTTCGCGCCGGACGACTTCACGCAGGAGGTCTCGTCGCTGTCGCCGGTTTCGGTTGCGGACCGCGTCACCGGCAAGGCCCAGTACCATACCCGCGTGGCTACGGAGATATTCAAGGATCACCCCATCTTCGGCGTAGGCGGATGGGGGTACAAGCACTTCTGCCTTGAGTACATGACAGACGCGGATCGTGGCAGCATACAGCGCGTTGGCGGCGTGAACGTGCACAACGACTATCTCCAGCTGCTTTGCGAACACGGCATCGTAGGGGCCGGCCTGTTCTTTGCGATCGTCATCGGCCTCTTTGTGCCGATATTCAGGTCTTGGGGGCACGAGATGCGTGTGGCGCACTTCTCGAAGAGGACTGACATGCCGCACCCGACGGCGATATTCTGCGTTCCGGCTGTTGTTGTGGGGGTGCTTCTGGCGGCGGTAGCCAATCTGGTGCATGCGTTCGGCGATTGCGTGTTCCGTTCCCCGGCGGTTTTGACACAGTTCATTCTTCTGTTGGCGGCTGCGGAGGGCTTCCTTCCAGACGCGGAAAGGGATCGATGAGGGCTTCGCGAAAAGAACCTGTAGGGCGGCGCGATTTCCTTGGCGGAATCGTAAAGACGAAACCGTCCGGGCAGATGTCCATGCGCAAGGATGCGCATGGCGACAGCATATCCCTGCTCGGATACGGCATGATGAGACTGCCCACCGTTGACGGCAAGCACGCCAACACGTACCATGGCGGCTCTTCGGCGGCGATAGACGTGAACGAGGTGTGCGCCCAGGTGGATTATGCGCTGGAGCATGGGGTCAACTACTTCGACACGTCCCCCGCCTATTGCCGTGGGGAATCGGAGGACGTTACCGGCAGGGCCCTTGCCCGCCATCCGCGAGAGACATACAGGATCGCCACCAAGCTCTCCAATTTCTCGCCTACGCAATATCCGATCGAGAAGTGCAGGGAGATGTACGAGAAGTCGCGCAAGCTACTCCGCACAGATGTGATAGACTACTATCTTCTGCATGCGGTCGGCATGGGAGGCTTCGATGCGTTCAAGCATCGCTACGTGGATAACGGGGCGATAGAGTTCTGTCTGCGCGAAAGGGATGCCGGAAGGATAAGGAACCTCGGCTTCTCGTACCATGGCGACAAGCGTGCGTGGGAATGGCTCATGGAACGCCATGACAAGTACCACTGGGACTTCGTGCAGATACAGCTCAACTACGTCGATTGGCGCCACGCCTACGAGACGAACAAGCGCAACCAGGATGGCATATACCTCTACGGCGAGTGCGAGAAGCGAGGCATACCCGTAGTCGTGATGGAGCCACTGCTCGGTGGACGCCTCGCCCGCTTCAACTACACTCTCGCCGAGAAGCTGATCCCGTTGGATCCGGAGGCGACGCTCGCGAAATGGGCCTTCCGTTTCGCCGGACATTTCCCGAAGATCATGACGGTGCTTTCGGGAATGACATACAGGGAACACCTTGAGGAAAACTGCGCGATATTCTCGCCGCTGAAGCCGCTCTCCGAAAATGAACTGGCGACCCTTGAGGCCGCCGCCGTCGCGTTCCTCGCCGACAAGACCATCCCGTGCAACATGTGCAATTACTGCATGCCGTGCCCGTATGGCCTTGACATTCCGGGAATATTTACGCTATACAACGATGCCCTCTCGAAGGAGGACAAGGATTGGCGCAAGTTCCTGCACGATTACGAGAGGCAGATTCCGTATCTGCGGCAGGCGAACCATTGCACGGGGTGCGGAGTGTGCGCGGGACACTGTCCGCAGACGATAGGCATCCCGGACGAGATGCGCCGGATAGACGAACTTACCGAGGCGCTTAAGATGAAGGAGCGCGGCACATGAAGCGGTTCTTGACGAGTCCTGACGTGCGGAAGTGGGTGAAGATCGCCGTGGCGATAGTGGCCTTGGCGACCGTCACGGCGGCTTTCTTTGGCGTACGCGAGTGCGCATTTGCCGCCAAGGTGCAGTTCGTCCCCGCCGTGCTGGCCCTCAATGCGGTGGCGCTCGCCGTGTTGGCCATCGTGATCGCCGTGCGGGCGAGGCTCTACTGCGAGGTGCTGTGCCCGTTGGGCATAGCGCAGGATCTTGTGCGATGGATCTCAAGAAAGAAAGTCCGTCGCGTGTGCACCAGACTGCCATCCACGAGAAGGCAGCTCGCAGTGAGGTGGGCCATTGCGGTTGCCGCAATCTTGGCAGGTTGCCTCGGCCTTTCGTTCGTGTGGCTTGACCCATATGCGATATTCGGGCGTGGGATTTCATTGGCGGGCGGACTCTTCTTCGTTGCGCTTCTGTTGGCCCTTGTTGGGCATGGGCGAATATGGTGCAACTGGGTGTGTCCCGTAGGAACGATCCTTCAGGCGCTGTCGCGCATAGCCATATTCAAGAATAAAGTCGCCAAATGCGACAACTGCAAGGAGTGCCGCAAATGCTTCAGGAACTGACACGCCGCATGTTTCTTGCTTCTGGCGCAGGGGCGTCAGTCGCCGTTGCCGCAGATAAGCTCACGGATGGTGGCTTCGCGAGCGTTTCTGAGCCGGGTAGGCCAGAGCGCGGACGTCCGGTGGTTCCGGCCGGAGCCAAGGGACTCAGGGCATTCCGCATGAAATGCGTAGGATGCCAGTTGTGCGTGAAGACGTGCCCGGAGAAGGTGCTGCGTCCATCGTTCGACAAGAGAAGGTTCCTCCAGCCGGAAATGGGTTTTGAGCATGGCTATTGCCGTCCGGGATGTTCGCGCTGCGGTGAAGTGTGTCCGGCGGGGGCGATAGTCCCTGTTGCCAGGGAAGCGAAGCTCCATACGCACGTAGGGTATGCGGTGTGGCACAAGGACAGGTGCCTTGCCGCAAGTGAAGGCTTGAAGTGCAGCGCGTGTGAACGGCATTGCCCCGTGAAGGCCATAAGGCTGGTGAGCGGGGTGCCTGTGGTTGACGCTGCGGCTTGCATCGGCTGTGGCGCATGCGAGAACCTGTGTCCTGCGCGTCCAATGCCGGGAATGACCGTGGAAGGGTGCGAGATACATCGTGTCGATGTGCCGGTGCCGACGGGGAAGGTCGCGTACGAACTCGCCCATCCCGGCCGATTCCGCATCCGCGAACAGGTGTAGCGGCGTAGCGTTTTTTCAAGTTCTTGGAAAAAACGCTTGCATTGATATCTGCCATTTGATATATTACACCGCGTTTTGCGAAGCAATGCGCCTGTAGCTCAACTGGATAGAGCATCAGACTACGAATCTGAGGGTTGTGGGTTCGACTCCCGCCAGCCCCGCCACATGGAAGGGAAGACACCAGATTGCGGGGTGGAGCAGCCTGGTAGCTCGTCAGGCTCATAACCTGAAGGTCGTTGGTTCAAATCCAGCCCCCGCTACCAATCAAGCCGATGTGTTGGACATCGGTCTTTTTTTTATACTAATCGCCAACTGTAGCCGCAGATCGTAAAGCGCAAATAATTAGGGCAACAGCAAGCCGAAAATTCGCCCGCATGTGGTATAATTTGCGTCTATGGACACATTGGCAAAACGTTTGAACAAGACGCTTGGCCCTGCGGCAGGTTTCCTGTCCGCCGAGGGGCGGCGCATGTACTTTCCATTCGGCGGCATTCTCGGCCAGGGAGCCGAGGCTAAAAAATGCGGCATAAACGCCACGATAGGCATGGCATTCGAGGAGGATGGATCCCCACTCGTGATGGACTGCTTCTCCAAGAACGTTGCGCTTGGGCGCAAGTCGTTCCTGTACGCAGGCAGTTTCGGGCTTCCCGCCCTGCGCGAGATCTGGCGCGAATTCCTCGTTCGGAAGAACCCTTCGCTCAAGGGCAAGCGGTTCTCGAACCCGGTAGTCACGAATGCGCTTACGCATGGTCTGCGCGTTTGTGCGGAGCTGTTTGCGGACAAGAGCGACACGGTGGTGGTCCCGGATCTCTACTGGGACAACTACGCGCTCATCTTCGCCGACGCCTGCGGCGCCAAGATGCAGACTTTCAACACCTTCAGGAATGGCTGCTTTGATGCCGCCGCCATGAAGAAGTCCCTGCTCGGCCCGGGCGAGAAGAAGCTTCTCATACTCAACTTCCCGAACAACCCCACCGGCTACACCGCGACGATTGAGGATGCGAAGAAGATCGTATCCGCAGTCAAGGCCGCCGCAAAGGAGAAGCGGATCGTCGTGATCCTCGATGACGCATACTTCGGGCTCGTATACGAGAAGGGCATCCACGAGGATTCGCTGTTCGCGGAGTTCTCGGATCTCCACCCCAACGTGCTGGCCGTTAAGCTTGACGGCACTACGAAGGAGGATTACGTGTGGGGCATGCGCGTGGGATTCGTCACGTTCGCCGGCAAAGGACTCACGGACGAGCAACTTTCGGCGTTCGAGGCGAAGGCCGCAGGAGACGTACGCTCTTCGATATCCAACGCCTCGTCGCTCGGGCAGCACCTTGCGATAGCCGCCTATCAGGATCCGAACTACATCCGCCAGAAGCGCGAGAAGTATGCCGTACTCAAGAACCGCTACAGGGTCATTCGCGGCATCCTCAAGACGCATCCCGAATACGCCGAATCGTTTGAGGTGATGCCCTTCAACTCCGGTTACTTCATGTGCGTGAAGCCGAAGGGCGTCGCGGCGGAAGATGTGCGCCGTCACCTCATCGAGAAGTATTCGACAGGCACGATCGTGCTTTCGGGTCTCATACGCCTTGCGTTCTCGACGGTTCCGGCGAAGACGCTTCCGAAGCTTTTTGCGAACGTCGATGCGGCAATTAGGGATCTTAAATAGTTAAATGGTTGAGAAGGTGAGAGGGTGAGAATTTACGATTTACGATTTGCGATTGCATTTAGCCATTTGAAGATTTTATGATTTATCATCGTGTCGTGGGAGGGTCGCAGTCCTCTGCGACCGAAGAAACCTAAAACCTACCCACTACCAACTAAGATGTGAAGAAGTCGATCACAGTCCTCGGCATCGAGGCGGATGGCGTACGCGGCATCCGTCTCATGCAGAACAAGGCGGAATGGCGTGTCGCCGACCGCTGCTTCTGGCGCACGGGCGGCGCGGACGCTTCCGCAGATGCCGCAACGTCCGCAGATGGCGGCGCAGCGCAGTCCGGCGTCATCGACGAAGCGACGGGCGAGGCGCATGACCGCTACGGGGATCTGGTGGAGGCTTTCAGGGAGGCGGCGCATCGCTTCGGGACGCACGAGGTTGTGCTGTCGGTGCCGCTTTCCTCCCTGCTCGTGAAGGTGGCGAGCGTCCCTACGGAAGAGCGTGACCACCTGAAGGATACCGCAGCCGAGGAGATTGGCAAGGTGTCGCCATTCCCGGATGAGGCGCCTGTGGCCGGCGTGGAGACCGTGCAGGAGACGGATGACCGCGTGATATCCATGTTTGCGGCCCTGCCGGAGGCTGAGGCTTCCGAAATCGGGGATGCCCTTGACGATGCCAAGGTAAGGGTACTCCGCACCGACATATCGGCGCTCGGCTGGCTTCGCACGCACTGGATGGAGATATACCCGGAGGGTGAGGTCGTCCCACGCCGCAAGGTCGTGCTGATGAATTGCGACGATGGCTGGGACGTGGTGGTGCTCGACAACCAGGTGCCTTCGCTCTTGCGTGGCCTTGGCGAGATATCCAATGCCGATGACGTGTTCCGCGAGGTGACGCTGTCGCTCATACGCGCCGATGCGTCGGTGGAGGCTTCCGAGATCGTAGTGTTCGCAAAGTCTGGGATCGACGAATCGCTTGCCAAGAGGTTCGGCGAGCTTGCGCCGGTGCGCATAGTGTCAGTAGGCGGCGCGGATGGCGATGCCGCGAACGACACGGGCGATGGACAGGTCGCGTTCGACGGAGTAGAGGGCATCGCCCTCAGGACCTCCGAGGGGTACTCGCTTGACGTTACGCCTGCGGACTGGGCTGAGGCTCGCGCGGAGGCGCGGTTCTCGAAAAAGCTCTTTACGTTCATCGCGGTCGCCGCAACCGGGTGGCTTCTCGCCATGGCGGGACTCTTCGGGGTGCCGTTTATCTACGGACGCATGACAGAGCGGCAGAAGACGATGTCCAAGCGCCATGCCGCCGAGTTCCACGAGGTGAAGGAGATGCGCGACAAGGTGAAGCTCGTGCAGCAGTATTCCGACCACGCACGCGGATCGCTTGAGATTCTCAAGGCGGTGTCCGACAGGATGCCGGATGGCATAACGCTCACGAGCTTCAACTTCAGGCGCGGCGAGCGGCTTTCGATAGTCGGCGAGGCCGACCAGCCCACGAGCGTATACGGCTTCAAGAATGCGCTTGCGGATACGGAAACCGAAGACGGAGAAAAGCTGTTCGCGGAGGTGAACCTCACGGGGCCGTCGCAAAGCAGGGGCGTGCACAAGTTTTCCATAGAGTGCCTGTTCGAGGCCAAGGAGGAGAAATGACGTCCAACCTCTCAAGACGGGACCGCATGATGGCGGCCATCGGCGGCGTGATCCTCATGTACGGGCTTTGCGTTGCCCTTTGGTTCATGGGGCAGGAGCAGGCGTGGCGGGTCTCAGCGAAAAAGTACGATTCCGCCGTGAAGAAGACGCTGTCGGAGAAGAAGCTCATATCGCAGCGGCAGAAGTGGAACGACGCATACGAGGCGGAACGCGAGAAGATGCCGGTGTTCGGCGAAGGCGCGATGGATGTGGACACGCACTGGCTTAGCCGCATGGACACCATTGCCCAGGCCAACAACGTCGCGATTTCCCAGCGACAGGCCGGACAGCAGGTCGAGGCGGGCGACGTGTTCGAGCAGCCGATAGACGTGAAGCGGTGGGAGGCGACCATAACGTCACTCGTCAGGTTCATGCATGCCCTCGAATGCGAGACGAACGCGATGTTCGACGTGCGCGAGATCGCCATCAAGCCTTCGTCGCACAAGGGTTTCCTCACGGGATCGTTCAAGCTCGCCTGCGCATACATGAGAGAGGGGGCTGAGTGATGTCGCCGGTTCCGAAATCGCATTTCAAGGAGTCCATGATGAATAGGAAGATATTTCTGTTCCTGTCGGTGACGCTTGCAGCATCGTGCATGTCGTTCGCCCAGAACCGTCCGGGATTGCTCGGCAAGCGCCTTGGCGGAAATCGCGGCGCAAGCGCGGCCGCCGCCACCCAGGAGGCCCAACAGCCGATGACGCGCGAAGACCTCAAGAGTGTGCCGCGCGGAACGAACGGCGTTCCCGCGCTGGCGTTCAACCAGGCGGACGTTGCACTGGTGCTGGAGGCGTATGCGGACGAGGTGGGGAAGACCGTGATACCTGCTCCAGACCTTCCCAAGGCGCAGATAACCCTTCGTTCGCTTGAAGGGCAGATACTCACCAAGGAGGAGTACCTTGAGGCGATCGAGCTTGTCCTCACGATGAACGGCATCGTGCTTGAGCCGAGGGGGAAGAAGTTCCTTCGAGCCTTGCCACGCAAGACCGTGCGTACGCACGGCATCCCGCTGAAGATGGAGGACAAGGGCAACCTTCCGGAACAGGGGCGCGTGGTAAGCCAGATGATCGTGTTCAAGAACATTGAGGTCTCGGAGGCGCAGAAGGCTCTGGAGGGGTTCAAGGCCCCAGAGGGGCTGTTCCAGGTGTTCGAGCGCACGAACGCAATCCTCGTCACCGATACGCAGGAGAACATAAACCGCATGCTTGAGATCGCGCGTGTGATCGACGTGGCGACGCCGGTCACGGAGGACGTGTTCGTGCGGCAGATCGAGTACGCGCTTGCCACGGACATCAAGACGCACCTTGAGACGATAGTCACGGAATCCCAGAAGGATACGCAGCAGAAGCAGAGCGGGCCAAAGTCGAGCGGGGCTCCGGGATTCAGCAGCTCAACGCCTTCCTCGCTCCGGACCGGTCTCCTCAACTTGAACAACCGTCCAGGGCTGAGAAAGCCGGAACAGCCCGTGAACACCCCGAACGCCAACCTCATCGCGACGGTGTCAGATGCGGATAGGGGCATGATACGCGGCAAGGTGCTGATCCTCGCGGACGAGCGCTCCAACAAGCTGATCATCATCACAAACAAGTCCAACATGGATTTCTTTGATCGTGTGATCAAGACCCTCGACGTCGAGACCACGCCTGAGGTGCAGATCGAGGTGATCCGCCTCAAGTATGCAGAGGCGGAGGACGTGGAGCAGATGCTCAACGAGCTGATAGGGGCATCCAGTTCGTCGTCGCAAAACAAGAACAACCAGAACGCGAACACCCAGAAGGGCGGCGCGGCGAACAGCAACCTCACGCGTGGGACAACGCAAAACTCGCGGCGCACGACGGCTTCCAGCAACCCGACGTTCCAGAACACCAACGCATCCCGTCTCGGCGAATTGAGCAAGGATAACGTGAAGGTGCTGGCCGACAAGCGCATCAACGGAATCGTGGTAATGGCCCGCAGGGCCGACATGCGAGCCATCCGCGAGGTGATCGACAACATGGACGTGAAGCTCTCGCAGGTGCTGATCGAGACGGTGATCATCGAGATATCGCTGGGCGACAACCTTAAGACAGGAATTGACTGGGTTATGGGCGGCAGTGTCGCGCAAAACGTCTTTATGAATCATGGACAGATGATAGGCGGCGGGGCAGGTTCTACTAAATTGGCGGATTTTGCCACGAGCGGCATTAATTCATCCGCTGCGACTAATTTGGTGACGCCGATCGGATCGGGGATTAATTATTTGTTTAAGTCCGACAAGCTGAATCTCGCAGGAGTGATTGAAGCGTCCAAGACGGATTCGCGAAGCAAGTATGTCGCCTCTCCAATCGTGATGACAGTGGACAACGAGGAAGCCACTATCGAGGCGACTTCGTCTCGCCAGTTCTTGACGGGGTGGTCGGCGGTTTCGTCAACCTATGCAGGAAGCGGTTTGCCGTCTCCGAACTACTCGGCCAAGGATATCGGCATAACCTTGAAGATTACGCCCAAGATCAATCCTAACGGTACGGTAATGCTTGAGGTAGAGGAAGAGTATTCTCAGGTAAGCGGTACGCAGGATATGTTGACTCCAATGGGTTCGACTTACACCACCACGCAGATAGACGTGCCGGTTACCAGAAAGATGTCCGCCAACATAAGCCTTGAGAATGGCCAGTCGGTCATTCTTGGCGGCCTGACCACGAAAGACACACAGGACAGCGAAGTCGGCATACCGATCCTGAAGGACATCCCGTGGATCGGTAAGTGGCTTTTCGGTTCCGTCTCGCAGAGGGAGAACCGCTCGGAGCTGCTGATCTTCATGACCCCGTACGTGCTTGACGACAGCGACGCCGCCCAGATGGAGGCCCTGCGTCGGAAGAAGTCCATGTCGGATCCGCGCCCGTGGGAGGATGGCGGATGGTCCGCGTCATCGCTTGCGGATCCCGTGTCGCAGAAGGAGCGTCTGCGCCGCTTCAAGGAGGAGTGGGCAAAGCAGGATGAGGAGCGCAAGACGAAGCTCGCCATCGAGAAGGCCAAGGTCGATCGCGCGAAGAAGCTTGAGGG
>CAVJWR010000046.1:11822-15412 GCA_963653155.1 Limosilactobacillus gorillae
TGAGGGGATGAGCGAATCGGAACGCAAGTTCTGGCTTGAGCTTCACAGGGACGAACTGGAGAAGGAGCAGCGCGAGGAGTTTGATCGTCAGGCGAAGGAACAGGCGAACCTGAAGGAATTCGTCGAAGAGCTCAAGAAGAAGGATCTTGAGAAAGCCGAGACTGAGATCAAAAAGGCAGAGTTGGAAGGTGCCGCAGCGGGCAGCAACTCCTCTGGATTCATCGGTGACCTGAAGACAAAGCCACAGACGGGTGGTGAAGCTTCTGGAAATCAGGGAGAGGTTCGCTGATGAGGCACGCTTCGGCCATAATTGCGGCACTGGTGCTGGCGGTCGGTGCATACTTCACTGTTGACCGCATCGCAGACCAGAAGAAGGCCGAGGCTGATGCGCTCGCCCGAAAGGCCGAGGCGTCCCTCAAGAATGCCGAGGCCGGGAAAAAGCAGGCGGAAGCGGACGCGAAAAAGGCCGAGGCTGATGCGGCCGCCGCGAAGGCCAAGGCAGAGTCCGCCAAGGAGGCCAGACTGGAGCGTCAGGCCGCAGCATCCGAGGCAAAGGAACTTGCGAAGGTGAAGGATGCGGAGGCAAGGAAGGCCGAAGCCGAGGCGAAGGCCGCCGCAGACAAGGCTCGCGCAGTCGAGGGCGAACTCAAGATCGCCGAGGCGAAGAAGGCTGCCGCCAAGGCTCAGGCGGAACACGCCGCCGCAACGAATGCCGCAAGACAGGCGGAGCTTGACGCGGCGTTGGCGGCGGCCAATGCCGTGGCGATTGATCTTCAGCGGACCCTTGCGGCGAGCAACGTGCTTGCGCTACAGAAGGCTGATTATGCCACAAAGCTCAAGGAGGTTGAGCAGTTGCAGGATGAATTGCGCCGAAGGGAAGAAGAGACCCGTCCGAACAAGACCCTTCAGGCATTGATGGAGCAGAACGACGCCGCGAGGGAGGCGGAGCTTGCGGAACTGGCGAAGAGGGATGCGCAGTACGCAGAGGAAGAGGCGATCCGCCGCCGCATACTCCGTGAGGGAATTCCGGCTGCGCCGCAGAAGCCTCTTACGAAGACGGAAAAGCGCATTGCCGCCGCAGGCGAGAAACTGGATGACATCGATGCGGAGGGACGCACCGCGCTTGAGAAGCGTTTCGTCGCCATGTTTGAGGCGAAGATACGTCAGGCGGTAAAGGAAGGCCGCGACGACGATGCGGAGTCGTACCTTGAGACGCTGAAGTCGCTGGTACCGGAGTATGGGAGAAAGTAGGTAGTTGGTAGATGGTAGTAGAGTAGTTGGTAGATGGTAGTGGAGAGAGCAGTGGAATGGGACGAGGATTGACATATAGCGTAGGGAAGCTCGCGTGCGAGCATGCGCAGAGCGTAAGATATGCGTTCGCGTTCCTCGGTGAGACCGTGGTGCGCGGCCTTGTGATGCTCGTCAAGCCGCACCAATTCAGGCTTCGGGACTGTGCGCTCGCCTTTGAGCGGGCGGGGTTCGACGGGCTATCCATAACCACGATGGTGGGGCTTTTGCTGGGGCTTATCCTTGCGTTCGAGTCTGCGGCGAGCCTGAAGATGTTCGGCGCAGAGGTGTATGTCGCGGACCTGATAGCGATAGGGCTGTTCCGGGAGCTTGGCCCCATCATCACGGCGATAATACTTGCTGGGCGCACGGGGAGCGCGTTCGCCGCCGAGATCGGCACGATGAAGGTGGATGAGGAACTGGATGCGCTCACGACGATGGGGCTGCCGCCAGTGCGATTCCTCGTGCTTCCGCGAATTGTGGCGGCGATGCTCGTGATGCCGGTCCTCACGATGTTCTCCGAAATGGCCGGCCTTATCGGCGGATGCATCGTACTGCAGATGATGGATGTCCCGGCGAGCGTGTTCTGGGGGCACGTGACGTCGTCCTCATCCGTGTTCATGATCGTCTTGGGACTTGCCAAGTCTGCCCTGTTCGGGCTTCTTGTCGGCTTCATAAGCTGCGCATCCGGGATGCGCACGAAGAAGGCGGCGGACGGGGTTGGCGAGGCGGCGACGAACGCGGTTGTGTGCAGCATTGTGGCGATCGCCGTGGCGGATGGGCTTCTTGCTGTGGTGTGCTACGTACTTGGCATATAGGTGTCATAACAGGCGATGGATGATGGAACGAAGGAAGGTCATAGAGCTTGAGCATGTGAACGCGGGATATCCGAATGCGGAGATACTTGCCGATCTGACGTTCTCGGTGAACGAGGGCGAGGTGTTCGTAATGCTTGGCGGATCCGGGTGCGGGAAGTCCACAGTGATGCGGCACATGATCGGACTCAATCCAGTGCTTGGGGGTACGCTCCGCGTACTTGGGATGGAGATGAGCCGCAGGAACCTGCCGACCATCCACCGCCGGATCGGGGTCATGTACCAGAGTGGGGCACTGTTCGGGAGCATGACGTGTCTGCAGAACGTCCAGTTGCCGATCGACGAGTTCACGAAGCTCAGCCGCAAGGCGCGTCGGGAAAAGGCGATGGGCATGCTCGAAAGGGTCGGACTTGCCGATGCCGCCGGAAAGATGCCGAGCGAGATATCCGGCGGCATGAAGAAGCGTGTGGCGATAGCGAGGGCCATGGCCCTCGATCCGGAGATACTGTTCCTTGACGAGCCGAGCGCGGGGCTTGATCCGATCACGTCCAGTTCGCTCGACGACCTGATACTACAGATACGCAAGGAACACGGCACGACGTTTGTGGTGGTCACGCATGAGCTTCCGAGCATATTCAAGATCGCTGACCGCTGCGCCATGTTCGACAAGGCTCGGCACGGCATGATTGCGCTCGGTAGCCCCGTTGAGCTGCGCGATGGCTCCACGGATGATTTTGTCAAACGGTTCTTTGCCCGCGAGAGCCAGGAAACGGCCAAGGGGGCTTGAAGGGAGGCATAAGATGGATGGAGGAAACGAAGCGAACTTTGCGAAGATAGGCCTGTTCATTCTTGCGGGCGTATTGCTGATAGCCGGCGTACTGGTGTACATCGGCACTTCGCGCGGCGAGAAGAACGAGTTCCTTGTGGAGACGTACTTCAAGAACGACGTGAGCGGGCTCGACGTGGGAAGCGCGGTCAACTTCCGTGGCGTGCGCATGGGTTCCGTGAAGGAGATATCGTTCGTTGGCGCAGAGTACGAGAACGTGCCGCCGCACCAGGCCCGCAACATATACGTGCTGCTTGCGTTGGATTCGAGGCGGTGCCGGATTGGAAGGAGGAATGAGGATCCGATGATGGCCATGAGACGCATGCTGGACAATGGTCTGCATTCGACGGTCTCCGCTTCCGGGATAACGGGCCTTTCGAGAATAGAGCTGAATTTCCCGAAGACGCCCGTCATGGACGAGAGGATCACGTGGGAACCTCGCTACATGGTAATACCGCCCGCGCCGTCTATTTTCGAAAGCGCGGCCGACAGCGCATCGAGGGTGATGCAGCAGCTGGACAAGATGGATTTCGTTGGAGTGTGGAGCAACATGGTTCGCCTGACGGAGAGCGCTGCCGGACTGTGCGAGGATATCGGCGAGATCGTGGAGACGGAGCGTGGGCGGATCGGCACGATCATAGAGAGCATGGATGGCGCCGCGT
>CAVJWR010000046.1:15478-25115 GCA_963653155.1 Limosilactobacillus gorillae
GATTGAAGACAATGCAACTTATCACAGACCAGATACAGAGTTCAATGGCGGGTTCGTCGTGGATCCGCAAGATGTTCGAGAAGGGCCTTGAGCTGAAGGGCCGCTATGGGGCCGATGCCGTGTGCGACTTTTCGCTCGGCAACCCAGATGTCCCGCCGCCGGCGGCGGCGAAGGAGGCACTGGAGAAGATCGCCACAGACGCCGTGAAGCCGCTCGGCCTTGGGTACTGTCCCAACGCCGGAATCCCGGCGGTGCGCGAGGCGATGGCGGAATACATCAATCGTCAGCAGGGGTTGGATGGCTCCACGCGTTGCGGTGCGGGGCATGTCATAATGACCGTCGGTGCGGCGGGTGCGCTCGTGTCCTTCTTCCGCGCAGTGATCGAGCAGGGCGACGAGGTGCTGTGTCCGGCGCCGTATTTCGTCGAGTACGCGAGCTATTGCGGACACTTCGGCGGCATACTCAAGACTGTCCCCTCGAAGAGCGAAGACTTCAGCCCTGATCTTGAGGGTATCGCGGCGGCGATCACGCCAAAGACCCGCGCAATACTCGTCAACTCGCCGAATAATCCCACGGGCGCGATCTATTCGCGCGAGGTGATGCTTGCGCTCGCCAAGATCGTCGATGACGTAAACGCGTCTAGAGGCGAGTCGGGGCGTCCGCTTTTCCTGCTTTCGGACGAGCCGTACCGTGCGTTCGCGTACGATGGCGCAACCGTAGAGCCTGTGCTGCCGCTCACGAAGTGGAGTGTGGTTCTCGGATCGTTCTCAAAGACCCTCTCACTCGCCGGCGAACGTGTGGGCTACATCGGCCTTAACCCGGCGATGCCGGATGTCTCTACGCTTGTGGCGGCGGTAACGCTGACGAACCGCACGCTCGGCTATGTGAACGCTCCCGTGATAGGTCAGAGGCTTGCCGCAAGCCTTCTCGATGCGACCGTCGATCTCGGCATATATGATCGTAGGCGCAAGCTCATGGCGAGTGTCCTTTCCGAGGCCGGAGTCGAATTTGCCATGCCAAAGGGCGCGTTCTACTTCTTCCCGAAGGCGCCGGGCGGCGATGACCTTGCCTTCACCGATGCGTTGCTTGAGGAGAGGATACTTGTCGTTCCCGGGCGCGGCTTCGGCGGTCCTGGTCATGTGCGCCTTTCATGTTCTGTGGACGAGGCCATAATAGCCCGCTCCGCAGAAGGCTTCAAACGCGCTGTTGCGAGAATGGGGCGCTGACCTGCCATGCTGTATTGGCTTTCGTATGCGCTGGAGGGCCTGTTCGGCCCGTTCCGCCTATTGCGTTCCCATGCGTTCCTCATTGCGGTGGGAACGCTGATGGCGGCGTTCCTTACGTGGTACATGCTTCCTAAACTGTGGCACCTCATGCCGCATGACCACGGGAAGTCGATCCTTGGAAAGGATGGTATGGTGTCCAAGGGGAAGCCCACGGGGGCCGGCATAATCGTTACGTTTGCGGCTCTTCCTGTGATACTTGCCGTGATGCCGTTCTCCGTGTGTGATCTTTTCGTTCTCTTGTGCATGTATGCCGCAATGGCGTTCGGATATCTCGACGACAAATCCACAGTTCCGTGGGGCCAGCTGAAGAAGGGGCTTTTTGACGCGGTCGTTTCGCTCTTTGCGGCACTGTTCCTCTATGCAGGACATGGCGGCGACGTGTGGATGCCGTTCATCAAGGGCGTATGGTCTGTGCCGTGGTGGCTGTACCTGCCGGGCGCGGGATTCCTGATATGGTTCACGATGAACGCCACGAATTGCTCCGATGGCGTGGATGGCCTTGCCGGATCGCTCACAACAATTTCGCTCGTGTGCCTTGCCGCGCTGCTCTACCTCGTCGTCGGCTATGCGCCTGTCGCCAACTACCTGCTGATACCGAGCAATCCGGTTGCGGCGCGGTGGGCGATCCTGCTCATGACGGTGGTGGGTGCCCTGAGTGGCTACCTCTGGTGGAATGCCGAGCCTTCTAAGGTGCTGATGGGCGATGCAGGAAGCCGTTTCCTCGGCATGCTCGTCGGCGTGGGCGTACTCGTGACTGGCAACCCGTTCCTCGTGTTCGCGTTCGCCCCCATCGTGCTGGTCAATGGTGGGGCCGGCCTAGGCAAGATCGTGCTTCTGCGTTTCTGCCGCAAGCTTGGTGCCGACGTTCGGCCACCGAGCGTTTTGCCGCCCGAACTTCAGGAACGCCAGAACATCTTTGTGCGCATGCTGCATGGCGTGAGGTTTCCGCTTCATGACCACTGCAAGCGTGTGCTGAAGTGGTCCAATGCCCAGGTGCTGATGCGTTTCATGATCCTTCAGGCGTTCCTCACGCCTCTGCTGTTCATCCTTTTCGTGAAGATCCGCTGACCTCCGCTTCGGCATGACGCGAAACGCCTACCTGCTCGCCGGGCCAACGGCATCCGGAAAATCCTCCATCGCGGCCACGCTTGCGCGTGAGATGGGCGGAGTGATCCTCTCCGCCGATTCGATGCTCGTGTACCGAGGCATGGATATCGGCACCGCGAAGCCGCCGCCGGAGGAGATCGCCGAGTTCCGCATGGGCGGGGTGGACATCGTGACGCCCGCAGAAGAGTTCTCCGCCGGTGCCTGGCTCCGTGCGGCATCCTCTTGGGCGACGGAAATCCCAGAGAATACGCCAATCGTGATCGTCGGGGGCACAGGACTTTACTTCTCGGCGTTGCTTCGCGGACTCGACCGCGTCTGGGTGAAGCCGCCGCCTGCGTATCCCGTGCTGAAGGTTGATCGAGAGGTTCTTCGCGGACGCATCGCGGAGCGGCTTGACGCCATGTATGCGGCAGGCCTTGACGAAGAGAAGCGACGTTTGCGGGAAATGTATCCCGTCTGGTCTAGGACGGCCTCGCTTGCTATAGGCTACCGTGAGGGCGACGACCGCGAGAAGGTGTATGTGCGCACCTGCCAGCTTGCGAAAAGGCAGGATACGTGGTTCCGTCACCAATCGACCGCGATATATGTTGAGCCGACCGTCGATGCCGTTCGCGAGTGCTGGCGCACGCATGGACCTTGGAAGGTTGTGTTGGATGGTTAAATGGTGGGAGGTTTTAGGTTTTGGTAGGGCGATTTCGATGAAATCGCCGCACGACGCTGGAGGGTCGCACTTGTTGCGACCGAAAAATCCCGCCGTGGGCGCATTGCGGGAGGGACGAGCTCCTGCTCGTCCGCCGACCCCTCGCCGTTCTCGGTCGCAGAGGACTGCGACCCTCCCGCAGACACGGTGATAAATCACAAAATTCCTAAATCCTCAAATGCAATCGTAAATTCTTTCTCAACCTCTCAACTTCACAACCTCTCAAGATGGATAGACTTGACGGACAGGATTTAAAGCCATGTTGCGGTGTTTCACTTGCGCCGATAGCGGGGTTCACGAATGCAGCTTGCAGACTCATGGCGACACAAGGTGGGGCCGATCTTACATACACCGAAATGGTGTCCGCCGCTGGGCTTGCGCACGGATCTTCGCCGACCCGTCATCTGCTGGAGGTGTTGCCTGGAGAAGGGCCTGTGGCGTGCCAGCTTTTCGGATCCAAGCCGGATGAACTTGCGTGTTCCGTGAGGGAGGTGTCGGCGCTTGGACGATTCGTGGAGATCAATCTGAATGCAGGGTGTCCCGTGCCTCGCATCGTGAAGGAAGGGGCGGGTTCGGCTCTGGTGCGCAAGCCGGAACTCGTGCACGAGCTTCTTGCCGCCATGGTCGCCGAGACGGATCTGCCGGTTACGCTCAAGACGCGACCTGGGCCGCGTCCGGACATGGTGCTGATGCTTGAGCTTCTCGATGCGGCGGAGTCCGCCGGAGCGAAGGGATTTGTGCTCCATGCGAGGTTCACGTCCCAGAACCATGGCGGCCCCGTGCATCTCGATCTGCTCGCCGAACTTGTCCGCAGGGCCCGCATCCCCGTGACCGGCAACGGTGGCGTGGTGGATGCCACGACGTTCTCGGCCATGGCAGAGACTGGCGTCGCATCGATAATGGTCGGAAGGGCGGCAATCTCGAATCCGTATCTCTTCGCGGCCCTGAAGGGCGGATGCACGGAAAGCGTCCCAGACCCAATCTCGCTTTTCCGCCGCCATGTGGATGCCCTTGTGGCGTTGCACGGGCAGATATCCGCGCAGTTCCCCAAAGACAGGCTCCCTACGCTGGACGCATGGGTGACAGGCGCCGTGCGCACCCACCTCTTTCGCTACTTCTCCGGGATGCCCGGAGCGGCGGAACTCCGCCGCAACCTTGCCTTGGTGCGTAGCGTCGGATCCATGATGGAGTGCGTCAGCGCCTTTTCAGGCTTTAGGTTATAGTGCTTTAATGCTCTTCCGGTTTTTGCATATTTCCCCATATTGTGGTACAATGCGCAAAGTTTTCTTTGATCACAAAGAAGGAGTTAAGTCAAATGAAGATCAATTTCGGCGGCGTCACCGAAGACATTGTGACGCGCAAGGAGTTCCCGCTCAAGAAGGCGCAGAAGGTTCTCAAGGGCAAGACCGTCGCTGTGCTCGGCTACGGCATCCAGGGACCTGCACAGGCCCTGAACATGCGCGACAACGGCATTAAGGTAATCGTCGGGCAGCGCAAGAGCGCGGGCAAGAACAGCTCGTGGGGTCGTGCGCTTGCGGACGGATGGGTTCCCGGCAAGACGCTCTTCTCGATCGAAGAGGCCGCCGAGAAGGGCGATGTGATCATGATGCTCACTTCCGATGGTTCCGTGAGCGACGTGTGGAAGAAGATCTCGAAGTATGTCACGGCTGGAAAGGCCCTGTACTTCTCGCACGGCTTCGCCTACGTGTACAACAAGATCACCGGCGTGAAGCCCGGCAAGGATGTCGATGTGATCATGGTTGCCCCGAAGGGTTCGGGCACGAACGTGCGCCGCAACTTCCTCAACGGCGCCGGCATCAACTCGTCCTTCGCGGTTGCGCAGGATGCGACGGGCAAGGCCCTTGAGCTTACGATCGCGATCGGCATCGCCGTCGGCTCCGGCTACCTCTTCCCGACGACCTTCGAGAACGAGGTCACTTCCGATCTCGTCGGCGAGCGCGGGATTCTCATGGGCGCCCTCTGCGGCGTCATGGAGGCCCAGTACTACACGCTCCGCGCCAACGGCCACACGCCGAGCGAGGCTTTCAACGAAACCTGCGAAGAGCTCACCCAGTCGCTCGCCCGCCTCGTTGACGAGAACGGCATGGATTGGATGTACTCCAACTGCTCGCAGACGGCGCAGCATGGCGCACTCAAGTGGCGTCCGTTCTTCCGCAAGGCCACCGAACCCGTGTTCAAGAAGCTCTACAAGAGCGTCAAGAGCATGACCGAGGCGAAGGAAGTGATTCGCGATACGGGCCGTGCCGACTACAAGGCGTTCATGGCAGCCAAGCTTCAGGATATGCACGACAGCGAGATGTGGAAGGCCGGCGAGGCAGTCCGCTCCCTGCGTCCGCACGAGAAGGCGAAGGCCAACGCCGCGACCGCAGCCGGCGTCAAGGGCCGCAAGATCACGAAGTAACGGTCGCCTCATGCGACAGAAAGAAAGGCCTCGTCCAGACGGACGGGGTCTTTTGAGTTTTTATGCTATAATCTAAGACATGAAAAACAACTGTGTATTCTGCGCGATCGCCGAAGGCGAAATTCCGTCGTTCAAGGTGTACGAGGATGACCTTGTGCTTGCATATCTTGACATAAATCCATTCACTAAGGGCCATACGCTTGTGATTCCCAAGGCGCACACATCCGGAATGCTCGATACGTCGGACGAGACCCTTGCGGCAATCATTTCTCGCGTCAAGAAGGTCGCGTCCCACTTGAAGGAGAACCTTCCCTGCGATGGGTTCAACATCCTGCAGAACAATGGCGAATCCGCCGGCCAGACCGTGATGCATCTGCATTTCCACATTGTTCCGCGTTATGGGAAGTCGGCGGACATATCATTCGCGAACCATAAGGCCGACATGGAAGAACTCAAGACTCTTGCTGAGCGTCTGCGCATGTCGTGATTTGTGATATAATGCAAACATAAGTGGATCAACGTTGAATGCCGCCTTGTGATTCCCGCTTGCGGCTGTTGGGCTTTGAACGGAGGAGATGCATGAAGAAGAGATTTGACACGCATATCGGCATTGGCGGCAGGGCTTCCCTTGGACGCATCCTCTCGCTCATTGCCATGTTGGCGCTTGGCGGCGTTGTCTGCGCCGAAACTGTCGCCGTGCATCCGCCGCAGGCCTCACAGTGCGCCTGCACCGAGTCCGCAACCAATATAGCTTTCAACCTCAGCGGCAACGTTCGGGAGATATCCCTGCGCTTCGTTCTGCCGGACGGCTGCGCCTCCAACTGCCTGCAGGTCGCGTTCGGGCGTGACGCTGATGGGGATGGTACTCTCGACATCAGCGAGACGGAGACGCTGTACGGCTGGCGCAACGGGCGGCGATTCGCGGAAGGAATGTCCGATGGCGTCAGGATCGAGGAACCTTGCGGCGAGGATGCCACCCGCTCGTTCTCGGTGAATCTCAGGCTTCCAAGGGGCGGCAACCCTGGCCGCTTCTCCGCCACAGATGATGTGGAAAGTGCTGTGCTGACGAACCTATCCGTATCGTCACACGAATGGCTGTGCCGTCCTGACTGGAACATGATGCGTGTGACGCGGCGAGGCCCAGGCGTTCCCGTGGAGTGGCTGACCTACGACCTCCGTCACAGCTTCTTCTCCGTAACGGTCAGATGACACGATGCTTGCCGTCGGGTTGCATAGACGGCACATCTGATTGTAAATGCTTCCAAGGAAAGGGTGATGCAATGGAAAGGATCTGGACCACGCTTCTGCTCCTGGCCGCAGCCGCATCGGCCATTGCGTGGCTCGTCGCGCTCATGCGCGAGAGCGGCATCCGCCCGTTGCGCGGCCTGGCTCGCCTTCGGCGCGGCGGAGGACTGGACGTACCTCTCGTTCACCGACTGGTCGGTGCGTCCAAGGTGCTTGTTTGCAGAAGCCGTTGCAAGGTTGCCAATGATGGGACATTGCTGGGTTGTCGTTATTTCCATACCTCAAATTTCGAGTTTTTCTGTTCGTATGACAAAAGTTGCGTTGTCCTTTCGTACGATATGCAACTTAATGTCGAACGGCACGAACCTTGAGCCAAAGCGAGAGTCCGTAAAGATGGTATAATATAAGCAAAAAGGTTCTATATGGTCATCCCTTGGACAAATGAAGAGATAGCGGCTGAAATAGTGACTGCCACGCGCTTTTATTGGGGAAAGCGCAGCGGGCAATCCAACAAGCAAAGGCAGCATGGCAAACGCGATGCTGGAACGAGAGGAGAAGTCACGGGCGGGAAACATCTCGATGGTTTCATGAACATTCTTTTTGATATAGGGAGGAAGGCTGGTTTCAATGCTGGCGAAATATTAGCTGGGAAAGACTTTCCGATACCAGGATATTATCGTCCCCAGAAAAACTGGGACTTGGTGTATGTAAAAGGCTCTAAACTTGTTGCGGTTGTGGAACTCAAGTCCCAGAGCGGCAGCTTTGGCAATAACTACAATAATCGTTCAGAAGAGGTACTGGGGGTTTCGCACGATTTTTGGAAAGCCTATCGCGAGAAAGCTCTGGGTGTCTCTCATGCACCATGGATTGGTTATTTCTTCATGTTGGAAGGTTCAGAGAAGTCGGAACGCCCAATTAGCATCAGATTGCGCAAGTCATTTCTTCCGCCGATGGATATTTTCAAGGGGTCATCATATATGCGCAGATATGAGATCCTCTTTGAACGAATGGTGCAAGAGCGAGACTATTCGGCAACATCTCTGCTCGTGACGACAAAGAGCGGCGGAGTTCTTCCGTGCAGTAATCCAAACCTGTCGTTTGCTTCGTTTTGCGAATCGCTGTATCGTCATCTTGTGGCCAACTCGTGATGGGCGGTGCAACTTCCATATCATGGACAGAAAATGCGGAGGTCTTCACGAAGCCGTCCGTGGCCTTGTATATGATAGATGAGATCAGGCTTGCAGGGCATTTCCGTCATTGGTACAGGCAGAGGGTACTGGAGCCGAGTTGTGGACGTGGCGCATTCGTCTTACCACTTGTTGAAGTCTTGGTGAAAGAGCATGAGAAGGGTACTTTTCAATGGACAGATCCAATTCTTCTACGTTTTCTGAAGGCTGTTGACATTTCTCGGGATAGCATTGATTACTTGCGCGATGTCGTGGTGCAAGTTTTGATTGACAACCGTTGCCCACCAGATGTGGCGCATGCTCTCGTAAGGGAGTGGTTTCTCTGTGATGATTTCCTCATACATGATTTCGCAAAGGAAGAATTTGATGTCATTGTTGGAAATCCACCTTATATTCGATTTGATGATATACCACGCGAAGTGCTCACGGTCTATCAACTCAAGTATTTCACTTTCACCGACCGTTGTGACATCTATGTGCCGTTCATAGAGCGAAGCTTGCGTCTACTTTCGAAACATGGGGTTCTTTCGTTTATTTGTGCGAATCGCTTTGTAAAAAACAGATATGGCAGGGCATTGCGCCGAATGGTAACATCATCTTATCATACGCGCTTGTACCTGAATGTGGAACACGCCCATGCGTTCGTTCAGAAAGTATCGGCCTATCCTGCCATCATCGTCTTGGACCGTCGCCTTGGCGAAGTGACTTATGCGGGTGAGATTTCGGACATAGGACATCTATGCGAATGCAAGACATCGAATCCGGTTCGCCTAAGCCGTTTCACTAAGTGGTATAACGGAGAAGAACCTTGGGTGTCGACAGCTGCGACCGCCGTGCGCGTTTGGCGTGTGGTCACTTCTCAATTTCCGACCTTGGAGGCATCGGCGGTTGGTACGAAGATTGGCATAGGAGTCGCAACTGGAGCCGATAAAGTATTCCTTTTGGGTGAAGAGAATGGAATCGAGGCGGACTGTAAACTGCCGGTTGTCTGTGCGAAAGATGTTAAGGCTGGTCGGATTGAATGGAACGCTCGATTCATGTTGAACCCATACGACTCGACGGACAGCAGAAAAATGCGCAATCTTGATTCATACCCGAAGACAAGGAAATATGTCATGCGCTTCGAGGGGCTGCTCAAGAAACGCCATTGTGCTCGGATGCATCCGCAAGAGTGGTTTCGGACGATAGATCGGATTAATTACAATATCTGGAGAAGTCCAAAGGTACTTATGCCGGATATTCAGCTCGGAGGCGTTGCTGCGATTGATTCAGAAGGAAACTATTATCCTCACCACAATGTTTACTACATCATGTCCAGTGGCTGGAATCTTCGTGCCCTTTGCACAATCATGCGAAGTGCCTTCGTCACAGAACAGCTAAGGAAGCTGTCGGTGTCCATGCGAGGCGGTAGTATACGGTATCAATCGCAGAATCTAAAACTGGTACACATTCCGCATTTCTCATCTCTTTTAAAAGAAGAGGTTAATGCCCTTGATGAATTGGCCGATTCTTGTGAGACGGAGAAAATTGATACAGTTATGAGGTCTGTAGTAAATCGCCTTCTGACTAATGTTGCGCATGACGGTAGAGACTAACTTGTACATGTCATTTGCTTTCATGGCGGAGGGGACTGGTACGGCGTGGAGGCGTTCCACCGCCCGTCGAGCCCGGCCGCCGACGTGTTCCGGGC
>CAVJWR010000047.1:0-15165 GCA_963653155.1 Limosilactobacillus gorillae
GTCAGAATGCATCCGGCGACTGGAACGATGCGTCCAAGTGGCATAAGGATTCGTACAACGGCGAGACCGGCACCCTGCCTGGCGTTGGCGATGTCGCCTACATTTCGGGTTCCGCCGGAGTTGGATGCACGATTCGCATTGATGGCGATGTTTCCGTAGGCGCACTGATGGTTCAGAATTGGAGTGGCGGAAGCGTTTCGTACGCCTTGACCGGTTCCGGGAAGCTTACGCTTGGGGCGGGGGTAGCGTCTGGTTTCACGTCATTGCAGGTGTGCGAGAATGCGACGCTTACGCTGGATGGCCCAGATGTCTATGTGGATGCCGGCATGAACTACTGCGAGGGCGGCACCCTTCACGTAAGGCGAGGCACCTTCACGCCAAAGTCGATGTACATCAAGACAAAGCCGGGGGCATTGATAATCGATGGCGGTACCGTGACAGGGGACGGCAACTCGGCCCGTTCGATAACCCTCCGGGATGGCTGGAAGGAAACTGCAGAAGAGCCTTGCGGCACCATCGAGCTTCGCGCAGGGCTTCTTGATGCCCGCTGCAATTTTACCTCCGGATGGTTCAAGATGACTGGCGGAACATGGGATCGTTCACGTACGACCACAAATACCCTGTTCCCGGCTTTGATGAATAATCCCATCATGCACGTGACGTTTGACGGCGGGAAGCTGGTAACACACGCAGATGATAGGCTTGAGGACGATCCTCTATACCTTGAAAGCCTCGATTCGGTCCGCTACACCACCCCGGACAAGGCCGTTACATGGACGCCATCCCTGACGAACGGCACCTATGGCATAAATGAGATTGTGGCTCCATGCGTCAACATTGCCCTCACGAACGAAGTGTCGCTTTCGTGCAGCCTTCTTGAGTGCAGATCCCTTGCGTTTAGGGGTGAGGATGTCCATTACGTGGACTACAATGTGCTTACGACGCGTTTCAGCAACTTGCCGCAATACAAGGTTGCGGTAGTGGCTTCGTCTGGCTCCGTAAACACCCCATTCCATATCGAGTCGCGGGATTTCCTGAGGTTCGAGTCTGATATCCCGAACAGCGAGGCGGTGATACTTTCTGGGTTTGTGGATGACGCCCTCTGGCGATTCGAGAAGGGCTTTTCGGCAAAGACGACCGCAGCGGACGGAACAAGCCCAGTCTCGCTTACGTTCTTTTGTCCGTATTTCGGCAAAGGGGCCAGAGTTGAGTTTGATGGTGTAGGCACTGGAACGCTCTTCTTCTCGCGTGACGGGAATGTCAAGAACATCTATTCGAACGTGCTTGACTGCGTAAAGGTCGGCAGTGGGTGCATGCGCCTCGACCAGTGGTCATGGAACCAATACACCTGTCCGTTCCGGGCGGACAGGCTTGAGCTTGGCGACGGCGCAAGGGTTGAGACTGCCGCCGCGATATATGCGCACATGGATGCGAACGAGGTCTCGTGGGATTCATCGAACGAATTGCTGGTAAACACACCTGACCTCGACAACTCGAACTTTCCTCCTGCGCCAATCATGCTTGGGCCGAAGCATGTCAACGACTTCCAGACAGAACAGGATCGTCCGAAGGTTACGCTTGCGACTGATGGCGCATCCGACAGCTGGAACTTCGACTGGATCAATGGACAGCCAGTGATATGGCGAAAGGGCGTGTCGGAACGGACTGAGAAGGGAATGCCTGCGCGAACGTATCTTTCGAAGTGGCGCGGCACGAAGGACGGCAATTGGTCAAATGGCGACAACTGGCTTGTGGATGACGGCAAATCCGTGGCGGCAGACAGGCTTGACCAGACGATGGCCTTCGATGGCGGCTACACGAATACGCGCATATCCGTTGGCTCGGACGTGCAGGCGTATCAGGTTCGCGTCTATGATCGCACGGCCCCGGTCGCATTTGTCGGCGAAGGTTCCATCGAACTCAAGGGCAACTCATATTCGCGGGCGTGGTGGTATGATACCGGATATGTCGGCGCAATAACATCCGGTTCGGACCACCCGGTAGTCTTCGATGTCCCGGTAAAGGCAACAGAGACTCTCAGCATGCAGTACCGTAACCTCGCCGCAATCCATGGCGGCAGAGGTTACATTGCGTTCATGAAGCAGGTTGATGGCGGAAATGTGTTCGCCATACAGGGAGATGTGCGAGTGGGCGGGGCGGCTACGGCCCAGAATCTCCTGATGCACGATCAGATGGGAACCTTGCCATCGAAGCGCACGAGGCTTTCGGTGCTTCCGGGCGGACTCATGGAGGCGACATGCCAGACAATGCCGCAGAGTGCCGAGAATTGCGACATGTGCATCTACTCGAACGCGACGGTAAGGATACTCAATGGCGCAAATGACGAATGCTTCTGGGGCTATGAGGCGGAACGCACTCCGGTTGAGGTGAAGAGGTCCGGACGGTTTGACTGCCTGGCACCATTTGGCGGAAACTCAAGGATCGCGTTCTGCGGCGAGGGCGAGGTGCGCCTTGCAGATACCGGAACGCGGGCCACCGCCGATTATCCTGTCGTCTTCGATGGCGTAACATTTGCCGTGGATCGCTTTGCCGATGGACATCCGATAATTCTGAAGGGATCTCCCACGTGGGCATCCAAGGCGGATTGGACGTATTCGCTCGGCGAGATTGCGATGCCGGATGGCGAGACTCTTACGATCGATACCGGCGACCTTGACGATGCCTCGATTGCCCATAACGTGAGAATCGATTCTCCGCTCGTGGCGGAACGGGTCGTGAAAGTCGGTGTTGGCACGCTTTCGCTTGGTTCGTCTGGCAACCGGATCGGAGCGCTTTGCGTCAATGCCGGCACTCTTGATGTTTTCGGGGAGCAGTCGTTTGGTTCGCTGGACTTCGCGGAAGGGACGGTGCTCAGGCTTAGCGGGAAGGATGCGAACGTTTCGATTGCCTCTGGAGGTCTCGACTTCGCCAGATTCACCATTGAGATTGCCCCGTCCGCGTTCTCAAGGATGAAGGGCTGGACTACCGTGCTTACGGTTCCCGCAGGTGTCGCGGTCAGCGGGACGCCAATCTTCGCTTCAAACGTGAAGGTGCGCGTTGTTGAAGACGAAACCGGCACAAGCTATCAGGTCAAGTGTGCCACAGGATTCATGACCGTCATTCGATGATTTAGGGGATTGCCATGTTTTTAGCTCAGTTACTGTTGTCGGCGGCTGCCGTTGGCGCATCTTTCGACGTCACGCCTGGTCCTGATGCGCTTTCCAAGGTGCAGAGTCAGGTTCGCGCTTACATCAGGGCCAACCGTGAAAAGGCGCATAAGGATGGCATTGAGGTCGTGCTTGGCGATGGGCTATACAGGCTGGAACGTCCACTGTCGTTCACCGAGGCGGATTGCGGCGTTGAGGGCGTTCCTGTCGTATGGCGGGCGGCAAACCGTGGGCGGGCAATCCTTTCAGGCGCGGCTGCCATTGAGCCGATCGCGATAGATTGGAATACCATCCCTGCGTCGCTCATTCCGTCGGATGTCCGCAGGATGGTTCGTGCCTATCGGATCGCCGGGAAGGGCGATATCCCCGGCTGGCGCAACGGATGGCGGCAGACCCAGCTGAACGAAACGCCCGTGCAAGTCCACATCAACGGCGAACGATGCCGTGTCGCGACTTGGCCACGTACGGAGTATGCCCGTACCGGCCAGCCGGTGACACCCATTAGGGATAGCTACAACGAATGGGGCGAGAACTGGTACGCGAGTTTCGGCGGGGATTTTCGCCTTCCCGGGATTCCACAGCTTGGCACATGGGCGAAGGAGCCTGATCTGTGGGCGTTCGGCATGTGGCGTTTCGAATGGTCGGCAACCACGTCGCCGGTGCTGAAGGTTGATCCCGTGAACGAGATCATGTGCGTTGACACAAACCAGAATGCATATGGATTCCTGCCGAATGCGCCGTTCAACGTGTTCAATGCGTTTTCGGAGATCCGGCAGCATGGCGACTGGGCGATAGACCGCAAGGCTCGCGTCCTCTACATTTGCCAGAGGGACGGCGATCAAGTAGAGGTGTCCCTTCAGCCCCACCTTGTCACAGGCTGGTCTTCCGTACACGACATCGTGTTTCAGGATCTTGTGTTCCAGCATTCGCGCAAGCAGGCCGCTCTCTTCTATGACGCGAGGCGTGTCACGATCCGCGCATCGCTGTTTAGGGGGATCGGTGACACTGCGGTGGTGTTCGGCAAGGATAGCCGGAATTGCGTGATGCATGGTTGCGACCTCTACGATCTCGGCAAGGGCGGCGTGAGCCTTTCCGGCGGAGACCAGAAGACCCTCACGGCGGCGAGCAACGTTGTGGAGAACTGCCATATCCACCACTATGGACGCGTACAGCCTATCGCCCAGCCGGCCATCAACATGTCTGGGGTTGGGAACCGCGCCGAACACAACCTCATCCACCACTTCGCCCATCAGGGCATAGTGTACATCGGCAACGACCACTACTGCGGATTCAACATTCTCCATGATGGCGTACAGTACAACAACGATGCCGGCATGATATACTGCGGGTCGTACGACTGGTCGAAGCGCGGCTCCGTATGCGAGTACAACTGCATCTTCATGGCCGGGAAACAGCCGCTATCCAGCCATGTGCAGGGGATATACATGGACGGCTGGACTTCAGGCGTGATCGTTCGCGGCAACATCGTGAACCGCGCTTCGCTCGGCATCTACATGTCGGGAGGAAACGACAATGTCGTGGTGGACAACCTCACTGTCAATTGCCAGCGCGGCATCAACCTTTCGTCGCTCGGCGCGGACTCGTTCGCGAAAGGCGCCGCGCTTCAGGGGAAGGACAGTTTTCTCTACAAGAAGCTGCTAGCCGGACGTGAACTGTACGAGACGCCGCTTTGGCGCAAGCGTTATCCGCGTCTTCTTGACCTTCTCGCGATACAGGATCCAACAGAGGCGCACAACGCCTACTGGTACGTCTGCACGAACAACGTGATGTGCGCCACGCAGCCGCTTAGGGTCGCGAACGCGGAGAAGGTGCTGAAAACGCATCGCATGGAGGGTAATATCGAACTGCCCGGCGATCCCGGCTTCATCGACTATGAGGGCTTCAACTGGGAACTCAAGGCGGATGCGCCTGCCCGCAAGGCATTGCCGAACGGTACGCGTTTCGCGGAGATGGGACTTTATCCGTCGCCATGGCGCTTCTCGCCAGCCGTGAAGCATGGGGATGGGATGTCCAAGCCAAGGCCGATCCGCACGGAGTTCGACCAGGGGTGCGTCGTGATTTCGGTCATCGGTCCGAAGGGCGCACGTTGGCAAGACCTATCTACGGCTACGCCGGAGTGGCGTGAGTACGTATACGAGGGGAAGGTGCCGGCTGATGGCGACTATCGGGTTGCGCTGATCGGCGGAGGCGGATACAAGACGATGTATGACGATGTACGCATCACTGGCGCAGGGCTCAAGTGCGCGAGCGACGGTTCATTCGAGAGCGCAGATAATGGATGGACTTGGTACAAAAAGGAAATGCCGTCAACGGCAGGAGAACTCGGCACACCGCATGGCATCGTGCTCAGCGACGAGGCCTTTGACGGAAAGTTTGTCGCTCTGGCGAACGACAGGAATCCCGTCACGTCAAAGCCGATGACGCTGAAGAAGGGCGATACGCTTCGCGTTGTCCTTCGGGCCAAGCTGTATGTGCCGGACTTCATCCGTCCCTATTGGGATGGCAAGTAAGGCAATGTGGGGAATGTGGAACCATGTGTGATGTTGCGCGTGCTGGCCTGTTTGCAGTTGGATGCGCACTGTCGCTTTCGTGTGTTGCTGCGAAGATTGTCGTTCCGGGCGGCACGGGCCTGAATGTCGTTCATGGCAAACTGGATCGCTTGAAGCCGAACGGACTTTACGGCATCGGCGTGGATATCCGACGCGATGGGTTCGGCGGTTCGGTCATCTACGGCAACGACGGATGCTTTGTGGTCGAGCGGAGGACATGGAGTGGCTGGCGAGACTTCAAGACCGTGATCCGCGCCAGCGAACTGGGCGGGAAAGTGGCGCGCAGGTTCGCGACGTACGATGCGCCATCAGGAGCTACGTTCCGGGTGACGCAGCCGATGGTTCCGTTGAGGGCCATCCATGCGAAGGTTCACGGACTGACTCTTGGACACGGTGAAGCCATAGACGGCAACGACTATTCGTTCGCGACGGCATTCGGCTCATTCGCCCGCATGGATGCCCGTCCTCTTGTCGGGTACTCCACAGGGTGCTTCAACACCGACCGCATCAACCTGTCCGGCGATTCTTACATTGCGTATTGCCATGAACTCGAAGGCAGGACATTCCTTTCGGGATCGCTCACCGCCGGAGCCAGTTGGCGCAAGGATGGCAGTTTCGCGATTGAATGCTCCATCGACGGGGAAAACTGGGTAGAGCTTGGCTGCGTGGATAGCGTGACCTGTCGTGATTTTACGCTTCCCGCAAACCTGTTCCCGACACGGCGATTGCATGTTCGCATCGTTGGCCGCCCCGACTGCAATATCCAGCTGAATCGCTACGTGCTGCGGGCACGAATTGACGGTAAGCCAATGTCGGCCTCAGGTTCTACGCGCTACGTCACGGCCAACGGCGGCAAGGCTTTCGGCGAGGTTGGGCCCAATCCGCTGTTTGACGAGTCCTACGGCGCAATTGTCGGAGGGGAGGACGGCATTGCTCTGTGGCGGGCGGAATCCGGATGGAAGGTAGCCCGCCATCGCAAGGTGCCCAAGCGTAGGGATGCCGGCATCGTTCTCAGCGCCGCCGCGAACGAAGCGGAGTCTGTGCAGCTGGTGGTGACGCCGAACAAAGGGCTTTCGGATGTGCGCGTAGAAGCGAATGTGCCGGGGATGTGGACGGAGGTGCGTCGCGTGGAGTACGTGACCGTGACCATCCCAACGGATTTTGCCGGCAGTTGCGGGCGGCACCCCGATCCTTTGCCGCCGCAGGATTCGCGTCCGTTTGCCGTGGAGGCAGGAGTCAACCAGCCGTTCTGGATTACGGTAAAGCCGCCGAAGGACATGCCCAAGGGGCTTTACCGTGGCGAAATCTCGATCACTTGCCGAGATACCGATGGGGCGAGCAAGTCAATGTCCGTTCCATTGACGGTAGAGGTGTTTGGTTTCACGTTCCCGGATGAGGTCTCGCTCAAGTCGAGGTTTGGAGTCCACCCGCCACGGTATACCGATTGGTTCCATGCCAAGACGCATGACGAGCGGCGCAAGACGCTTGATCGTCTGTACGGACTTTACGGAGCCTGCCACATTTCTCCGGGATCTGTCGTGCAGTATGACACATGGGAGCCGATATGGGACAAGTCGGCTGGCGAGTCGTGTCCAGAGAAATGGGAGCCGGTATTCCGCTGGAAGCAATGGGATGCGGCGGTAGAGCGTGTTTTCGAGAAGTACCACTTCAACACCATCAACATACTGCCGTACTATTTCCGTTCAGGGGTTGGAAATGACGTGAGGATTTCGGATATCGCAGGCCTAAAGCCAGATCATCCCGCGCATGCCATCCTGACTGAAAAATACCTAAGGGGGGTGTCGAGGCATTTGGTGGAGAAGGGTTGGGATCGGAAGGCATATGTCCAGTGGTTCGACGAACCGACGGAACGGGCCTATCCGGCACTCAAGGAAGGCACGGCGATCCTCCGGCGTACGATGCCAAACGTAAAGGTGCTAGTGACGGAACAGCCGGAAGAGGCGAATCTTGGCGGAGCGGACATATGGTGCCCATTGACGCATATGCTCCATTCCGCGCAGGAAATGCCGAGGCGAGCCGCCGGGGACGAGTTCTGGTGGTATGTGTGCAACGAGCCTCTTGCTCCATATTTCGGGACATTCAGCGACCGTCCGGCAAGCGAATGCCGCCTGTGGGCCTGGGAAAGCCGCAAGTTTGACATCAAAGGCATACTTCTCTGGAGCATGTTCTCTTGGACAAGCGATGCGGCGTATCCGGATGGGATTCAGGATCCGTATGCAGACCCGATGACATGGTTCGGGTTGGGCGCATTGGCGGCACGTGGAGTGCGCAACCCATGTGGAAACGGATGCGGGGTGCTTGTCTACCCGCCACGCCGGTGCGTGGATACGAGAGGCGACAGATCCGCTGCGCTTGTCGAGGATGCTCCAATACCGTCCCAGCGGCTGTTCCAGCTGCGAGACGGAATCGAAGACTATGAGTATTTCAAGATACTTGAGCGCCTTGACCCGAAGAATCCTCTGCTTGCTGTCCCTGCGGATGTCTGCGTTTCCGAGACCGAGTACGGGCATGATCTTGCGGCCATGGATGCCCATCGGCTGAAGCTTGCCCGCGAAATTGAGCGCCTTTCGGTAGTGGCATCGAAACAGGCTCCGTAAAGCCGGATTGAGCTGAAATGACGTATAGTTGTGTGTATGGTTGCAACAGGATAGACAAGCAATGAGAAAGACTGCATTCATAAACAAGAAAATGTATGTTTTGGTCGCCATGGTGTCGTTTTCTGCCTTAGCTTCTCCTTGGGGCGATGCGAAAGCGCCAAATTACGATGAATCCAAGGTTGGCTCGTACACGCTGGAGGATCCGTTGACGTTTGCCGATGGGACGAAGTTGACTTCGCCGGATCAGTGGCCAAAACGCCGTGCGGAGATACTTGAGATATTTGCGCATGAGATGTATGGAGTGGAGCCGCCTGCACCAGAAACGTTGATCACCGATGTATGGGATGAGAAGGTGTCATGTGCCGGGTATGCCATTCGTAAACAGGTGCGCATGTATTTCCGCGATGATCGCACAGGGCCGTGCATCAATTGGATTGTGTTTCTCCCACGCCATGCGTCAAAGCCCGTACCGGTAATGCTGTTCCTCAACTATCGCGGGAACCACGAGCTGTCCTTTGATGCCGATGTGCCTGTGCAGACCGCATGGGTGCGAAACAATCCGGAGTACTTCATTGACGCGCATCGGGCATCCGAAAAGACGCGAGGACTGATGTGCCGTCCAGATTCGGATACATATCTGCCACTCAATGTGGTGCTTGCCCGTGGATATGCCGTGATGAGCGCATGCTATTGCGAGGTCTCGCCAGATCCGTCAAGGAATGAGCCTGAAGTGCGCTATCGTCAGGATCCATTTGCATACACCGGCGTATTCTCTCTCTGGGGCAAGCGGGACGAATCCCGCATGGACAACCCTACGGCGCTCGGTGCTTGGGCATGGGCGCTGTCTCGCGGGCTTGATCTTGCTGGACGAATTCCCGAAATTGATGCGAAGAGATCTGTTGTGATCGGATGTTCGCGCTTAGGCAAGGCGGCCCTGTTGGCGGCGGCACGTGACGAACGCTTCACCGTGTGCGTACCCAACCAGTGCGGTGGTGGCGGCGTCACATTGGCCAAGCGTGACTATGGCGAGAACGTGTCAACCGAGAATGCGATGTTTTCGCACTGGTATTGCAAGGCATATCGCAAGTACTCGTCGGATCCGGCGAAGCTGCTTACGTTCGACCAGCATCTTCTGCTATCCACAATCGCTCCGCGAAGCGTGCTGGTCGAGGGCTATGATGGCAGCAAATGGCTTGACCCTCGTGGAGAATTCCTGTCATGCCGAGCGGCGGCGCCCGTGTGGAGGTTTCTTGGGAAAGGGACTATGCCAGATGTAGCCGAACCTGATAACTACTCAACGGCGGCAATCGGCGAGAACCTTGGCTATGTGCGCCGTTCGGAGAAGCATGGCATCGCCGCATGTGACTGGATTTGGGCAATGGATTTCGCTGATAGGATTTTCGCAAGGGACAAAAACATCGAAAGCCAATAGAGATTGAGTCAATCGTGGCTACGGTCTATTCTCAGTATCGGCGCATTCACGGCGGATGTGTCGCTCACATCTGACACTTTTTTGCTATAATGTCCGCATCATGAAACCGATCGCTACAGATATATCCGATTTCGAGGCCCTGCGCAAGGCGGGGAAGGTGTACGTGGACAAGACCGCGCATCTGCATCGGCTCGTCACCGATCCAAGTCGTATTTTCTTCTTCTGTGCGAGGCCGCGCCGGTTTGGAAAGTCCCTGAGCGTGACGACACTGAAGTCGATCTTCCTCGGTCATCGAGAGTTCTTCGATGGGCTTGCGATTTCCAAGACTGACTATGACTGGAAGCCCCATGCCGTTATCCACTTCAACTGGGGCGGGGTTGAGGTCTCAAGCCTCACGGTTTTCGAGGAGACGTTCGTGAAGGCCGTGAAGCGTTCTCTCGCCGAGACTGGTTGGACATACGACGACGGCCTTCGTCCTTCGGACAACTTGCGTGACGCCATCGACTTCTTCTACAGGCGCGATGGCGTTGGGCCGGCGATCCTGATCGACGAATATGACGATCCGGTGGCGAAGGCCCTCGCGGATGTTGAGCTAGCCGAGCAGATACGTACGCGCCTATCGGCGATCTATGCGCAGTTCAAGGACAATTCGGGGAAGATCCGCTTCCTTTACATTACGGGCGTGTCGAAGTTCACGAAGCTCTCGATCTTCTCGACGCTCTCCAGTCTGAACGACATCTCTTTCGAGACGGGTTACGCTGCGCTTTATGGCTACACGGAGGAGGAACTTGACGCGAACTTCTCTGAACACCTGCACGCCAAGGCTGTGCGCATGGGACTTTCCGATGCGGCGTTCCGCGCCGAGCTGAAGCGCTGGTTCAATGGCTACCGCTTTGCGCGGTTTGACGCGACGACGGTCTACAACCCCGTGTCCATCGCGCTTACGCTCTCGTCTGCGGATCCGGCGTTCACCGCGACGTGGACATCGACGGGGCGCGCCTCAACGCTGATGAACTACATCAAGCGCGAGGGTGCGCTCTCCATCGACCCCGATGGAGAGACCTTTGCCGGCGAGGCGGACTTTGATGTCGCCGACCTTTCGCACATCCAGCCGACGGGACTCCTCTACCAGACGGGCTACCTGACGATCGCCGACTATTCATATGGACTCTACACGTTGCGTGTCCCCGACGAAGAGGTGCGTCAGGATCTTGCGGCGTTGCTCGCGGGGGCCTACGCCGGGAGAGACGCACAATGGTCGGCCTCTCTTGGCATAAAGCTACGCGCGGGTCAGTTCGATGCGTTCTTCGACGGGCTTAAGTCCCTCTACGCGAAGCTGCCTTACGGTTCGCATGAGGGCTTCGAGCGCAAGAACGAGTTCTCGTACGTGCGCCCCCTGTGCATGCTTCTGGCGGCGCAGGGCTTCCAGTACGATCCCGAAGTTACGCAGACGCAGGGCCGCAGTGACCTAATAGCGACACATCCATGTGGCGTCTACGTATTTGAGCTGAAAGTCGATGCGACGGCGGCGGATGCGCTGGGGCAGATCCGCGAAAAGGGCTACGCCGAACCGTACAGGGCACGTGGCCTCCCAATCTATGCCATCGGCCTCGCGTTCGACTCGAAGACGCGTCAACTCATCGACGCTGGCGTGGAAAAGATTCAGTAAAGTATGATTTTCGCGTGGGCGGGCAAAGTGACGCCGCCATACGTGCGTGCGAGTGATGTTCTTTTCAATGAGTCCCTTGAACTGGCGGTTTCCTGAAGCTTGATGGCGGTTTGCCGAATGCGGCAGTGAAGGATGTGCAGAAGTACTGTGCGGATCCGAATCCCGCGAGTTTTGCGACTTCTGTGAAGGACATGCTTGACGAGCGTACGAGTCGCATGGCTTCCGTGAGGCGCGACCTCTGGATTTCCTTCTGCACTGTCGTGCCGATCTTCTTTCTGAATGCGTCGGAGACGAGCGTGTGCGATTTCCCGACGTGGGCAAAGACGTCTGCGGCCGTGAGATGGCGAGTGACGTTGCTGTGGATGAAGACAAGTGCATCCGACAGCCAGGCAGGCGAGATCGGGTAGGTCTGCGTGGATTGACGCACGACAAGCCTTGACGGCTTGACCATGACATGGCATGGTGGAGCATCAGGCGACAAGATCCTGTCGAACAGGACTGCGGCAGCAGTATGACCGACCAGATCGCCGTCCAGATCTATCGATGAGAGTGTCGGCGTAAGGAAATTGCAGATGAGTTCATCGTTGTCGACACCGAGGATAGCGACTTCCTCTGGAATCCTTATGCCGCATCGTCTACAGGCCTCCATGAGCTGATAGGCGCGCAGGTCATGTGAGCAGAATACGGCTATTGGCTTGGGTAGCCCCTTGATCCACCTTTCAAGTCGCCGGTTGCTTGGCCCAGGCGAAAGCCTCTCTTCGCGTATGATCCTGTCCTCGAAGTTTGCGATGTCCGAGGGTGGAGAGTCATATACGGAACATGATAGGCAGTTTGTGTCCAGATAGCCTACGAACGCTTCGCGCCTCCTGTCGGAATAGCTGCGTCCGTTGAATCCGCAGAAGGCGAAGTTCGTGAACTTGTGCTCAATGAAATGATTCGCGGCAAGCTCCCCAACCAGTCGGGCATTTTGATCGACGCTGGAGATGTTCGGCCAGTCGCGCTCATAGAACACATCGACAACGGGCTTGCCGGTATCCCGGAAGGCTTGCGCGATCTGACCGTTCAGTATGCGGACTATGAAGCCATCGAACGGTTCAAGTCTCTTGCGGTGATCCACATCGGACCACTCCAGGAACCGTAGATTCCAGTTGCCGCATTCCTGGGCGAAGCGGGCAATGCCGCAACAGATGTTTCTTCCATATGCGCGTTGCCTCTCGACAAGGATTCCAATGCGTTTCATGCACTGGATTCTACCACAAAATGCATTAGACAGGTTGCGTATTTTGTAAATTATTTTGCGTATTTCTTAAATGATATTCTATGGTTGAGGTGATACAATGGTCAGCAAAAGGGTTAATTTGGCCGATAGGGCTGATAGGTGTGAACATGAGAAATGAAATACCTTGTTTTTTGTCGCGGATAGCCACGAAAAGGGCTACATTCTGTTGTAAGGGTGTGGTCGTGGCGGTAGCCTTGGCACTGTGCAGTCTGGCGAATGCCGGCACATGGCGGGCCTACGAGGGCAATCCGGTGCTTGGCAACGAGCGTCTTGGAACGTGCTTCGACGTGAATGTGGTTACGGATGGCCCGGCCCCGTATACCATGTATTTCTCGTGGCGTCCGCAGAAGGCGATTGCTCTTGTGCGGAGCGAGGACGCGATGAATTGGACGCAGAATCCCGAAACGTGTCTCGTGGCCGATGCGTCCAGCGGATGGGAGGATGACATCAACCGCAGTTGCACCGTTTTCAGGGACGGCGTGTGGCACATGTGGTACACCGGTCAGGCAAGGGATGCGAAGCGTGGCATGATGAGCCGCATCGGATATGCGGTTTCGAAGGATGGCGTTCGCTTTACGCGGGTACAGCGTACGCCCGTGATGGTGCCTGAGCTTGACTTCGAGAAGGAGTCCGTAATGAATCCGTACGTGCGCTGGGATGCGGGGCGCGGCATCTGGCGCATGTGGTACGCCGCAGGTGAGACGGCCGAACCGAATGTCCTGTGTTACGCCGAATCCAAGGACGGCCTGAACTGGACGAAATGGGCGGGCAACCCGATGTTCAGTGCGACTGGTGGATGCACGTGGGAGCGTGATCGCGTGGGGGCGTGTGAGGTCCACCCCCTACCCGACGGGCGCTACGTGATGTTCTACATCGGCTATTCAGATATCGACACGGCCCGCATAGGTTGTGCTTTCTCAGACGACGGCATCACGAACTGGAAGCGTCACGGTCAGAATCCGATAGTGGCGCCAGATCTCTGCACATGGAACTCCAGCGCCTGCTACAAGCCGAGCGTGATTCGCGATGAGAGGCGCAACCGCTGGCTCATCTGGTACAATGGCCGTAACGGTGTGCCAGAGTATGTCGGCTGCGCAATCCACGATGGCCTTGACCTCGAAGCGTCGGACCGAACCCTGCCAGACACGGAAAGTCTGCTGAAAACGTATGTGCAACGCTTCAATGCCAAGGATGTCGAACTGTACACGAATGCCATCCCGAACGCCGCAGCCGAGAGCTTCATGCTGGCGAACTGTCCGCGCTTCGCCTGTCCGGACAAGGATATTGAACGCACGTACTATTTCCGCTGGTGGACTTTTCGCAAACACCTGCGGCATGACCTCGGCGTATGGACGGTCTCCGAGTTCTTGCCGAAGGTGAGCTGGGCGGGTGCCGGCAATACGATCGTCTGTCCGGCGGGACACCACTTGCGAGAGGGCCGTTGGCTGAGGGACCCGAAGTATGCCGCCGAGAATGCCCGCTTCTGGCTCGCCGATCCGCGTGCGACGCATCGGTGGAAATATTCGAGCTGGCTCTTCACTGGCGCATGTGACGTTGCTGACGTGACGGGTGACGATAAATTGCGGTCCGACCTTCTGGATGCGGCGGTTGCCTACTATCGACGGTGGGAGCAGGGGTTTGAACGCAAGGCTTGGCCCTCTCCTGGAAAGGCACACATGGGAGGCGACGGCAAAGGTGGATTTCTCTCGATCGACAACTACGAGGGCTCTGAGATTTCGCTTGGGGGAAACGGATACAAGCCGCTTATGGCCTCGGCGATGTGGAGCGAGGCCTACCATATCGCAAAAGTGGCAAGGGCTGTGGGCCGCGCTACGCTTGCGGCGGAATTCTCCGACAAGGCTGAGATGGTGAGGCAGTCAATCCTTGAACACTGCTGGAATTCATCGGTGGGATTTTTCACGACCGAGACCACGAACGACGTAAAGGGCGTCGTGCGCGAGTTGCATGGCTACGCACCGTGGTACTTCGGCATGTCTACTGATGGACGTTCGGCGGATTGGGCGCAGCTCTCAGATCCGCAGGGCTTTGCGGCCCGTTATGGTCTGACATTTCCAGAGCGTCGGGCCGCAGGCTTCGCGATTGACTACAAAGGGCACGAGTGCAAGTGGAACGGGCCATCATGGCCATTCGCGACTTCGATCGCCCTCACGGCCCTTGCCAACGACATTCATGCCCGTACCGACTCTCCCTTTCGAAACCTCTTTGCCCCGCTGCTGTGGCAATATGCAGATGCCCATCGCCGGACTCATCCGAAACCATGGCGGGAGAAGGGGCCTGACTCGGACTGGGAGGTTGTGCCGTGGATCGACGAGAACCTTCATCCCGACAAGGCCGAATGGATATCTCGTGAGATAATCCGCCATTCGCCCGAGATGGCAAAGCGCTTCCCTGTCGAGCGGGGGAAAGACT
>CAVJWR010000047.1:15175-24396 GCA_963653155.1 Limosilactobacillus gorillae
AAGACTACAATCATTCGACGTTCTGCGATCTGGTGATCTCCGGTCTGGTCGGCATTGTGCCGGACGGAACGGATTGCCTTGTGGTCGATCCGCTCTTCCCTGAAAAGTGGAACTATCTTGTCCTTGAGAATCTGCGCTATCGCGGGCATGAGATAGCCGTTCGCTGGCAACGGGAAAATGGCTTTCGGGTTTTCGTTGACGGAATCGAAGCGACGCGTCGGGCGACGCCAGGGCGGTTGTCTGTGGCAATGCCGGCCAACAGAGGCTTAATGGCAGGGGCAAATGAAAGAAAGGAGGTCCCATGAGAATTGATCTGTTGGCCGTTGTCGCGGCCATGGCGACGGTGCTGTCGGCCTTTGCGGCCGAAAGCACGGCGATGAGGCTGTACTGCTCTCCGTCGTGCAACATGACATGGCAGACAATCACGGCACCGACCGTTTCGCTACGCCTGAACTGGCCGAATGGCGCGACGGGCGCAGAGCTGAAGATCGTAAACGCGATGGGGCAGACGATCCTTTCGAAGCATGTCGTCGCGGGGACGGTTTCGCAAGACTGGACAGTGTTTTCCGGCGAGGTTCCGGCGGCGGACGACTGTTTCAGCGTGACGGTCGAATATTCAACGGGCGATATCGATACGGCTGTCCTTGCGCTCGAAACCGGAACCTTTGCGCCAATCACGGTGCATGTGGCCGATTCTAACAGATCATTTGCCTGCACTCCTGTAGGACGGGCAGTGGCCTACGATACTGCCTGGCTTGGAGTGGGCATGGAGGAAATGGTTGATCTTACGTCGGTCTTCCGCGCTACGGGCACGGAAACTGTCCAATCTGCTGGCATCTCAAAGAATGGCTACTTCCGTTGGGCTCCTGTGGATAATGCTGGAAAACAGGGACGATACGACCTCACGCTCTCGTGCGGAGACCACTTCACGACTGGCTACGCCTATTATGGAAATGTCGGTCTGAGCATTGTAATAAGATAAGGGGAGGCTCGTTGAGATGAGAACTCTTGTTCCAATGGTTGTTTCTTTGTTGGCGGCAAATGCCGTTTTGGCGGCGACCGTCGAACAGCAGACGGTTCGCCAGCGCTGGCCCTTTTCCCGTGTCATCGACGTGACATATGTCTTGTCGGCGGATCCGAATGAGTTCTGCGATGTGCGTCCGACGCTTTACGACGGAGACACGCAGATAGATGCCGGTCCACTATCTCTTTCCGGGCAGTTTGCCTACGTTTCGGATGGTTCACACCGTATGACCATCGACCTCTCGAAGAGTGCGATGAAGGACGTTAAGTCGATTGCATCCTTCCGCGTCGTCCTTACGCCCGTAGAATCTCCGCTCTACATGATCGTAGACATCCGCAGGACGGGCGCGGCGGATCAGCGCGTGGAATACGTCACGCGCACGGATCTCCTTTCTGGACGCTACGGCGACTACGAGACGGACATGTCGAAGCTTGGCATCTCCAACTGCTCTCTCAAGAATCCGATCGTCTGGACTGGATGCACGAACGATCAGCGCTTCGTTTCGACGCATATGCTTTTCCGCAGAATCGTGCCTGGATCGTTCGTTGCGGCCGGCACGACTGCGGAGGCCCCCAATGTATCGGTTACGTCACCGTACTGGATATCGGTCTTCGAGTTCACGGTCGGCCACCATGCGACGTTGTGCAAGACGAGTCTGCCGTCACCGCTTGAACTTAAATATCGGCGGCCTAAATACAACATCTCGACAACGGACGTGCGCGGTTCGATTGATGAGGGCATCAACTGGCCAGAGACGGGAATCGCGGACGTGGGGAGCTCAAGATGGCTGGGCCTTATGCGCGACATTACGGGCGTCATGTTTGACATTCCCACCGAGGCTCAATGGGAGCTCGCGTATCGTGCGGGCACGACGGCAAAGTTCTATACCGGCACGGATGACAACGGTGCCGCAGACCTGATCGGACGCCACAGGGATAACGGCGGACACTGGGATAGCGGCACGGGGAAGAAATGGCAACCTGCCGAGGATGCTCCAGATTGGCCTTCCGAAGGTTTTGCCCCGGCCGGCTACTACATGCCGAATGCCTATGGCATCTACGACATGTCGGGCAACATTGAGGAAGTCTGCCTTGATTGGGCGGCACCTGCGGCATCTCAATTCCACTTAGGGGTAGATCCGGTTGGGCCGAAGATGTCCGAGGCCACTTCCACGAAACGAGTCGCACGCGGTGGCAGCGCTTGGCATGTTCCTGCCGAAACGGGTGTCAACCAGCGCCAGTACGCCGGGCAGGATGAATGCTCAAGCTTGTACGGCTTTAGGTTTGTCGCCTTTGACTGACTGAATGGAAAGGAACGCTTGCAGTGAAAAGAATCTTTTGCCTTCTCCAGTGTCTTTTGACCTTTGGCCTAATGGCCGAGACTGACCCCGTGACGTCGATTACCGTGAGCCAACGCTGGCCGTTTAGCCGTCTGGTCGATGTGACGGTTGTCGTAGATGCGGTTCCAGAACCCGTAGACCTCAGATTCTCGTTCTCGAACGGCTCAATGGTCTACCAGATTCCGGAGGCGGCGCTGACGGGCGACGAGACGCTGGCCGTGACGGCTGGAACGTATCATTACGTCTTTGATCCGACGCTGACGGCAGTCGGCGACATCGATCTGCTTACGTGCTTCAAGCTGAAGGTCGAAGCCAAGGCCATTCCTCTCTACATGATCGTGAACCTTGAGAAGAACCACAGTGGCAGCCGATTCACCTTCCTCACGAAGGATGACATCCGCACGGGGAACTACGGCACATACACCGAAGACTATTCCTATCTGTATAATCAGGATCAGCACGCCAGCCACGACAAATTTATCTGGACTGGACTTACCAACTCCGCCGTCTACGCGAAGTATGCGGTCACGAACATGGTGTTCCGCCGTCTGCCGGCCGGGAAGATGAAGATGAACTGGAAGAGCGATCCAGGCGTTACGTTCTCAAAGCCGATCTACGCGTCCGTTTTCGAGTTTACGCGCGGATATGCCTGTACTCTGGGTGCCGCCGACTATGACAAGGGATTGGTTTCGCTTTCGAAGCCTGTCTTCAACTGCCGCTATAATGAGGTTCGCGGCTCGACGAATGCGACGGACGGGGTTGACTGGCCAACGACGGGTCACGAGAAGGTTGCGCCGAACAGTTTCATTGGCCAGCTTCGCGCTCGCGTTGGCGGCGGAGTGCTCTTCGATTTGCCTACGGAATGCGAGGCCCTGTATGCCTATGCCGGCGGCTCCAGTGCGTTCGGAGCGTTTGTGGATGGACGGAATTACAGTTTCACTCAGGGAATGCCGATGTCGAATGAGGTGGCGAACGCTTTCTGCCGATACAGGTACAACGGCGGATGGGGGGAGGGAAATGACAACTGGGGCGGAAGTTGGGGAAATACTACTGATCCCGATATCGGCCATGCCTCTGTCGGGAGTTATCTGCCAAACGGCTTCGGGCTATATGATGTCGCGGGAAATGTCGAAGAGATGACGCTTTCAAGGAACTCGAATGGATGGGGTAGTTCCTATCGTTGCGGCGTTGATCCAGTCGGTCCGACATATGAAGAGGCGCTGGCTGTCGGCAAGGCCGGACAACATGTCGTTGTCGGCGGCTCGTCATACGAGGAGCTGATGACGCAGACAGACGAACGCGTGATAGATAACGACGGCAAATCAAGCACGACGGGATTCCGCGTGTTTGCTCCGGTCACGCGGGCGATGTACGATCTTTGAGCCATGCATCGCATTAAAGAAGTGGAAATGAACGAGTTGAAAAAGGGTTGGATTCTCGCCGGTGTGATGCTCGCATCGGTGCTGTTGGCTTGTGCGGAGCCGGAGAGTGTGGAGATACTGCCGAACGGGGCGACGCGCATACCGTCCGCAGAAGTGAACGCTACGCCCATATTCTTCCTTCCGAAGTCGATGGGCTGTGCGCCGTATGCGGATGAAAAGACCGTGCCACGCAGGGGACAGACCCCTTTCGGAATCAATACTCTCCTTGGGTCGCGGGAGAAGATATTCAAGGGAGAGACATCCTACAGCTTGACGGAGAATGGCGAGCTTGCCGTGCGTTACAGGTTTGTCGGAGTGGCCGACACTCCGGCGACGGGGCTCTACGCTTCCTTTCCACTTATGACGGATGGCTGGGCCGGCGGCAAGATTACGTTTGACGATATCAGGACGGTTCACCTTCCACAGGGAAAAGGTGTGCTGGGGGCAATGGTCGTCACGGCCAGAAAGGCTACGGCGATTCGTCCGGACGGACGTACGCAGTTCACTGTTCGTTTCGACACTCCCCAGCCGTTTGAAGTGAATGATGGTCGCGCCTGGGGTGGCCCTGCGTTTGTCTTTCGGGCGAAGGCTGTTGCCAAGGATCGTTTCACGGCGGGTGAGACTAATGAAATCGCATATGCGCTTTCCACGCCGCAGGGACTTGTCGCAAAGACAGGCCCCGTCACGTTGAAGGCCGACGCTGATTGGACACCGCTCACCCGCTTCACGCCGTTCATCAATCCAGGCTCGGCACTGGACTGGACGAACTTGCGGCCGACAGGTCAGCCGGCCGGCAAGGACGGTTTTCTGCGAACGAACGGACAGGATTTCGAGTTTGAGCGCCAACCGGGGAAGAGGGTGCGCTTCTACGGGGTAAACATCTGCGGCGACATGTGCTGGGGACTTACTGACGAGGAATTCGACCGCTTTTCCGCGAACCTTGCGCGTATCGGCTACAATTCACTTCGCATTCATCATCATGACAATGGCATCACGACCGGGCCAGACAAGACCGAACTCAATGCCACCAACATGAAGCGGATGGACTATCTCGTCAAGACGTGTATCGACCATGGCCTGTATCTTACGACCGACCTATACGTGTCGCGGAGCCTGACCTACCGGCAACTGGGCATAGACCGCGATGGATGTCCGCCATACGAATCGATCAAGCCACTATTCTACGTGAGCGAGGTCGCCTTCTCGAACTTCATTTGCTACGCGAGGAATTTCCTCAACCACGTCAATCCATACACTGGGCGCCGCTATGCCGACGAGCCTGCTATGCCGCTGCTTTCGGTTGTCAACGAAGGATCCTTAGGTATGGATGGCATGAGTGGGGTGCGCCTTTTCGCGGATATCTACCGTGCCGAATACATGGAATGGCTGCGGAAAAAGAAGGCAGCTGATCCATCTTTCGCTGACGTGAATGTACGGGAACCGTTTCCGGGGAACATCTACGACGGCTCCGGAAAGGACAATCAGGCCTTTCTTCTCTTCTGTGGCGAGCTTGAGTATCGCTTCAATGAGCGTGTGCGCAAGTTTCTCCGAGATGAGATCAGGGCGAAGTCCCTCGTTACGGACATGAACATCAACTACAATCCTGCCGTCTATGCGAAGACCAGGGATGCGTTTTTGGACTATGTGGACATGCACTTCTATGTCGATCATCCGTCTTTCCCGGAAAAGGCTTGGTCTTTGCCCAACTACCGCCTGAATGCGAGTCCACTGAAGGATTATCGTGTAGGTCCGAAAACGATAGCGCCGATGCGCCATCTGGATCGTCCGTTTTGCGTCACAGAATTCAATTTCTGCGGACCGGCACGCCTTCGTTCCCAGTCTGGAATCACGCTCGGTACGGTCGCCGGCCTACAGAACTGGGCGGGTGTTTGGCGATTCGGCTGGTCGCACCACGTTGCGCGGCACAGGGGCTATGCCAAGGAGAAAATGGGCGGCTTCGATCTTGTGACAGACCCCACGAAAATCGCGGAAGAGCGTGCAGGGCTTATGCTGTTCGCATTCGGTGACCTTCCAGAGGCGAAGGAGACGAGCGCCGTAGTCTTGCCTCGGGAAAAGTTCGAATGTCTGGATGGAAAGGGCTGCCGTTTCATCGATAGGCTTGGAACAGACTTCCTCTCATACCTGCGCAAGGTCGGGATCATCGTTGGAGACAGGCCGCCACAGGGTGTTGAGACTTTGGCGGATTGGACTGACTGGAAGCATCCGACACGGGATGAGACGCGAGAGCGCTGGTATCGTGATGGCATCATTCGCGGCCCGCATCATGTGCTTGACACGCGTGCTGGGTCTTTGAGCGTTCATACGCCACGTGTCGCAGGAGGTTTCGCCGAGCGTGGAATCGTTGATGTCGGGGGCTTCACGGCTCGGCTTCACGGTTCCCATGCCGCTGTCTGGGCGAATTCCGTGGACGGCAAGCCGCTGGGCGAGTCCGACCGCATCGTAGTCAGCCATGTGACGGAACTCCAGAACAGCGACTCTGTCTTCGCCGACCTGGCGCACCGCTATCTGCTTGACCGTGGCAGGCTGCCGTATATTGTCCGCAATGGAACGGCGGATATCTCCATCGCCGTCCGAGAGGGGAACTGGAAGGTGTATGCGCTTGAGACAAGCGGCAAGAGACGAGGCGAAGTGCCGTCTGTGCTGGCGAAAGGGCGGCTTGGCTTCACGGCTGATGTCGCGAGGGACGATACTAATGCGACGTTCCTGTACGAGCTTGTCCGCGAGTCCCCCGCAGAAGCGACAGTTCGTGAGGCGGTTCCCCTTGGGGATGCAGGCCTGAAGAAGGGGGTGGTCGATTCGCGATCCTATCCCTTAAATGCCGATTGGCAATGGCGGTGGGATGGAGATGTGCATTGGCAGACAACCGATGTGCCGCACGATGCGACAGAATGCCTGCCTTTTGAAAATCGACCGGAACTTGGAGACCATGGATATGTCCAAGGTGGACTTGTCCGATACCGCAAGGCTGTCGTAACGCCGAAAGGGGCGGTCGGCGCACGGCTTGCCGTTCGCTTTGACGGTGTCTACTACAATTCCAGGGTTTTCGTGAACGGTGTCGCCGCTGGCGGACGCAAAAGCGGGTATCTGCCGTTTGAAGTGCCGATAGATGCCGGGCGGATGACGAATCTGATCGAGGTTGCGGTTGATGCCAAGGTGCCGAATACGCGGTGGAATCCGGGCGCCGGCATTCTGCGGAACGTGTCGCTTGTCATTAGGCGCGGATATTCGCTTGAGCCGGATAGCGTTTTCATTCAGACACTTTCGGTGGGCGCGGATAAGGCCGAGCTGCGAATCCTGGTGGAAGGCGCGGAAATCGTTTTGCCGAAAGGCGGTAGGCTCGTCATCGAAAATCCACGGCTGTGGAGTCCTGACGATCCTTTCCTGTACGATGTGAAGATCGTCGCGAGATGCGGTGGGGAAGAGGATTCCCTGACAGTTCCGTACGGCATCCGCTCATTTGCCTTTACGAAAGACAGGGGCTTCTTCCTTAATGGCCGTCACTTCCCGATCCGTGGCGTATGCCAGCATGAGGGCGAACCGTGCTTTGGTGCGCGTCTCAACGAAGTGGCGCTGGAATACTCGCTGCGTGAACTGAAAAAGCTTGGCGTGAATGCCATACGCACAGCCCATCATCCGTTTCCGCCTGAATTCTACGACCTGTGCGACCGAATGGGATTTCTCGTGATGGATGAACTGTTCGATCAGTGGCGCGAGCCAAAGACGGCCTATGGTCAGTCCCGGTTCTTCGATGATGAATGGCGGCATGATGTGGAGACGGCTGTGCGCAGAGATCGCAACCATCCCTCTGTAATCCTATGGTCAATCGGAAACGAGATCCCTGAACTTGGGGCGGGTCAGTACGAAGGACGGCATGGGCATGATGGTGCGAAGACCGCAATGGAAATGCGCGACATCATCAGGAAACTGGACCCGACGCGACCGATCACGGCTGGGCTTAACGGACCGAAATGGGCAGAGGAGAACGGCATCATCTCGGCGTTGGACGTCTGCGGACTCAACTACAATCCGGAATTCTATGACTCTTTTCGCGGCAAGTACGCGCTCGTCGGATCGGAGACGGCCGCGACATATTCATTGCGTGATGTCTATTGCTATCGCACGAATGGCGCAGACCTTGTGATCGCCAATCATGATGGCAATCTTGCCGATGCCCGTTCCATGATACCGGTATGGGGTGTGCCTGCGCAAGGGCAAGAGGCGACGCTCAAGCGACAGATATCCGCACCATGGAGCGCGGGCGAGTTCACCTGGTGCTCGTATGACTATCTTGGGGAGGGAAGCAATCCGCTCAGCAAAGGCACCGCCCATTGGCCCGCCGTCGGATCGTCCTGGGGAATGTTTGACTTTGCCGGATTGCCCAAGGATCGTGCGTATCTTTATCAGGCGATGTGGACGGATGAGCCGATGGTGCACCTGCTCCCGGACTGGACGTTGCCGGGATGCGAGGGGAAGAAGGTCCCTGTCTGGTGCTATACGAACTGCGACGAGGCGGAGCTTTACCTGAACGGCGTTTCGCAAGGTGTCAGGAGAAGGGCTGACACTGCGGATTTGCATCTCGTCTGGACGGTGCCGTATGCGCCAGGTGAACTGCGCGTCGAGGCGCGTCGGAACGGGAAGGTCGTTGCCGCCGATGAGCGACGTACAGCCGGGCCGAAGGCGTCGGTAAGAAAAACGGTGCTGTTCGAGAGAGAAAATCTGCGGCTGGTGCGGTTTGATGCAGTGGATAGGGATGGCAATCGTGTCATAGCCTGTGAGGACGAGATTGAGATTTATCCTTCTGAGGGCGAGATACTTGCGGCGGCGAACGGTTCGCCGCTGGAGCGGACGCCTCGGCGTGCGCGGCGTCGGTCGCTCTTTCGGGGAAGTCTTGCGGTGTGGTTGCGTGGCGGCAGGTGACATCGAAGCCTTTCACGGTTTTTATGGTAAAATAGGTGCCATGAAAGGGCATTTTATGGAGTGTGTCGTTGACGCTGGCAATGGCTTTGGAGCATCTGCGCTGTCGCGTAGGGAGTTTGCGATAGGAGGCGGATGCTTTATCTCCGGCTTGCTTGCGGCTTCTGCCGGAATGCCATCAGATCGTCCTATTTTACGGTTGGCGCTGATGTCGGATCCGCATGTTGATGACAGAGAAAGCCCTTCCATTGGACTTCTCAAATCAGCATTTGCATTCGCGGCCGAAAGGGAAGTGGATGGAGTGCTGATCGCCGGGGATGTCGCGAACAACGGACGCGACAGCGAGCTTAAGCTTGTCGCCGACGCTTGGTTCTCCGTGTTTCCGGATGGCAAGAACGCCTCTGGCAAGCCGGTAAAGATATATGCATGCTACGGGAACCGCGATTTCCGTGACTCGTCGATCACAAAGCCTGAGGAGAAGGCGGCAGAGGCGGCCATATCC
>CAVJWR010000048.1:0-9381 GCA_963653155.1 Limosilactobacillus gorillae
GAACGTCAGCCGCATAGCCACGCACCCACTCGCGGAATGCGACGTAGGCAAATCGATATGATGGACGAGGCCACAAACGATATTATCGCCGTCGCAACGATGGCAAGCGGTGCCGTAAGGCGTGGATTAAAGAGTTCGCTTACTTCAGCAAGGACAAGCATATGCAGGAGATACGTGCCGTAGCTTGCCTCCGATAGCGGACGTATCACGCGGCGGTAAAATGCGCCGCCCGCCGTAAACTTGCGGATCACGAGGAAATATGCCGCAACCGTAAGCGCAACGCCCGTAGAGCAGAACTCCCAGCTCATCTCAAGATCGACTGCCGCCGCATACGGCGCATTTACAGGATAGCCAGCCGAATCCGGGATGCGCAGGTAGAACGGAATCGCCGCCGCGAGATATCCAACGACCCAAAGCGGCGCGGACACCGCAAGCGTCTTCCGCCAGGACATCTCGGCGGCAAACTTCCTGAACCAGAAGCCGAGCAGCATGTAGCCGAAGAAGCCGCTCACGTACTGGAATGCGCCAAAGGCGTTCCATGGACACTCACCATAGAGGTACGGCACCGCGCCAAAGCTCGGCTCTCCATAGAGGAATCCCCACAGGCGGCGCAAATACGGGAATATGGTGGTGATCGCCCACACGGCGAGCCATCCTCTCACCTCCTTCTCGGTAGCCTTCTCGGCCCATGGCGAGAGAAGCGGCATGAGCAGGTAAAGTCCGAATAGCATTGGCACGAACCAAAGGTGCCCTCCGATTATGTCTACAGGGAAGTTAAAGATGAGCTTGCCCCAATCGCCGCCGAAGCGGGCCGTATAGACGCACGTCCATATTGCGAACGGCACGGCGACACGCACAAGGCGACGCCGAAAGAACTCGCCCGTCGGCCGGGTCACGGGGAACAGCAGATACGCGCTCGCCATCACGAAGAGCGGCACACACGCCCTGACCGCCGAATCGATCGCGGTCGCCCACGCCGCCTCCCATCGCGAAAAGATGAACGTGCCCTCGCCGCCAAGATAGAACGGTTCACAGGCATGGACTACCATCACCATAAGGCAGGCAATGACGCGAAGATAGTCAAGAAACACTATGCGTCCTGCTTGGTTCACATCGGAGACACTTGATCGGTTGACCATATCATTCATTGCACTCACTGCTGCCTTTCCCTCTCTTCTCTAAACCTTGACGAATATCCCCTTGCGGTAGAGAAAGTAAAGGAGCGACCAGCATACCGCAATGTAGCCGAGGGCATATGCGAGCGCACCCCATTCTCCACCGATAAGCGTAACTATGCCGCCGAAGAGCCACTTGGTTGCGTCCGACAGCGGATCGAACTTCCCATAGCGTCCAACGCCGTAGAGTCTCGTAAGCATCCATATCACGATAGCGTTCATTCCGATTACGCGAAAGAAAAAGCTCCACTTCCGCCAGCCGCGAACGTCAATGACGTAGTAGAATGCCGCAAACAGCGCAAAGGCATAGCCCGCAGACCAAAGGACGTGCGAGCTTGTCCACAATGACCTGTTGAACGGCATGGACCAACTGCCGAAGCAATGCGCGACCATCCAGCCAAGGGCCGCAAGGACGACCGACAAGGACGCCATCAGCAAAGCCTTGCGTCCGCCAGACAGATCATCCCGCCTTATCAGTTCGCCCGCAAAGCCTCCGAAAAGCGGTAGGCATATGGCAGGAAGAATAGACAGCACACCCTGCGTGTCCAGAAGGCCATCGAAGCGGAGTCGCCCAGGCAAGACCATGCGATCCACCCAACCGACGATGCATCCAGGCAAAGAGAACGGTCCGCGTCCAAACTCGGCGACGATGTCCGCCGCCTCTTTAGTACCCGGAATCGCCACCGTTGCCGCATCAGGAGCCGGCACAAGCAACAGCAGGAACCAATACCCAACGAGGATTGATGCGGCCACGGCAATGCGGATGCGAACCGAGCAGAACACATAAAGCAAGGCCGCCGCCCCCCATGCGAACCCGATTCGTCCGAGAACGCTGCCGAAGCGGAACGCCTGCCATCCAAGGTCAATGTGGGTTATGCCCTCACACAGCAGACCGAGCGCGAAAAGCACCAGCATGCGACGAAGGACGTTAAGGCATATCGCCGCCCGCGATGCGCCTTTCGCCATTCTACTTGCGCACGAGAATGGCCACGTTATGCCGGAAACGAAAAGGAATACAGGAAATACGCCATCCATAATGTGCCACCCATGCCACGCCACATGGCGCATCTGGACTGACAGGAAATTGTCGCTGCCGCACCGAAGCACCCCCGCGACCGCCGCCACAAGGGCCGGCAGACCCATGATGAAGAGCATATCGAAGCCGCGCAAGGCATCAATTGAAGCCAACCTCTGCGGTTTCTCACCCGATCTCATTGGGACTTCCTCATATCAATGCCGAGTGGAGATGGCGTCAATTCTCGTTCGAATGCAAGCCGCCAGAGCCAGCCGAGAACACTACGTTGGACTTGTCCGTGCCTGGCTGGAGCTTCGCGCAATTCCAGATGCAGGCACCGCAATGCACACACTTCTCCCTGTCGAACTTTGGCGGATTTCCTTCTTCATCCGCCGGCATAAGCGCCTGTGCGCTGCATATCTCAATGCATGTCTGCTTCGTGCAGGCCCGGCAGAGCCCCGCATCCGCAAAGCGGACATGGTCGGCGAAGCCCGGTGCCGCCTGCACTTTGCCGCCTATCAGCAGGGCATCCTGATGGGTGACAAGTAGTTTTCCGTCAAACGGGATTTCCGGCCACCCGCAGGCATCCATCACGGCATCGTGCAATGGCTTGCGGGCTTTCTTCGCCTCGGCGACGCCCTTCGCGAGCGCATCCATGTCGCATTTGCGTCCCTTGACGGCTTCGCTGAGTTCCGGTATGCGATTCGCGGGCGGAACGGACTTGAATATCTTGCCAAGGTTGAGTATCCCGCCTGTCAACCCGCAAAGCCCTTCTCCGACCATTCCCCAGAAAAACGATTTGTTGAACCCTGCCCGCGCATGCGTAGCCTTCTTCAGTCGCCTGTCAAGCGCGGATGACCTGCGGTCGGCGAGGTACGTGCCCTCAAGGTTCGCCTTGGTGAAATCCCGTCCCTCGGCAAGAAGCTTCAGGACATTCCTCGCAAGCATTGCGCCGGAAGCCCAAGCCTCGTCTACGCCAGCGTTCGCAAGGCAGTCTGTAGTTCCGGAACCTTCACCGATGCGGGCGAACCCGTCCCCGCACAGGAACGGTTCACCTTCAGTCCCCGATTCCTGAATCGACTTCGCACCCCACGAGACAAGCGTACCACCCTCTATGTGCCGCCATATGTACGGATGCTGCATCCAGTGCTGAAGGTAGCGGTAGGTGGTCCTTACCGGCGTATCCTGCCACGGCGCAACGAAAATGCCCATGGAGGCCGTGCGGTTCGGATGCACGTAGAAGAAACCGAATATCTCAGGCTCAGGGAAGCCAAGCGTGTGGATTATCGTGCCAGGTTCGAGCTTGCAGCTATCCGGCAGCTGCACCACGGCCTTCATGCCAACGCCCCAGTCATTGCGGGCATGTCCCTTCGGCAGACCGAACTTCTCGTCCAAAGCCCTTCCCACGGCCCCAACCGGACCATCCGCCACAACGGTAAGCCGGGCTTTCACGTCCATCCCCGGCATATATGCGTCGGTCTGCGTACCATCCTTCTCGACGCCCTGATCGGCCATGCGCACGCCGACTACGCGCTCTCCCTCAAAGATCGGACCCGCGACCGGCGACCCCGGCCATATCTGCGCTGTCCCGCTCTCCATCACCTTGCATGCGGCCCATCCCATCAGCGAACCCATGTTCAGCACCAATCCTCCACGCTTGTCCATGAACGGCGGAGTGATCGGAAGCTCGCGGGCCTGCCATTCGCCGCCCTTCATGATCACCTTGCCCATTCGGAAGCATCCGTCGATCAGGCGTGTGCCGACAGACCTCTTGGAGCAGCCAAGATGGTCGAAAAGGTATGTGGTCTTCTCCTGCGAGACATTGGCGGCATTGGGGATTTCCGCCGCGAGATCAACGCCGGGGAACGTCGCGCGTATGGCCTCTGCCTTGGTGACTATGCCGGAAACTCCAAATCCCGTGTCATCGGCACGTTCGTAGCACATCACCTGAAGCGGCATTCCGGGCATCACCCGCGACTCGTACAGGGGTGTTCCATCTTCCTTTGTCTTCGAAAGCTCCGGCGCAAGCGTGAGCAGGAATCCGGCGGCAGCCGGTCCGAATCCAGCGACAACAATATCCGTCTCCATCAACTGACGTTCCATGGCAGTCATTCCCATTTAGGTGTTTAACGCAGACGCGCATGCCAGACACGCTCTATCGATGCCTGACATGCGGCGACTGAAGGCAATGCCGAACTGCGCACCTTACGTGCGATAGTTCGGCGCTTCCTTTGTGATCGTTATGTCGTGCGGACGCGCCTCGCGCTGCCCTGCCGCAGTTACGCGATAGAACTTGCCGCGTTCCTGAAGCTCCCTGATCGTACGGGTGCCGCAATAGCCGAGGGTGGCGCGAAGTCCGCCGCAGAACTGGGTCATTATGGCCTTTACGTGCCCAGAGTACGGCACCATGCCCTCGATGCCCTGAGGCACAAGTTCATCCTCCGCCTCGTTGTCCTGGAAGTAGCGGGCGCGGGATCCCTTGCCGTTCTTGAGTGCGGCCATGGATCCCATTCCGCGATAGACGACAAACTGCCGCCCGTTCGAATATATCTTCTCGCCCGGACTCTCCTCAGAACCGGCCAGGACGGATCCGAGCATCACGCTGTCGGCACCGGCGGCTATCGCCTTCGGCACGTCGCCGGATAGCTTTATGCCGCCATCGGCGATCACGGCAACGCCAGTGCCGCGAAGCGCCTTCGCCGCCGAATATACGGCTGTGAGCTGCGGTATGCCGACCCCGCACACGACACGCGTGGTGCAGATGGAGCCGGGGCCTATGCCAACCTTCACGGCGTGCGCACCGGCCTTGGCAAGGGCGATTGCTGCTTCGCCTGTGGCGATGTTGCCGGAAATCACGTCCACATTCGGGAAATGCTTGACGATGTACTTCGTCATGTCGATGATGCCCTTGGTGTGGCCGTGCGCCGAATCGACCACCACAACGTCAACACCGGCATCCGCCAGCTTCTCCATGCGGGTGAGGTCACCCTTCCCCCCTGACACGGAGGCCGAAACCCTGAGGCGGAAATGCTCGTCGCAGTTGTAGGTCGGCTTCTGGTTCTCCACGAGGCGCTGCACATCCGTAAACGAATAGAGGCCGACGACCCTGCCGTTCCTGTCTACAAGCGGAAGCTTTCCGATCTTGTTGGCCCGCATAATGTCGTAGGCCTTCTTGAGTGACGTGCCGGGCTTTGCCGTGACCATGCCCTTCTGCATCACATCGGAAAGCTTGCGGGCCTCCATCGGTGCGAAGCGCATGTCGGAGGACGTGATCATCCCAACGAGCCTTTCGTTGTCGTCCAGCACGGGGAACCCGTTGAACTTGAGGCCCATGCGCTTCTTCTCGGAGCGAAGGAACGAGATGTCGTCATTCGCGTGGAAGCACACCGGCTTGGAAATCAATCCGTTGAGGTAGTTCTTTACCTTTGCGACTTCACGAGCCTGATCATCCTCTTCGAGGTTCTTGTGGATTACGCCGATGCCGCCGGCCAGGGCCATGGCAATCGCCATAGGCGCCTCGGTGACCGTATCCATGGCCGCCGAGATGAACGGAATCTTCATCTTCTGCCGCGAGGTGAGTTTCGTCTCCAGCGAGGCATCGTCGGGAAGGAAGTCCGCATACTGGGTGACGAGCGTAACGTCGTCGTATGTAAGCCCCTCAAAGGGGAATGTCGCCATGAACTTGTCGAGGTATCTATTCATATATTTCACATCTCCAGCTAAATTCTCTTCACGAAGCGGTTACGGCAGCAAACGCTTCGTCGTTCCCTTGAGGTACGCCTTGCACATCTTGAAGCCTTCGGCGTAGTCCGCGCCGCACTGGTAGCCGCGATAGCGGGAACAGGTGCGTACCATGTCGGCAAAGTCGATATGGTCGTGCTCACGCATCCAGTCAAGCTGCGAATGGTGGCATTCGAGCATCTGGATCTTTAGGTCGATCTCGTCAGAGATGTCTACGAATTCGTCCGGCACGAAATTGACGCCGGCAAGCGTATCCATGTAGTAGATCGGAACGAGCTTGGCGGCCTTTTGCGTCTTGGACGGCCAGTTGGGGAGCGTCGCCGTGAACGATGCGTCAAACACAAGTTTGGCCGTAGCCGTGTGGTCTGGCATGTAGTCGTCAGGATTGTGCGTGATTATGAAATCCGGCTGCGCATACTGTATGACCTCCACAACCTTGTTGCGGCTCTCGGCGTTGTCGGAATAAATGTCAAGATCGTCGAACACGCCGTCAAGGACCTCAATGCCCGCGAGCTTCCCCGCTTCACGCGCCTCCTGCGCACGCATCGGGATAAGATCCTTAGGCTTGATCACGACATGTCCCAACGATCCGTTGCAAAGGTGCGCGACGACCACCCTGTCACCACGCTTCACGCATTTCGCCAAGGTTCCGGCGCATGCTATCTCAACATCGTCAGGATGGCATCCTATGGCCAATACATTCATCGAACAACCTCCTTATATGGTTAAACCTCAAATCGTCAACCCCAGACATATTCTCCGTTGCCACCAGTTTCGCATCCAACGGATACGCCATCCAAGGCTACAGGTAAATTTTAATGCGAATTATAGCACATTCCCGACCGCAAGCGCAACATGGCCGACTATGCTTCCGATCTTTCACAGCCCCATGTCACCAATCAGCACCGTCAGCCCATACAACAAGCAGGAATGTCACCTGTTGCGCGAAGTGAACAGCACTTTTGAGGGCTTCCATCCCACAGCAATTGAATCGGCCTTGGCAAGCCAGCGTGAAATACGTTCCGCCTTGGGGACGCTTTCCCCCCAATACTCTACGAAGAGGGCGTCATCCAGTTGTTCAGCCGCCGCAATCATATCATCTTCAAGAAGTTTCAACGCCCTCTCTATATACAACCCGCCATTGTCATCGTTATTCGGGTTAGCAACGCTTCCGGCAGAGAACAAATCCCGTGCCTGATGGCACAAAACCCCATGGAACGATAGCATGAACATCACAACGTCATCATATTTGTTTCTAGACCTGCCGGACTTCAACACCGACGGGCAAAGCAACACTGCCTCTGCCCGAAGTCGAGTCTTCTCCGCCTGACTCAAATTCGTATAGAGCCTAATGTTCGCCGGCAACGTGTGTTCGTCGCCATTGCTGTCATCAATCCACCAAAGCCGTTCCCCTGGATGTTTCTTGCGAGCGTATTCACGGACATACTGCATCTTCCCATGGACATCGAGCTTTGAAAACTCACCATATGATATTCCCATCATCTCGAAAAGCGATGCACGTTTGCCCCTCCCATCGGCGGTCAACTCCACTTCGAAGCGAGGAACGTGCGATGTGCGCACATGAACAACGCTCTTTTCATAATCTCCCCATCGCACTTCGGGCTTACCGCCCATTTTGCCAAAAACAATGTAAATGTACTTCACCCCCGCAGTACGATGAGATTCCAAAATGCTATTGGCTATACTCTTCCACGTGTCGGACAGTGTGAACTTCACTTCAACGCCATATTCGCCAAGAGCTATGTCGGGGAATCCCTGTGGCGGCGGCGTGAAATCCACACGCAACGCTCCCTCATCCCGAATGAGATCGTCGAGAACCTCTCGAACACGCTGTTCAAATTGCAATGCGGTGGAAAAACCCTTGGCTCGGGCTTCGTGTGTCAATGTGCCGCAGCACACATCCAGTAGACGCTCGAATTCAACCTTATTCACTGCTACTCTCCAACGCTTTCCTTACCGCCAGCGCAATGTGCCAAGCCAAGACAGGTGGAACCGCATTCCCGATTTGACGCTCAGTTTCACGAATGCCATTCGGAAATACGAAAGAATCTGGAAATGACTGAATTCGTGCAGCCTCCCTCATAGATATTCGTCGAGGCAAGCTGTAATGGAACTGTATGTTTCCGTGGCATTCAGCCCGAATCGTATAGCCGGGACGATCTGCCACCATTCGTCGATTCCCTTGTTCTCCAGAAGGTGCCGCCACACTCCATACGTGAGAAAACGCCTTGTCCCAATCTCTGGCCTCAAGGTCACCCAAAGCCTCTTTTGCCGTTATCGGTTTGCTCGACAATGGCTTAGGGCAAACGAAACGCCCAATGTCCGGCCTGGTTCCAACAAAGACAATCCTTTCCCGTGTCTGTGGAACGCCATATTCTTCTGCGTGATAGACGTGGTATGTCACATCATAGCCAAGAGACTTAAAGTCCGACAGGATTGTATTGAATGAATACTCATTTTGCTTTAGCATGAGACTGCCGACATTTTCCGCAATGAATACCTTTGGTTTCAACTTGCGTACTGCATCAACTATGTAGGTGTAAAGGCAACTCCTCCGCCCTTTGATGCCGAGCATCTTTCCGTTTATCGAGATGTCCTGACATGGAAACCCCCCCATGACAACATCAACGCCATGAGGCATGGTGTCGATAGCATCCTTGATATCTCCGCATACCACATGGCCCCCAAGATTCCGTTCATAGGTCTTACAGGCTGCCGGATTCAGTTCGTTCGCCCAAACAATGTCAAACCCCGTTCGATGATATTCCTTCCCCAAGAAATTAAACCCACCGATAAATCCAAGATCCATGCCTCCGCACCCTGAGAATAACGACACTATGCGATATGTCTTTCTCTTTGTACCGAGACCAGACACAGGCGATGCGATATCGGTGTCAGTCATCCTTGGTACTGTCGGCTGCTTCTTGTACATCATTATCGGTCTCATCCTGTTTCCTAATGAGGACAATTATATCACAATACGCTCTCGGTTGAACAAAGCAACACCGCCGAAAGCAGACAGGATACGTACCGTGCCGACCGGAACGGATTCAACCTTTAATGGAATCACACGGCATTATGCATAGTCGTCATTCCTTCTCTTCCACCGTGGCGAGAGAGAAGTTCCATACACCCGACGTACGGCACGTGTCTATCACCTTCACGAGCGAGTCGTAGGAGGTCTCGCGGTCTGCGCGAATCACAACCGGCTGGCCAGGATAGAACTCCGCGACCTTCGCGAGGCGTGAACCCAATTCCTCAAGCGAGAGCTTTCTTGCGTTCACCGTGACGGCCCCTTCCTTCGAAACGTTCAGGATGACCTCGCCGGGGAGTCGTCCAGGCGTCTCCGCCGAAGACGCCGAAGGCAGGGATATCGATATCTCGCTCTCCCACTGGGAGAACATGCTGGCGGTTACGAAGAAGCACAAC
>CAVJWR010000048.1:9391-12181 GCA_963653155.1 Limosilactobacillus gorillae
GCGCAGGCGGCTTCGCCCGCCGCCCTCTATCTGCAAACTTCATCGGCCATCTCCTCAAGCTGGGCCACACGCCTTGCCGTACGGCGACGGAAATAGGCATAAGCGGCAAGCGACGGGATAGCGATCGCAAGACCGAATATCGTCGTGACAATCGCCTGTGATACGCCTTGCGCGAGCACAACGGGCTTCGCGTTCGCGGCCACATCGGAGGCAATGCCGCCAAATGCCGAGAACATGCCGAGAACGGTGCCGAGCAGACCTACCAGCGGCGCAATCGCGGCGATGTCCGCAAGCCACTCTACCGAAGAATACATCCGATCCGCCATGCGGCCACCTGCGGCCGCCGGGTCGCGAGACCGTCTAATGTCCTCAAGCATGTAGCGCAAGGCACCTCTGCGCTGGGCAAAGAGCAGGTATAGGCACACCGCGAACGCGATGACGGAAAGTCCGGCAAGCACCCACATCAATGGACCGCCGTAATCCCAAGCCTGGCGAAACGTTATTGCATTCATTTGATCATCCTTTCAAGACTTGCGATGCGCCCACCTCGGGCATCTCCGTTCAGCGGACGCATCTGCACAACTACGCAAATCGAAATTCCGTGACTGACTCGCGCACTTCACCGGGCCGCAGAACGACGTTCGGGAACTGAGGATTGTTCGGGGAGTCGGGAATGGCTCCTGTCTCAAGCGCTATCCCGCACCTAGGCGAGAGCCTGTCGTTCCCCTTTGCCGGATATCCCTCTGGAATCCAATTGCCCGTGTAGACCTGTATGGACGGCTCGTCCGTCCATACCTCAAGCTTGTCGTTGCCGTGCGAAAGCCGGGCGGCGAACTGCATCTTCCGAACGCCATTCGCCGCAGAAGGCAGCACCCAGCAGTGGTCATATCCCTTGCCGAACCGCAGCACTTCGTCATCGGCATCTATGCGCTCGCCGATAATGTGCGGCGCACGGAAATCGAATGGTGTGCCGGCCACGTCTGCAAGGTCGCCGACCGGGACCTGGCTCGCATCGTACGGGGCATACTTGTTGGCGTTGATCTCAAGCGTGTGATCCTCCACCGAACCGCCGGCCTCTCCCTTCAGATTGAAGTACACGTGCTGCGTCATTGCGACCGGCGTGGCCTTGTCGATGGCCTTCACACGGTACTCGATGCGCCATGTGTTCGCCCTTGTCACCGTATACCTGACCTCCGCCTCCACCGCACCGGGGAAGCCACCCTCTCCATCGGGAGAGGTGAGCGAGAGTCTTATGCCCACATCGTCGCCATCCTCAAACGGCTCGGCTGTCCACAGCCTATCATGCCATCCGCCATCCGAACCATGCAGGGCACAGCCTATCCCGCCTGGGAAATTGTTGCACTTCAGCACATAGTCCGTGCCATCAAGCGTGAATCTGCCGCCGCCTATGCGGTTGGCATACCGGCCTATTAGACACCCATAGTACGGATCGCCATCCTCCCATCCGGCGGGCGAATCGAAACCGATTGCGATATCCCTGCCGTTCGGCAGACATATCCTGTTCACGCGCCCGCCCCAGTCCAGAACCTCAAGCACGAGACCTCCCGCACCATGCAAGGTGTAGGAGGTTACTTCCCGACCGTTTCTGGTACGGCCAAATGGCTTGCGATCCACCATGTCAATCCACTTTGATGTCAGTGTTTACGTTCTTCGAGAAGAAGAGTGCATAGGCGCACAGGTAGGCGAGGCAGAAGCCCGGAACCACATACGACATCATGTACCCGCACTTGTCCGCAATCGTGCTCTGCAACTGGGGGAACACCGCGCCGCCGAATACCATCATCATGAAAAGACCGCTCGCCGGAGCCGTATACTTTCCAAGTCCCTCAACCGCAAGGTTGAACGTGCAGGCCCACATGATCGAGGTGCAAAGTCCGCACAGGACGAACAGCAGCGCGGTCAGCGGCACCTGCTGCATCGCGAACAGCGAAGATATCCCAGAGAAGTTTCCGGTGAACACAGGCATGACCACGCCAACCTTGGTGGTCATTACGCCAAGGATCACAAGGAGAAGCCCTGTGCCGGTAGTGGCGGCAAGCATCGTGCGCGAAGAGATCTTGCCTCCGATGGAAGACCCGACCAGACGCCCCACGAGCATCAGGAACCAGTACGTTCCCACGACCGAACCTGCGACTGCGGCAGGGACAAGGCCGGGAGTGGTCTTGGCCAGTTCCGCGAGGGGGCCATCCTTGAGCCAGAAGAAGAGCATGGACGGGATGCCAAGCTCAATGCCCATGTAGCAGAAGATTCCGAACACGCCAAGGCGGCAATGGCGGAACTTCAGCGGAGAGAACGTAGGCACGGTCTCGCCATGCGCGGAAACGCGCCCGGCATCGCCGAACGGAAGCATCGCGATCACCATGAACGCCGCCGCGAAGATTGCCATCGCGATGTACATCACGAGGTTCACGTCCGACACGCTGACATCCGCCGTGGTGCCGGCGAGCTTTGCCGCCTCAAGCTTCTTGAGGGCCTCGCCGATGAGCGCACCGAGCACGATCGGTGCGGCAGTGCCGGCGAGCGAATTGATTGAGCTTCCTGCCATGTTAAGCTGGTTGCCGCGCTTTCCGCCGCCGCCGACGGTATTGAGCATCGGATTCACCACCGTATTGAGCATGCATACGCAGAACCCGCAGATGAATGCGCCCGCAAGGTACACGAAGAAGTTCGCTGGCACTCCGGCCAACGAAGTGCCCTGAAGAACCTCGCCGGAAAGCCACTGCACGAAGATGCCGCCAAAACCGCAGGCGATGGCGATCAGGGCCGTAG
>CAVJWR010000048.1:12323-23673 GCA_963653155.1 Limosilactobacillus gorillae
GCCAGCCGGTATCCCCATGATGAGGTACGCGAGGAAGTTCATCGTGTTGCCCATCATCCCAAGCGTGTTCGAGCCGTTGATGCCTGGCTGGGCCTTCCATACATCGCCCAACGGCGCCGCAAGGTTCGTGACGAAGCCGACCATGCCATACAGGGCGAACATGGTAACTATGGCTATCAGGTTGCCTTTCTTCTGATTCTCGCTCATACTCTATTCCTTTATGTGGTATTTGAATGATATGCCTACGGAACGAATCCGCTTCGGCGGCTGTCGCCTATTGCCGCACGACGTGCGCCCCCTCCGATGGCTCGATGAGCGCACATGAGGGTTCATCGCCATAGGCGGCCTTGTAGTCGGCGGTTATGGCCGCAGCTATCTGGTCTGCCGCCTTGGGGTCAACAAGCAGACAGCAGCTTCCGCCGAAGCCGCCGCCGGAAAGCCTCGCCCCATACACGCCCGGAAGCTTCTTCGCGGAATCGACAATCGTGTCGAGCTCTGCGCAGGAGTTCTCGAACCAGTTGCGGCTCGACTCGTGGGAATCGAACATGAGGGCTCCGAAGGCCTTCACGTCCCCCTTCTCAAGCAGTTCCGCCCCCTTGAGCACACGCTCGTCCTCTCCGATCGGGTGGATGGCACGCTTTGCCTCCGTTTCGTCAAGGCCGTCACGGTAGAGTATCCATTCGGCCGAAGAGACGTCACGCAGATGCGTGACGGGATGCCTCAGCACTTTCGCGAAATGCATGGCCGCGTCCTCGCAGGCCTGCCTGCGGATCGCATACGCCCCATCGACAAGGGCGTGCTTCGCGTTGGACTTCACCATCATGAACGCCACGGACGGGCCGAGGTTGACGGTTTCGAACGTGCAGGTGCGGAAATCGCTCTTCACGAGTCCGCCGGCCTTGCCGAACAGCGATGAGGCCTGATCAAGGAGACCGCATGGGCAACCCGCGAAAGTGTGCTCCGCCTTCTGACCGATCTTCGCCAGCTCCACCTTGTCCTTCTTGATGCCGTATATCTCGGAAAGCGCAATTGCCGTGCACATCTCCAGTGCGGCCGAGGACGAAAGCCCCGCCCCGAGCGGTATGTTGCCGAGGAACATCCCCTTCCACCCGTGCTTGGCATTGGCCGGCTCGCCGCCGAACAGCCAGCAGAACGTGCCGTTCACGTAGTTCTGCCACGTATCCTCGTCGCGCTTAACGCAGTCCGCAAGCCTGTACGACACCTCTTTCATGAGATCCCCTGCGACAAGACGCACCGTGTCGTCATCGCTTGGGGCCACCGCGAAGAACGTTCCCTTGTCTATCGCAGCGGAGAAGACGAACCCCTCATTGTAGTCGGTGTGGTTTCCAAGCACCTCAATGCGTCCGGGCGCGTAGGCCACAACCGACGGCTTCACGCCAAAGTGGTTAACGAATTTGCCGACAAGCTCATCATATACGTTCTGGTTAAGCATCACATCACTCCTGTTTCATTGCATCACACCTGCCGGAGCAGGGCAGCCACGGCCGCACCTACCATCGGCGAATTGTTCGGGCATTCGATAAGGGCAAACGACACGTTGCGCGGACCGAGCATCTGGTCAAGCTCCTTCTGCACGATCTGCGAAAACGACACCGTGCGCGTCTTGTGGTACACGGATCCGTCAACGCACACGCATACCGGCGCCGAGCTGTCGCTTCCGCCGCCAGTCTTGACGATGAACGCGGCAAGGTGGATGGCCGTAAGTATCGCCGCACGCTCGAACACTGGTATGGCAAGCCTACGCGCCATCGCGGCATCGTTGGGATCGGCGAAAACCTTGTCGAGCGGATTGGGGCAGCCGCAATCGAACTTGGCGCAGAAATTGTCGAGGTGCATGTTCTCAAGCGACGGCATCGCGGCAATCTGCCTCGAAGCCGCCTCCGTGAAGAATCCAGCCTTTGCGGCCGCCTTGAATATCTCAAGCCCGATGCTGCCGAGATACGCGCCGGAGATCATCTTTTCGAAAACCTGCTTTCCTGGGTCAAGCGACTTGGAGTCCATCGCTACGTCGAACTTCGACTGCGCGATCTTGGAGAACCCGCCAGACTCGGAGTTCACGATCATCTCCACCGGATAGTCTCCGGGCGGCAGCTTCGCTATGCCGGCCGTCTTCTGCACATATGCCACATTCGTGCCCGTGCCAAGGATGAACCCAATGTACGCGGAGAATCGCTGGCCCGGCCTTTCGCAGACCTTGCCCGCAAGGAGCGTAGTGACGGTATCGTTCAGCACAAGTATCTTGGACGGCGAGAACGAAAGGCGCTTCCTGAGTTCAGAGCCGATCCACTGGCCGACTATCTCCGGGGCCTGGATCTGCTTTGTCCAGTGCAGGAGCTTCGCATCCCCGTCCGGCGCGGCTTCGCAGGCGTACGAGAAGCAGAACCCTACGGCGGGATCGGCGACGAACGGCTTGGTGCGCTCAAGATGCGCCGCAAAAGTCCCGTAGAAATCGTCCGGAGAGACATACCCGGCCGTGCCAGGCATCACCGACTTCTCAAGGTGATCGATCTTGGCCTCGCACGACCCCTGCGGAAAGCTCACCGTGCCGGCGCGGAGGTTTGTCCCACCCGCATCAAGCACCGCAACCGGCGTGTCGCGACAGAGTTCGCCAGACGGGGAAACGTACGTAGGTATCATCGCGAGAGAGGATGGCTCACCCTTTAGGCCCGCCTCCATCTCCTTTATGAACGCGGAGACGAGCGCACTCCTATCCAGCTGCTGAGAAACAAAACCATTTGACTCAAGAAACTCTTCTTGCGTCTGCATTGTATCCTTTCTTAACAAACCAACACTTACGAATCGCTAATATACCAAAAACCCATCTCCAAAAGCAAGAGGCGCAGAACCGGCATCCTCAGCGGAAAGTCAACCCTCCTGGGACCGGCGGTTGGCCCGGTCGATGCATCCACACGCCAGGCTCATGTACGCCCCTTATAAAGTCCGCAAACGGCATAGACCCGTCGCCGTCCGTGATCGGCACCTTTGCCCCCATGAACTCGAAGCTGCCGGACTTCACCGGGTTCGACATCCCATCTACCGCACGGAGCGTCAGCATTGTCTCCGCTACGGAAGATGGTGGCACCGTCACGCTGACAGACCAGAAATCCTCCGCATGCGGAACCGGTATGGATTGAAAGACAAATGTAAGGGTCTTGTTCTCAGGACTTTTCATGTCTACGCCAATTTTCGCGCATCGCCTTCACGCTGCGGGAGAATATCTGATCCACGTTTGCCTCAGTCAGGTCGAACATCTCTGCGACCTCCGCGCTCGACAGGTGCATGCGCGTCTTCAGCAGCAGCACATATGCCTTACGCGGGTCATCGTTCCAGAGGTCCTTGAAGCAACGGTGCGTCATCAGCCACACTTCCCTCTTTACGACACCATGATCGTCAACAGGAATTGACATCGGCTCGCCGCTGTCGCTACGCTCCGCCGTGCCCTCCAAGGAAAACTCGCCATGCTGGCTTGGGTTGGCGCGGGTGACGTACCCCCGCACGTACTGGCGCATCCAGCCCCACAGGCTGCCCCCATCGTTGCGGAACAGTTTTATCTTCCCGCGTCCAATCATCTCCTCGTACAGCATTCCCATGAGGTCGCCATCCGTGATGCAGTACTTTTTCGCGAGATCCGCCGAGCGCAACGAGCGCACCTCCGGGACTATCACGTTTTCCCACACGAGCTTCCATCCGGCATCACCGCCAGCCCTCACGAGATCGTATGTGCTATCGTCCGTGCCGTCCATACGCCTATTTTCCACCATGCGCTACCGCACCGAACCGGACCTTGATTCGAGTATCTTCGCGACACGCTCCGCGTCTTCGGGGGCATCCACGCCAACGCCCTGATCATCCGTCCGTATGACCGCGATCTTGCCGCCCATCCAGAGTGCGCGAAGCTGCTCAAGCTTCTCCGTCAGCTCAAGCGCACACGGAGGTTCGGCAATGTACCTCTTCAGGAAGCTGCCGCGATATGCGTAGATGCCAAGGTGCCGTACATACATTCCGCCAGCGAGATCCGGTTCATGATCCCGGTTGCACGGGATCGGACATCGCGAGAAGTACAGTGCGCCGTCATCGCGGTCGAGCACCACCTTCACGACCGTCTTCGCCGCAAGGTCGGATTCTGTCCTGATCGGCGAGACCGCCGTGGCCATGTCCCATTTCAGGTCGGACTTCATTCGGGCGACAAGGCTGTCGATCAGCCCCGGATCAATAAGAGGCTCATCCCCCTGAATGTTCACGAGGATGTCGTCATCGGCGAAATCCCCCGCCGCGCAAGCGATGCGGTCCGTGCCACTCGGCAGTTCGCTTGGCGTCATGACCGCCTTGCCGCCATGAGCCTCGACTGCATCCTTGATGCGAAGATCGTCCGTGGCCACAACGACATCGTCAAGCGACTTTGCCTTCTTCACCGCATCTACCACCCATGCGACAAGGGGCTTGCCCGCAAGCATGGCCAAAGGCTTGCCGGGAAAACGGCTTGAGCCGTACCTGCTTGGAATGATACCGACTGTCTTCATAGTTCTTTCCTTACCTGAAATGTTGATGGGCTATCCGCCATGCTCGCGACCGTCACTTGCCCGATAGCCCCGGAAAGTCAAGCGTCGCAAAGTAGTCCGCAAGGGTCTCGGCTCTCCTGATCTCCTTTACGCTGCCATCCTCCCTAAGCAAAAGCTCTGCGCTGCGGAGCTTCGCGTTGTACTGGAATCCCATCGCGTGTCCGTGTGCGCCGGCATCGTGGATCGCAACAATGTCGCCGGGCCTCATCTCCGGAAGTTCCCTGTCTATCGCGAACTTGTCGTTGTTTTCGCAAAGCGACCCCGTCACGTCGCACTTGACCACGGGGCGAGCCGCCGCGTCATCCGCCATCAGCGTGATGTGGTGGTAGGCACCGTACAGGGCCGGCCTCATGAGGTTCGCCATGCAGGCGTCAAGGCCCACGTACGTCTTGTACGTCTTCTTGACGTGGCGCACACGCGACACGAGCCAACCGTACGGCCCGGTAATGCAGCGTCCGCACTCCATGTACAGGCGAGGCTCAGGGTAGCCTTTCGACGTAAGGCGCTCCCTGCACGCCGCCTCTATGCCCTTGCCAACGAACTCAAGATCCATCGCCTTCTGTTCGGGCCGATACGGGATGCCGATTCCGCCGCCGATGTTCACGAACTCGAATGTGATCCCCACGGCCTCGGAAATCTCCGCGACAAGGTCGAAAAGCAAGGTGGCGGTATCGATGATGTACTGCGGATCAAGCTCATTGGAGGCAACCATCGTGTGCAGGCCGAACCTCTCTACGCCAGTCGCCTTCATTGCGCGGTAGCATTCGAAGAGCTGTGGCTTGGTGAATCCGTATTTCGCCTCTTCCGGCTTGCCTATGATCGCATTGCCGCCCTTGAGCGGTCCCGGATTCCAGCGGCAGCACATCAGCTTCGGGAGTGGCTTGCCGGACGCCTTAAGGGTCTTCACAAGGAAATCCCAGTGCGTTATGTCGTCGAGGTTGATTATCGCCCCAAGCTCGGCGGCCTTGAGGAACTCCTCGGCAGGCGTATCGTTCGACGTGAACATGATCGATTCGCCTACGTTGCCGACGGCCTCCGCGAGAACAAGCTCTCCGAGCGACGAGCAGTCGCTGCCGAACCCCTCCTCGCGCAGGATGGACATGAGGTGCGGGTTTGGCGCAGCCTTTACGGCAAAGAACTCCCTGAAGCCCTTGTTCCAGGCGAATGCCGCCTTAAGCCTGCGGGCGTTGGCCCGGATTGCCCTCTCGTCGTATATGTGGAATGGTGTGGGATGCTCGGCGGCGATCTTCTCTATCTCCGCAACGGTAAACGGTGTTGTCTTCGTCATGTATGCTCCTTGCATAAACAAGTTGCGTATTGTATCACATCCGTCAGTGGTCATGATGCCCTTCGCCGTGCCACGGGACAAACGGCGGCACGGCGTCGATGCCGGCCACTATGCGCTGGCGCACCGCCTCGTACAGCAGGATCGTGGCGGCGGCGGATACGTTCAGCGAATCGGCAAGGCCAAGCATCGGTATGCGCACCCTGAGTTCCGCTCCATCCATCCACTTCTGCGTAAGCCCGTACTGCTCCGCGCCGAGCGCGATGGCGACGTTGCCGGTGAGGTCAACCTCGAAATGCAGTTTCTCGGCATGTGGCGTTGCGGCCAATATCTTGAAGTTTCTGGCCTTGAGCCAGGCAAGCGCCTCTTCTGACGATGCCTCCACTATAGGCACGGAAAACATAGTGCCCGTGGAAGCCCGCACGACGTTCGGGTTGTGGATGTCGGTAGTCCTGTCGCACACGATGACGGCCGCAACCTTGGCCGCATCCGCGCTACGCAGGATCGTGCCGAGGTTGCCGGGCTTCTCTATGGACTCCGTCACCACCACAAGCGCATTCGGCGGCAGATTGAGGTCCGAAAGCCGTATCGACACGTGCGGGCCAATCATCAGCAAGCCGTCGGGACGCTCCTTGTAGGCCATTTTCACGAATGCGGACTTCGAGCAGAGGAACACGTCTGCGCCCGCGCGTTCCGCATCGTCCACGAGCTGCCGCTCGTTCTCGTTTTTGAGGTACAGTTCCGGGCAGTGGAACATGGCACGTGGACGGTATCCATTGTCCAACGCCCTGCGGCACTCGCGGAACCCCTCCACTATCATGTCGCCGGTCTCCTCGCGCGTTGAGCACGAGCGCAACTTCACCACATACTTCACCTTTGGATTCGCGGGGCTTGTCAATTCCGTTCGCACAAAAACTCTCCTTAAAGTCTTCCGTAATTCATGCGCCCGATTATACCACGAATCCGCCCCACTGCGGAAAAGTGTTGTGGCAAAGCCTCGCCGTCGTGCGTCTCTTTACGAATCGCCAAAGTATCTTGCGGCGATATCGAAATCCTCGGATGCCGGCCACGACGTTACATTGCGCAATATGGCGAGAAAGCGGTGTGTCTGCGGATCCACCGCCAGAAACGAATTGCCGCCGTATATCATTCCGAAACGGTACAGCACCTTGCGTCCGCAGCCAAGACTGCGCACATTCAGCATTCCGCACAGCTCGCCATCTTGGCGCTGTCCGATCGGTCTGGACGAAAGATCCGCCTCTACTATTGGCCAATACGCCTTGACGAATTTGGCCACATCCGAAGCCGAAGAGAATATGGACCCCATTCCGCGAAGTGCGCTACCGAGGCGATGCTCAGGCACCTGCGAACCGCGTGGATACAGCCACGGGAGTTTCCCCGCGCATGGCGCCGTAAGCCGTTTTTGGGCTTCGCCCATAGGGCAGAACGACGTATCTTCCATCCCAAGCGGCTCAACCACCTCCGTTCGCAGGATTTCATCGATGGTGCGCCCTGTCGCATCTTCGGCGCACATGGCAAGCAGCGCGAAGCCCACATTGGAATACTGTCGCTCATGCGCCTTCAGGAATGCAAGCGTACGGCGACTTGAGAGTTCCGGAGCAAACTGCTCCCGCGAATCAAATCCCCCGTAGATGTGGGTGCCGAACAGGCCACACATCAGGGCCGTATGCCAGTCGATAGGATTCCAGGGGTTGAGGAATTCGCGCGGGAGACCAGACCTGCCGTCCAGAAGATCCCGTAGCGTAACCGATTCGTACTCCTGCGGCAGGTCAAGCTTCGATACCGACCTTACGCTGAGATCCAGATCGATGGCGCCACGCCGCTCCATGTTGACAAGGGCAAGGTGGACATACAGTTTTCCAAGCGACGCAACGCGAAAGATGCGGTGAGGGTCGCCTGCCAGCGTGGATTCCGTGACCACTGCGCATTCTGGATCGCCAACCTCGTTCAGGTAGAAGTCACGAATCGACTCCGCGCTGGCATTGGCGGGAATCGCCGCACAGCCATGCATCACCGCAATAGCAGACGCAAAAAGCGCAAGGGAAGATGCCAAGGCCCACTTCCCTGCGATGCCGCGATACATCTTACGTCCGATGTGAATCAGTCCCACTTCAGGGCAGCCTATCCTTGATTTCATCTGCCCCGACAAGCTCTTCCCTGGAGCCATATCCCCATGTAACGCCAACGGTATGCATGCCGTTCACGCTTCCTGCGTCTATGTCCCCTTTCGTGTCGCCGACCATCACCGAATCCGAGTGGGATATCCCCATCTCCGAAAGGAGACGCGCAAGAAGATCCGGTTTCCTGTACTTCATTCCGGGTATGGAATCAAAGCTCCACACTCCATCAAAAAGGGAATCCCATCCGAGCTTCTTGACGATCTTCTGCGTGGGCGCATGGCGCTTGTTGGTGACGATGTACAGTTTCGCGCCGGAGGACTTGAGCGCATTCAACCATTCAGGCACTCCCGGATACGGAATTGTGTTCGGGAAGCCAGATTCGTCGTAGTTCAAGCGGAACCGCTCCACGACCTTCTCGACAAGCTCTGGGGACGCGTCATCGAAAACGTCGTAAACCACCTCTGTCGATCGTTGGGCCTATGGTGAACATTTCGTCGAATCTCGGACATTCCCTTCCGAGATCCGCGAGTGATTTCTTCCATGCGGCTATGATGTCCTCGCCTGTCCTCGCAAGCGTACCGTCAAAGTCGAAGAACCAATGACGGCGCCCAGCGCCATCACATCTGTCTTTAGAATCCTTCATCTTGAAGGCTACGCCCTGTAGGCATTGCGCTTTTCAAGGGAGGCGCGGTATTCCGCAAGATCGACCTTGGACTGTGCCACGCCGCTCTTCACCGCAGCCTCGGCGACTGCGTAGGACACCTCCACGAACAGACGGCGGTCGAATGGCTTCGGGATGATGTATCCGTCTCCGAAGACAAGGTTCTCATCGGGATAGAGGGCCTGCACCTCTGGCGTGACCGGCTTTCGCGCAAGCATGGCAAGCGCATTCGCGGCCGCGACCTTCATCTCCTTGTTGATGGTTCTCGCGCGCACGTCGAGCGCCCCACGGAACAGATACGGAAAGCCAAGCACGTTGTTGATCTGGTTCGGATAGTCGCTCCGTCCGGTCACCATCACGTAGCGGCGTCCTGCAAGCGCCTCTGCGACCTGCGCGGGATCGATTTCAGGATCAGGGTTCGCCATCGCGAATATCGCCGGGAAATCAGCCATTTTCTTCACGTCATCGCCCGTGAGCACATTCGCGGCGGATACGCCGATGAACACGTCCGCGCCGACCAGCGCCTCCTTTAGCGTAAGCTTGTCGGTATCCACGGCATGCCTCCGCTTGTACGGATTGAGGTCTGTGCGGTCAATGCGGATCGTCCCCTTCGTGTCGCACATCGTGATGTCCTTCACGCCGGCGGCCTTGCACATCTCGCTTATCCGTATGCCGGCTGCCCCGGCGCCGTTCATCACGATCTTGAGTTCATCCAGTTTCTTCCCGACAAGCTCCGCGTAGTTCATCACGCCAGAGAGCGCAATTACCGCCGTGCCCCACTGGTCATCGTGGAACACCGGGATGTCAAGCTCGGCATCGAGCGTATCCTCGATCTCAAAGCACGCTGGGGCGGCGATGTCCTCAAGATTCACGCCACCATACTGCGGGGCAAGCGCCTTCACGGCGTCAATCACGCGCTTGGGGTCTGTCTTGCCCGTGTCCTTTCCGTCCATGCGGCAGTGCGCAAGAGGAACTGGCCAGGCATCCACGTCGCCGAACGACTTGAACAGCACCGCCTTGCCCTCCATCACAGGGATGGAAGCCGTTGCACCGAGGTCGCCGAGACCCAGGATCGCAGTGCCATCCGAAACCACGGCGACGAGATTCGGCTTCGCGGTGCATTCGTACACCATATCGGACTTTTCGGCGATAGCCTTCACGGCCTGCGCCACGCCTGGAGTGTACGCGAGGCACAGATCCTCTTTGGTCTTAAGCCCCTTGGGGAGGCATACGCTCACCTTGCCGCCCTTGTGGTAGGCCAGCACTTCCTCACGTGAGAATGATGCCATATCAGTCCTTCTTCCCTTCTGCCGGCTCTTCAATCGTCACGCTCTTGATCGAAACGGTGCGCACCGGCACATCTTGATGCATCCCGCGATTGCCGGTCTCAACCTTCGCGATCTTGTCCACCACATCCATTCCCTTCGTGACCTTGCCGAATACGGCATAGCCGAATCCCTGCGGCGTGGGGTTGCGGAAATCGAGGAATCCGTTATCCACGAGGTTGATGAAGAACTGGCTCGTCGCGGAATCGACGACCATGGTCCGCGCCATCGCAATCGTCCCACGGGCATTCTTGAGGCCGTTCATCGCCTCGTTGCGGATCGGGGCCTTTGTGGGCTTCTGATCCATGTCGGGCGTGAAGCCGCCACCCTGAATCATGAAGCCATCTATCACGCGGTGGAATATCGTACCATTGTAGTGGCCGCTCTTTGCGTAGTCCACGAAGTTCTTGACCGTCGCCGGAGCCTTCTTCTCGTCAAGTTCGAGCTCTATGGCGCCAAGATCCGTCTCTATTTTCGCTTTCATCGTTTCTCTCCTGTATTCAATTCTGCGTTATGTTACGCATTAAACTTCTCGCGGTTGATCCAAAGGCCCAAAGCCGGATTGGGGATGAAGTACACCTCCTCGCCGTCAACCATGTTGTATCCGTACTTTAGCTTCGCCGGGTCGTATTTTCTCACCATCTCATCGTAGTCTGCCGACTTGAACCCCACGCTCTCAATCTCTTCCCGCGTGATGTTCTTCACGCAGTACGTAATAGTGAAGCGTCCATCGGAAGATCCGTGGATCAGGTGCGCAGCCGCGCCCATGTTCGAGCGAAGGTCGTCTGCCTCCGGGCTCTTGAACACCTCAAGCGTGTGCAGACGCCCTTTGTATCCGTACTTACGGATGAGGCCGTCAACAGTCTTGTCCTCGCCGAACTGGTGGACTTCGGGCGCAAGTATGATGAGTTCGCCGCCGTCGGCCATCGCCATGCGCGTGCGGTAGATGGACTTGTTTCCGAGCCAAGTCGTCTTGAATTCGCTGCCGTCAAGATATACGACGCACTTCTTGATGCCATGCTCAACGTAGTCGATGTTCTTCTGCTGGGCGAGCTTTACCGCCTCGGTGAGACAGTTGCGCCCTTCGCCGATGAAGATACCGTGGGAATGTATCTTGCCGCCAGGCGCGGTGTTTACGGTCAGCACCCAAAGGATCGGACGTTTCGCGAGGAAATGCTCAAACGCATAGTCGAAGAGACGGCGAACGGGCGTGTGGTCGCGTCCCATGGCCTTCTCCATCCCGCATACGGCCCCGATCATGTGCGACTTGTTGATCATGTCCGCGCCGCCACACCCGACGAACAGGTTCTTCGCGTGGTTCGCCATGCCGATCACCTCGTGCGGGACGACCTGTCCGG
>CAVJWR010000049.1:0-748 GCA_963653155.1 Limosilactobacillus gorillae
CTGCGCATAGGTATGGCACGAATTACCTCGTCCGCAGGAACGGCCTCCGTCATTTCAGTCTCAATCACGCCTGGCGCAACGCAGTTCACCGTTATGTTGCGCCTGGCAAGCTCGATCGCCAACGATTTCGCGGCACCGATCAGCCCCGACTTTGCGGCGGCGTAGTTGGTTTGTCCGCGATTCCCTATTACGCCAGATACGGACGATATGACCACGATCCTTCCCGGCTTGCGCGTCTGCACCATAGGAAGCACAAGCGGCTTCAGGACATTGTAGAACCCGTCGAGGTCAGTGCGGAGCACGCGATCCCATTCGTCGTCCTCCATCGCCGGAAAGGCATTGTCCATGGCGATGCCCGCATTCAGCACAATTGCGTATGGCGCTCCGTTCTCTTCCACCCATTTGCCGATGGCAGATGCGGCGGCGGCGCGATCGGCGACGTCGAACACAAGATCGGTCCCTCCCGTCCTGACGGAATGCGTGACCACATGATATCCGGCGGCAGTCAGCTCATCGGCAATCGCCTTGCCGATTCCACGACTTGACCCTGTCACTATTACCCTTTTCGCTTCGTCGGCTCCAGTACCCATGGCCAATCCTCCAACCTTACCTCATTTCCCTCATCTTCTCCGCAAATTCCTTCGGATCGCCCGGTGGCTGGAACGCCGTAAGGGATGCGGTCGCCACAATCTCTCCGGCCTGATTCGCAATCGTGCAGTCGAACGAGCCGAACTCGTCATCGACATAG
>CAVJWR010000049.1:758-2197 GCA_963653155.1 Limosilactobacillus gorillae
CGATCTCATAGCGGACATCGCACTTGAATGCCGGAATCGAGACGTCCATCTTGCGCGTACCAAGCAGAAATCCGACCTTTGGCGGCTCCCCTTTGCTTCGCCTATTTTCGCCGACGACCAAGGCAACCGTCTGGGCCATGTACTCTATGGCTGCGCATGCGGGCACTCCGCCAAGTTCCTGATCGTAGAACATGGATCCTTCCGAAACGTCTGCGACGGCCTTTGCCGAACCATTTCCATCCACCGAAACCACATCGGCGAGCAACACCATCGGAGGACGGTGAATCAGCAGGTCTAAAAGCGGATTGCGATTGCCATTCATTCTCCAAGGCCCTCCACGATTCCGCTGGATGAGATCTCGCCATCAACTGACATCTGGAACGAGAACGAACCTGATCCAATGCGCTTTACCTCAAGGAGAACAGTTTCGTCCGGACGCACAAGGCGCCTGAACTTGATCCGACGATAGGATGCGGCATCCGGGAAATCCGGGAACACGCGCCTCGCGAAACGGCGCAAAAAGAAAAGCTGTGCAACTCCGGGAAGAACCGGGAAATCCGGGAAATGTCCGGAGAACCATTCTCCATTCCTGCCAAAGCGAAGCTCCGCAACAAGGGAATCTGTCGTTGCATTCCACGACAGCACCTCCGGATCGCGGCAATTGCCGGATCGCGCCACAATGCCCAGATCTTCAGCCACCTGCACTCCCGCTACTTTTCGGTCGATTCCCCGGTAAGCCTTGCCAGCACGTCAATCAAGTCACCGACAGTGCGTATCGACTTGAAATCGTCCGGCGTGACGTCAATGTGCTGCTCATTCCTCAGCCGCACAATGAGGTCTACCGCATCTATGGAATCAAGGTCAAGATCCTCATAGAAACGCGCCTCTGGGACGATCTTGGATTCGTCGCAGTTGAATTCCTTAACCAAGGTGCTTTTTATGTGCTTCAGCAAGTCTTCTTTTTTCATGGCACGTATTATATCATCTTATTGTGCCAACACACACGCCCATCGTCAGGCAAGGGCAAAGGGATAAAGAAGGCCATGCCAATGGTGGATCACAAAAACGATGTCAGGGGGCTATCAGACGGCAAGAAGAAAATGCTGTTCGATACCCGTCGCACGAACAGGTCTGACGGATTATTCACGTATTCGCCGCCCAACCAAAGTGTCGCGCTACCGCCTCCATCCATCTCACCCACCTCCGTACAGCCTTCACGCCGCAAAATCTCGGCGGCATCTTCGGCGAGCATGCTTTCTGAATAGAACGGCTTCCTCCCGTCCGCAACGAACATGACGAACATGCCCTCCCCAAGGCCAATAAGGCTACGTGGATAGTTATTGCGCATACCGCGCATTGTCGGTCTCTTTTCGCCCGCAACCAACGGACGGGCCGAAATTCGAACTGCGTTGACTGGGGTGCGCCCCCGTTCATCCACA
>CAVJWR010000049.1:2207-22698 GCA_963653155.1 Limosilactobacillus gorillae
GAGCCATGTTGATGGAAATTGATCCGCAAATGGCCTTTGCGTCATTGCGTCGCGCACCAAAGCCAACTAGTGCGGCATGACGTCCATCCGCCGGCAGTGCGCTCCCCTTCGCGATGCGCCCTGCCACAATGGCGCGTCCGTGCTGCTTCGGAGACAGCTTCAGCAGAATGCCATCGTCAGGCAGAGGTGCCGTCCAATTGGCATCATAATAGACAAGATACGCTTTCCCGGCTTCGTCCGGCTTGAATGGGGCGGCATTGTAGGCATCGAACGTAAGGCGCGTGCCGTTGTCCGCCTTGATGGTGCCTCGAAACGTCAAGCGCACGATTTCCGGCCTACCATTCTCGAACGTGCAAAGCGACTCGTAGCTATCGACGGCATGACGCCAACCGCTTGTGAAAAGGCGTCCGTCGGAAACGCTGACGCCAACGGGATTCCCGTGGGAGGCCGGATCAAACTTGAGATTGAACAGATCACCATTTAATCCAGCCAATGGTCGTAGACCCGTGCGAGCCTCTACAATCTTCGCCATGCGGTCTACCGTGGCACGCGTCGCAAGACTGTGTTCACCCTGTTCGACACACATTCGAAGACCTGAAGTCCTGAGATCGATTTTGACGAGATAGGCACGGCACGGCTTTTCGCGGCTAACGAACTTCACGAGCGTGACACCATTTGTGACCGGCACCTCAAAGCGCGAAAGCGTGGAGAAGTCGATGCGCAGTCCATGCCTGCCATAGGAATAGACGGCGTAGCCAAACAGTGCCATAACGCCAATCGCTATCGCTCCGGTCCAGAAAACAGTTCTTGCATTCATGGCCCCGTAGTATCACAAATGTTCCTGTCAATGGCATGACCCCTACATTACAGTTTCGTTATGTTCGCATCAAGATGGAATCGGCATATGCCCCAACAACTCCGGGCACTGGCACTATACTAAGCCCGGCGTTCGGCAAGGGCGCGGGCGACATCCGGGACGGCGGCAAGAAGACGCTTCGTGTACTCGCTCGAAGGATGGCTAAACACATCCTCGGACAGGCCAACATCGACGAATTCGCCTCGTTGCATGACACACACCCGATCACACACATTCTTCACGACAGCAAGGTCATGCGCGATCAGCAGGATCGAAAGGCCGAAGTTGCGCCGCAAGTCGCGCAACAGATTGAGGATGCGAGCCTGTACGCTCACGTCAAGGGCGCTGACCGGCTCATCCGCTATCAGGATCTCCGGTCTACAGGCGAGCGCCCGGGCTATGCTTACGCGCTGGCACTGTCCGCCAGACATCTCACGGGGGTATTGTCCGAGAACGGCCCGACTCAGTCCAACCACTTCAAGCAGATCCTCCGAAGTCCGCTGACTGCTTCCGCTGACCTTCAGCACCTCGTCAAGCGTCTGCCGCACAGTCATGCGCGGATTGAGCGACCCCACGGCATCCTGGAAAACCATCTGTACGGACTTCGCGCGGCATGATATTGTGCCGGAATACGGCCTCTCAATCCCTATGATGGCCTTTGCGATTGTCGATTTGCCACTCCCCGACTCGCCGACGATGCCAAGCGTTTCGCCTCGCCGAAGATCGAAACTGACGCCCTTTACGGCTTCGGTGCTGCCATAGCGCACGTGCAGATTCGACACTTCAAGCAGAACATCGCCTACACCCATCGCCATTCTCCGAAGCCCGCTCTACCTCGTCAGATGCGCCCAAGTCCAACGGCAATCCGTTCGGACAGATCCTTCTCCCGCAGGACAGAAAGCACTGGATCCAAATCACCCTCGATGATTCGATCCAACGAGTACAGTGTAAGGTCTACGCGATGATCCGTAAGCCGATTCTGTGGGAAGTTGTACGTGCGGATTCGCTCTGACCTATCCCCCGATCCGCGTAGCGACAGGCGGGACGCCCCAAGCTTCGCCTCTTCCTCGCGTCTTTTGAAATCAAGTATTCGGGCCTTGAGCGTGGCAAGGCACTTCTCGCGGTTGCGGATCTGGGAACGCTCGTCCTGACACTGTGCCACAAGCCCTGTGGGCAGATGCGTCATGCGCACTGCGGATTCCGTCTTGTTCACATGCTGACCGCCGGCTCCGCCAGCGCAGAAAAGATCTATCCTGATATCCTTTTCGGGTATTTCAAGCTCGTCTTCCTCGTCCGCCTCCGGGAACACGACCACTGTCGCCGCGCTCGTGTGGATGCGCCCCTGTGCCTCGGTCTCTGGAACACGCTGGACACGATGCCCGCCGCTTTCGAAACGGAATAGCCCGTAGGCGCCCTCTCCCTCTACCATGAAAATGACTTCCTTGTACCCGTCAAGGGATGTCTGGTTGGCGGACATCACCCTAATTCGCCAACCCTTCGCCTCGCAATATCTGGAGTACATGCGGAACAGGTCACCCGCAAACAGGGCGGCCTCTTCGCCGCCGGTTCCGGCCCGAATCTCAAAGCATGCGTTTCTTGCCTCCAGAGAGTCTGGCGGAAGCAATCCCGCAAGCACATCCCTTTCGGCATCGGGGATTTTTGCCGAAAGCTGTTCGACCTCGTGTTCGGCCTCAGCCGCCAACTCTTCGTCAAGAGAGGCATCGGCAAGCATGGCCTTTGCGCCATCAATGTCGTCAAGAAGCTTGAAATACCGCTTTGCGGCAGATTCAAGCTTCTTGAGCGCAGTATGCTCCCGGACGGTTTCGCGATAGCGCTTGGCATCTGCCAAAACGGCAGGATCGCCCATCGCCGCCTCCGTCTCGGAAAGCCGCGACAAGACCTTCGCTATCTGTTGCTTCTCAACCATAAGCAGAAGCGCCCGGACGGAATCGCCCGGGTGCCACACACGCCCGAAATGCCGGGTGGAACCGCAAGCCGCGACAGCGGCCTCTTACGCATCCTTGCGGAACTTCGCGTAACGCTTCTTGAACGTATCGACGCGACCTTCCGTATCGACGATGGACTTCTGGCCCGTGAAATAGGGATGGCACGCGGAGCAGGTGTTGACCTGCATTTCCTTCTTCGTGGAACGCGTCTTAATGACATTGCCGCACGCGCACGTAATCGTCGCGTCTTCGTAGGTAGGATGGATTCCTTCTTTCATCTTTTTCCTCTGCCTTTCAAAATAGCGTGTATGATATCATTTTACGGAACATCACGCAAGTAGCCATGGAAACACAGAAAACTCGCAGACAATTGGCGATGGCGCCCTCGCCGTTGTGATTATTTACGATTTAGTTGGTAGATGGTAGTGGGTAGTTGGTAGTGGGTAGTTTTTGGGCATTTACGATTTTTCGATTGCATTTGGCCATTTGATGATTTAAAGAATGGCCGTGTAGAAGTGTAGAGATGTAGCCTTGAGGATCGAATTGCATTTAACACAGAGGCGCAGAGTCACAAAGCCACAGAGATGTGATTGGATTTGCGATTGTGCGATGAAGGTGAGAGGTTGAGAGGTTGAGAAAAACTATCAACTACCATCTGCCAACCGCCATCTACATCTCTACACTTCTACACGGCCATTCACTGCGATGGCAGGAGGGACGCAATTCATTGCGTCCTCGTTCCCGGTCGCAGTAAACTGCGCCCCTCCCCTGCGGCGATTTCATCGAAACCGCCCTACCAAGCCCGCGTACAATCCCAAAATGGCTCAATCACAAAATGCAATCGCAAATCGTAAATCGTAAATGTCTACCATCTACCAACTATCCTTCTCCATTTCTACACGGCAATCCTGACAATCCTGTAAATCCTGTCAAGAAACTGCGAACCCTACACACCCTGTGCCTTTGTGTCTCTGTGACTCTGTGTTAAATTAAATAATCGCAAGGATCTCATGCGCCGCAATCTCAAGCGGTGTGCCGTCCGCCCGCAAATGCTCCATGGCGGCATCAAGCCTTGCGGCGGCATCGACTCGCGCCTCGGTGGAATCCAGCCACGTTTCCAGCCGATCCGCAACCGCTTCGGAGGTGAAATCCTCCTGAAGCAGTTCCGGCATGGGAGGCTCAAACCCGCATTTCTCTGCGATGATGTTGGCCAGACCAACGTGCCTTACGCCCGTTATCACGCGACGCGCAAACCACGCAAGGATCGGCGACACCGCATATACAAGCACAGTCGGACACCGCGCAAGCGCCGCTTCCAGCGTCGCCGTGCCGCTCGCCACCGCCGCGCAGTGCGCCTCGCGGAGCAGTTGTCGCGCACCGCCAGAGCGAACCTCAACGGGCGGCAAATCGGCGGCATTCCCCAAGATGCGCCTGATCTCCATCTCCGCTCCGCGATTTGCGGCGGGAATCACGACCCTCAATGTCGGCTCGTCACAGCCTTTCGTACGGACACCTTCCGCATTACGCTTCGACAGAATCGATATCGCCCCAAGGAGTCGGGGCAGTATCCTTCTTATCTCGCCAATCCGCGATCCCGGCAGCAACGCGACAATCCGGTCTCGCCCAGCCATGCCGTTCTGTGCCGATGCGCCCTCGGCATTCTCACGTTCCACTACCCGCACAAGCGGATGGCCGATGAACTTGACCTTGAGGCCTGTGCCGTCGAACAGGCTCGGCTCGAACGGGAAGAAGCACAGCAGTTCGGAAAGCGCGGCCGCAACCTTCGGTATGCGATTGCGGTGCCAGGCCCACACCTGCGGACACACAATGTGTATAGCCTGGATGCCACGCCCCTTGGCAAAAGCCGCAAGCTTGAGGTTCAGTCCCGGATAATCCACGGTGACGACCACATCGGGCCGCCACTCGCAGATCGCCCGCTTCATCGTCCGCGCAACGCCAAGGAAATAGAATATCCGGCGAAGGACAGGCCAGAAGCCCATCACCGCCAGATCTGCGGTGTGGAATCCGTAATCCCCATATCCGCGCACCTCGCACCCTGCCGCCCGAAGCAAAGTCCCAAGACGCTCCGCATAGAGCATCCCGGATTCCTCTCCCGCCAACAGCAGTACCTTTCGATGCATAGGCGCCGCACCCCTCGGCAACGGATATGTCACATATTGCCGATCACGGCCTTTATGCGACGGACACCTGCGGACGAAGACTGCTCCTTCAGTATCTTGAAGCTGCCAAGCTCACTGGTGTTCTTCACGTGCGGACCGCAGCAGATCTCCTTGGAGATGTCGCCGATCGTGTAGAGCGTCACCTGATCACCGTACTTCGAGCCGAAGAGCGCCATGGCACCCTCTGCCTTGGCCTCTTCCACGGTAGTGGTCTTTTTCGTCACGTCTATGCCCTGTTGGATCCATTCGTTCACAAGCTTTTCGACTTCGGCGATCTGCTCGTCGGTCATCTTCTCTGGCCACGTGAAGTCAAAGCGCAGACGTTCCGCAGTGATGTTCGAACCCTTCTGGTTCGCGGTCGGCCCAAGCACCTTGTGGAGCGCGGCATGGAGGAGGTGCGTCGCGGTGTGCATCCGCGTCACCACCTCAGAATTGTCCTGAAGCCCCGCCTTGAACGAACCGGCGGATGTCGTGCGTGAAAGCTCCTGATGCTTGCGGTTCGCCTCCTCGAAGCCCGCGACATCTACCTGAAGCCCCTGCTCCTTCGCCAGCTCAAGCGTCATCTCCAGCGGATAGCCGAACGTATCATACAGCTTGAAGGCGGTCTTGCCGGATATCTGCGTTTGCCCGTGCAGCTTTAGCTGCTCCGCGACCTTCGCGAACATCGCCGCGCCCTTGTCGAGGGTCTGGTTGAAGCGGTTTTCCTCCGCCTCAAGATCAAGCTTGCAGTTCGCGAGGTTTTCGGCAAGTTCGGGATAGACGTGCTTGTACTTTTCACAGATCGTCTCGGCGAGCTTGACCGTAAAGCCGGGGGCGATGCCGAGGAACCGGCTGTAACGCACGGCACGGCGAATCAGCCGGCGCAGCACGTAGTTCGCCCCGATGTTGCCGGGCTTTACCCCTCCCTTTGGATCGCAGAGGATGAACGTCGCCGTGCGCATGTGATCCGCAATGATGCGGCGAGACCGCGTTCTCAGCTCCGCGTCTTCCGGCACGATGGTGGAAAGCTCGTCTATCTTCGCCATGATCGGCGCGAAGATCTCGGTGTCGAACACGGTCGGCAATCCCGACAGCATGCACACCGTGCGCTCAACGCCCATTCCGGTATCGACATTGTGCCGCCCAAGCGGCTCGAACTTGCCCTCGGCGTTCTTGTTGTACTGCATGAACACGTTGTTCCAGATCTCTATGTACTTGCCGCAGTGGCATCCCGGACGGCAATCTGGGCCACACTTCTCCTTGCCGGTATCGATGAACATCTCGGTATCCGGTCCGCACGGACCCGTGGTTCCGGCAGGGCCCCACCAGTTGTCTTCGCGGGGGAGCGGGAATATGTGGTCATCAGGAAGCCCCTGCTTCTTCCAGAGGCCTATCGCCTCGTCGTCACGCGGGATCCCGTCCTCGCCGGCGAACACCGTGACGTAGAGATCCTTCGGGTCGAAGCCAAGCTTCGTGGTAAGGAACTCAAAGCTCCACGCTATGGCCTCCGGCTTGAAGTAGTCGTTCAGGGACCAGTTGCCGAGCATTTCGAAGAAGGTCAGGTGGGCACTGTCGCCTACCGCATCTATGTCGCCAGTGCGGACGCACTTCTGCACATCCGTAAGGCGCGTGCCGGCCGGATGCGGCATCTGCCCCATGAGATAAGGCACGAGCGGATGCATGCCGGCCGTCGTGAACAGTACGGTCGGGTCATTTTCGGGAATCACCGACGCACCGGGTATGCGCACATGCCCCTTCGACTCAAAGAATGATAGATATGCCTCTCTCAGTTCGTCTGCGGTAAGCTTATTCATAATTTGCCTTTCAAATCAAGAGTCTGCTATTATACCACATGGCTCAACGCCAAGACGTAATCACGGGCCATAAATCCGACAAATGGGAGGTCGCGTGTCCTCACGCGCCGCAATTATGGTACACTTCGCAACGTCTATTGGACGGCAAAGGATAGGACACGAGAGAAAAAATGAACGTCAATATCGAAGAATCCTGGAAACAGGTGCTGGCGGACGAATTCAACTGCATCTACTTCGCACGGCTTGCGGCATTCGTAAAGTCCGCATACGCAAGTGGCATAGTATACCCGCCGGGCAAATACATCTTCGAGGCGTTCAACCGTACGCCATTCGAAAAGGTAAAGGTGGTGATCCTGGGCCAAGATCCCTACCACGAGCCGAATCAGGCCCACGGCCTCTCCTTCTCGGTAAGGAAGGGCGTACAGGTACCGCCATCGCTCGTGAACATCTACAAGGAGCTTGAGGACGAATACGGCACATCATTCCACGACCGCGACGGCGACCTCTCGCACTGGGCAGACCAGGGCGTGCTTCTTCTGAATGCGACGCTCACGGTATCTGCCGGGAATGCGGGTTCCCATCAGGGGAAGGGATGGGAAATGTTCACCGATGCCGTCGTGGCGAAGCTTGCAGAGAAGCGCGAACACCTCGTGTTTCTCCTTTGGGGCAGCTACGCGAGACGCAAAGGAGCCTTCATCAACAGGCAACGGCATCTCGTGCTTGAGGCTCCGCACCCGTCCCCGCTTTCGGCGCACAGGGGATTCTTCGGGTGCGGACACTTCAAGAAAGCGAACGAGTACCTGTCAGCCAACGGCCTGTCGCCCATCGTCTGGTAGCCGCCCGACCAGGGAACGCAGCTTGGAGAGTGCCCTTCCCGAATCGATGGACTCGTACGCGAGCCCAAGACCCTCTTCGATTGTGCAGACCTTCCCTCCAGCCAGGATCGCCGCCGCCGCATTGAGCGACGCGGCATCGCGGTAGGCGCCCCGTTCCCTGCCGGTCAGGACATCCAGCGTGATCTGCGCATTCGCCTTTGGATCTCCTCCCGCAATTGCGGATATAGGCCGCACCTTGCCGAATAGGCGCACTGGGTCTATCTCGTAGTTGCGGACAATGCCGTTCTCCGAAAGTTCGGCGACTCTCGACACTCCCGATATCCCCAGTTCGTCCAGTCCTCCGGGGCCGCAAAAGACCACGGCCTTCTCCACCCCAAGCGACTTTAGCGCATTTACGTACAGCTCCATTACCTCCGGCGAATATACGCCAAGCGCATACCGCCTTACGCCTGCCGGGTTTGACAGCGGTCCCACGAGGTTGAAAATCGTCCTGAACGGCAATGCGCGGCGCACGGGAGCGGCATGCCGCATCGCCGGATGGCATTTGTTCGCGAAGAGGAATCCGATGCCGTTCTCGCGAACCGACCGCTCAATCTCGTCTATCGGCTTCTGGAGATCGTAGCCAAGTGCCGCAAGGCAATCCGCCGATCCGCTTTTGGACGTAGATGCCCTATTACCGTGCTTTGCGATCGTTACGCCTGCGCCAGCCGCTATGATCGCCGCTGTCGTAGAGACGTTGAACGTTCCGAAGCCGTCGCCGCCAGTGCCGACTATGTCCACGGCATCCTTCAGCACATCTACGCGTACGCAAGCATTGCGCATTGCCTTGGTGGCGCCCACAACCTCTGCCGCCGTTGGCCCGTTCATCTGCATGCCGGTAAGGAGCGCGGCGAGGACGGCCTCACTGGCGACTTCGCCCCTCATGATCTCACCGAAAACGCAAATGGCCTCGTCTTCCGTGAGATGCCCGCCGGCCTGAACCTTTCTGAGCGATTCGATTATCATTGACGCACCTTCCCTACCATTTCAATGAAGTTCCTCATCTGGCGCTCGCCTTCGGGAGTGCCTATGGATTCGGGGTGGTACTGCACGGACTCTATCGGCATCGTCTTGTGCCTCAGCCCCATGATCTCCCCGTCATCCGACTCTGCCGAAACCTCAAGGCACTCTGGCAGGGTTTCGCGATCCACGGCAAGCGAGTGATACCGCATTGCCGCGAATCCCTGAGGCAATCCCGCGAATATGCCGCGCCCGTCATGGCTGATCGGACTCGTCTTCCCGTGCATGAGGCGCTTGGCATGCACTATCTTGCCGCCAAACGCCTGCGCGATGGACTGGTGCCCAAGGCATATCCCCAGCATGGGCACGACCCCAGCGAAAGCCTTTACCGCCTCAAGCGTGATTCCCGCCGAATCTGGATTGCCCGGCCCCGGGGAAAGCACAATCGCCGCCGGGGCAAGCGCACGTATGCCCTCCACGTCTATCTTGTCGTTGCGGACAACCTGCATATCCGCTCCAAGCCCTCGAAACGCCTGCACAAGGTTGTACGTGAACGAGTCGTAATTGTCTATCATCAGTATCATCGCATTTCTCCTGTCTGCACGATGGGCTACAGCGTCTCGGCGAAATCCACCGCCTCAAACACCGCCATCGACTTGTTGATCGTCTCCTGGTATTCCTTGCGCGGATCGGAATCCGCCACAATCCCTGCGCCGGCGCGCATCGTTACCGAACGGCCGCATTTGACGAGCGTACGGATCACTATCGCGAAATCCATGTCCCCGGTATTGCTGAAGTATCCGGCCGCGCCGCCATATATGCCGCGCGGCGACTTCTCATACTTGGCTATGAGTTCCATCGCGCGTATCTTTGGCGCCCCGGTCAGTGTACCCGCAGGGAACGCAGCCCTCAAAAGGTCGAATCCGTCCTTGCCCTCGGCAAGCGTCCCTTCCACCTCCGAGACCAGATGCATCACGTGCGAATACCGCTCGATGTGCGCGAACGACGAAACCTTTACGCTGCCGGTCTCGGATACGCGGCCAAGGTCGTTGCGGCCAAGGTCAACGAGCATCACGTGTTCCGCGTTCTCCTTTGCGTCCGAAACGAGATCGCGCTCGTTCGCTGCATCCGCATCTGGCGTCGCGCCGCGAGGTCGCGTTCCGGCGATCGGGCACGTCGTGCATCTGCGTCCCTCAAGCTTCACCAGCTCCTCAGGCGACGATCCGATGAGGGTATGGTCGCCAACCTTCATGTAGATGTTGTATGGTGACGGATTCACCATGCGGAGCGCACGGTACAGCGAGACGGAATCGGCATCTGTCTCCTTCGTGAACTTCTGCGACGGAACGATCTGTATGCATTCCCCGTTGAGGATATCCTGCTTGCACTTTTTCACGATATCCGCGAACTCTTCCGCAGACATCTCCGGACTGAATGCTGATTTTGTCCGTTGCATCCTCTGGCGAGGCATGGTGCGCTCACGGAGAAACAGCCTCGCATACACCTCATCTATGCGTTCCCGTCCGCGCCTGTATGCGTCCGGCTCGCTGGAATCCATGCACACTATCACCATAACGGTGCGACGCAGGTTGTCGAAGACGAGCACGGTATCCGTGAGCATGAATGCCGCAGACGGAGTGCCCGCCTCCGGCGTAAGCCGTACGCGAGGCTCAAAGGTGCTGACATAGTCGTATGCGAGATAGCCTATCGCACCGCCCTGCAACGGTGGCAGTGCCGGATCGGCACGGAAATCGCGCGAGCCGAGAATCCTGCGGAGCGCCAGAAGCACATCTTCGTCGGGAAGGATTTCCGTGCCTCCCCCTGCCTTACGCGAGAACACCGCGCCATCCTTGGCGAACACGGTCTCCACGGGATCTACGCCAAGAAACGAATATCTCGATCCCGCCCCACATCCTGCGACACTCTCCAGCAGAAAGGCGTCCCTGTCGCCAATCCGCGCAAGCACGGATACCGGCGTATCCATGTCCGCAAGATATTCGCGATACACCGGAACTATGCCGCCGTTTGCGGCCCGTTCCGAAAATTCCTTCTCCGTAAGTTCCTTCAGCATCTCATTGCTCCTATTTGATGTTTGACTAATCTGTTGTTTGATTCACTATGCGCAATCGCGATCAGAAAACGAAAACGGCCTCGCTCGACTGAAGCGGGGCCGCATATCGGATAATGTGTGCCTTATTTCAGGTCACCAGTTCCGAGCGCACACGCACGCTCCGGTCGTAAGACCGAAGTTGCGCCACCACCAGAACTGAAATGCACCGTTCATGACACTTTCATTCGTAAAAAACAGGCGGAATTATACCACAGTCGCACCACTCGATTCAAGAGGGTACGTGAAAGTGGCATCAGGAAATCACCACCAGCGCCAGTTTTCCGGAAACAACCTTACGTTCATTATGTGGTCAACATAAGGCGCAACGCCATCTTCCGCGCCATAAACCTCCATCACGTCAAACCGGAAGTTGCCGTGCCAACGTTTGCGCATCAGCCAATTCGCGCTCGCCCTAAGCAGATTGCGCTTCTTGCGGCGGTCGATGCCCCAAAGGCGTCCGGCAAAATCGGAGCGAGACTTGTGCGTCTTCACCTCAACGAACACCACGCTGCGTTCGCGAGGGTCAAAGGCGACTATGTCAAGCTCGCACCTCCTGTCCTTTCTGCATGGCCGCACGTTCCGTCCGATGATGCGCCACCCCAACCCGATGAGATGCCGAACGGATACATCCTCTCCCCACCGTCCACGGGCCACGCTCACGTTCACGGTCCCTGAACGGTCGTGCATTCCCTCCGCACAGCCCATCAGCCCCCTAAGCAATCTAAGCATCTTCCCCATCTCCACGCTCCCTTCAATGGCGTCCCCAATGCGCCATCTGCATCCGCCCACGCGGACACAGGTTTCGTGCCACAACGGCAAAGAGCCCGATCCACGCAACATACCACACAATACAGTCGAGCCAACTCCACGGATACGTCTCAAACGATGCCCCCGGACACTTCGCAACGGTTTCCGACACCCATTCCATCATCCATGTGCAGCAGGCCGCAAGGTTGTTGAACAAGGCCCCTATCGGCCTTGCCACCACTGATGCCGCAACCCCTATCGCGCTGAACAGCACCGACATCGTCGCGAGCGGCACCACGGCAACGTTTGCGACAAGGCCGCCCATGGATATCCTACCGAACACCCTGGCCGATATCGGCGTACTCGCTATCCACGATGCCAATGATACGCCCAGCATTCCCAGGATCCATGTGACGCGTCCCCGCCATCGGCACAGCAATGCGCCGAGTCTGCCCTCCGCCCCAAGCGAACGTTCTTCTGCCGCCCACTCGAATACGCGGCAAAACGGCAAGGCAAATCTCGACGACCAGCGTATCCAGAGAAGTATCCCAAGCATCACGGCAAATGAAAGTCCACAGCCGGCGTCAAACACCATCGTTGGCGAATACGCATACACGATGATGGCGGTCACACCCAAGGCAACAAGCGAATCCGGCTTGCGTCCGAAGAGCCGGGCGCCAAACCAGAGCGACATCATCAGCGCGGCCCGAATCGCGCTCGCCCTCGCTCCGGTGAGCATCACGTAAGCCGCAAGCAGCGGGATGCACAAGGCCGCCTGCATCGCCGGAGAAAGGCCGACCTTCTTCAAAAGCGCATTCAACGCCCCCGCTATGAGCATCACGTGCAAACCCGATATGGCGAATACGTGCATGGTCCCGGCAGCAGCGAACACGGCCCGTCTGTCTGGACCGATTCCGCCACGGCGTCCAAGAAGCATTGCCATGTTCGTCGATGCCAACTCATGGCTCCACCCAAGCCCCGCCTCCGCATATGTCGCCATTCGGTCGGAAGCCGTGCGATACGCAGCCGGCACCGCAAGGCCTGTCGCCGGCGCGATCCGTTTCATCTGATCCTCACTCAGCACCCACAGGGTACGGCACGAATATCGGCTCAGCGCACCCTGCCGCAACGATAGCCAACCGTGGCAGCGCCACCTCTCGCCCGCCTTTGGCACCTCGCCTCCCATGCCCATTCGGATGACGACGCGCACCGGGACGCCATCTATCGTGGAGCCGAATGTGACCAGCCTACCGTCTTTCGAACGCCGCTCACGACTCGATACCTTGCCCTCAACGTCAAGCTCGTAAGCCGGCGGACGTCCATCGGCAGAGGGCGAATGGGATCTTTCCTCAACATCCATGCGCCGCGTCTCGCATCGCCACGAAAGCGCAATCCCGACAAGCGCCGCAACAGGCCAACGCAGATACTTCACATTCCAGCCAAGCCACATAAGCGTAAGCAATATCGTGCATAGACACGCCCATGGCCACATTCCCGCCAGACGATGCGACTCGAAGCCCAAGCCCTCGCCCACGACAAGCGCGAACGCGACGAATATCATCGACAGACCAGACACTCTTGCCCTGCATTCCATGTGGCCTAACTCCAGTAGTTCCTGTCGAGCGCCCGCCACCTTGCCGCCAGATTCACGTCCTCATCCCCAACGGCATCCGCACCCCGCAAGTCGGCTACCGTCCGCGCCACCTTGAGAACCCGGTCATACGCACGTGCCGAAAGGTCAAGCACCTGAAGCTTCTCGCGCAATGCCGCCTGAGCCATGGCGTCGAGGCGGCAATATCTCGCCACATCCCTCGGACGCATATCCGCGTTGCAGAACACATCGGGATCATCCGCAAACCTGCGGGACTGGATATCGCGGGCGAGCATCACACGCTCCCTTATCTTTGCGGAAGGCTCCCCTGACGGCAACTGCGACAGCATGTCGTATGAGACAGGCGACACCTCGATCTGTATGTCGATTCGGTCAAGGAGCGGACCCGAAACCCTGTTGCGGTATTCGATCCTTTTGCTGCGCGAGCATCTGCACGTATGGCGTTCGTCTCCGAGATACCCGCATGGACACGGGTTCATCGCCGCCACAAGCATGAACCGGCTTGGATAGTCGCACGTTCCCGCAACCCGCGATATCGTCACATGACCATCCTCAAGCGGTTGACGCAGCACCTCCAGCGAGTTTCTGCTGAACTCCGGCATCTCGTCAAGGAATAGTACACCACGATGCGCAAGGGACACCTCCCCCGGCTGAGGATGGGCGCCGCCGCCGAGTAGACCCGCCGTGGATGCCGTGTGGTGCGGCGCACGGAATGGCCGGTGCAAGACAAGCGGTTCGCCGGGCTTCAGCATTCCCGCCACGGAATGGATTCTTGTAACCTCAAGTGCCTCTTCGACGGTCAGCGGCGGCAGGATGGATGGAATGCGCTTCGCGAGCATCGTCTTGCCGCACCCCGGAGTGCCTATCATCATCAGGTTGTGCCCTCCTGCGACGGCAACCTCTATCGCCTGCTTCGCGAAGTCCTGTCCCTTCACGTCAATGAAATCGTCACCCGTATCCCTCGCCGCAAGCACGAGACGGGAGAGATCGGCGAACACAGGACGGATATCCACCCTTCCCTCCAGAAACTCAACGGCCTCGCGGAGCGTCCTTACCGGATATACCGATATCCCATCCACCACGGCGGCCTCGTCGGCATTCTCGACCGGAACCAACACCCCGCGCTTGCCTATCCTGCGCATCTCCATGACGATCGGCAACACGCCCCGAACGCGGCGCACCTCTCCGGAAAGCGCAAGCTCCCCTACAAGGCCCCACTCCGCAAGATCGGCGCAAGCCATCTTGTTTGCCGCCGCAAGCAGGCATATCGCGATGGGGAGATCGTATATCGGCCCTTCCTTTCGCACGTCCGCTGGCGCAAGATTCACGGTAATGTTCGATTCGGGACGCTTGAAGCCCGAATTCGATATCGCCGTTGAGACCCTATCCTTCGCTTCCTTTACCGCCGTGTCAGGAAGCCCAACTATGGCGAACTGCGGCGCACCATTGGAGGCACACACCTCTATCTCGACAGTTCGCGCACGAACCCCCGACACGGAACCTGAATAGCACTTCGCAAGCCTCGGCTTATTTCCCATGGCAAACCTTCTCATTCCTTCCCGGACATTCCGATTCCGCCTCAAGCGCCGCGACAAGGCGGCAAGCGTCGCATCCGGGGTGCGCCGCAAGGCAATAGTCCCGATATATGTGCAGCAGTCCTTGCTGCAAGACCCCGTTCCGGGAATACAGCGCGGGATTATGGTCCCGTCCAAACAAGCGATGCGCGACAAGACGCATCACGCCATTCGTGCATTCCGGCGGAAGCCACAACGGCACTTCGCCCAACCTGCCTCGCGCAAGGGCATACGGCACTATCACGTTGGACAGGATGGCCGCAAACGTACCGGCGCCAATATGCCGAGGCTTCCCGCCCGTGAAGATCGCGGCGGCATCCGCGATGCGCATCTTTGGGGAATTGCAGGGACGCACGTTCGCATGGCGCCACGGATGGTCTGCCGCCACGTCAAGCTCGGCCACACAGTTAAGCGCCTCGTAGGCGGCGCATTCCGTAAACGGCAGATCGTTCAGCGGCAGCCTTTCCGCCAACGCCCGGAATGGTGCAGAATTCTTGGAGTACCCAAGCGCATTGAACAGCTCTTCATAGAAGACCTGTTCGGCATCCCCGCTCCGCATGATGCGGGCCATGAGCCGCCGAGCCTTCATCTCAATGCGGCGCTTACCAGCAGCGAGCAACATCTCCAATCCCCGATCCACATCTCCGCCGAAATGGCGCTCGCACGGACGTGGAGAGGACGGCAACTTTGCGTATGGATAGGCCGTGACATCAATCTCATCTGGCGAGAAGTCGTGCCTGCGCCCAAGCATGCCACCAAGGCACACGGACACGCAACCTACAGGCAATCCCGCCGGAGGGTTGCCCCCGTACCACGTGACGTGCGCCACAACGCCAGCATACGTAGGATCGTCGCCATGCCCATGTGCAACCCAGTCCGACGGGCGCAAGTGTATTTCCACATCGCCCTCGACCACATTGCGGCCACGCCCCACCTCAAGGACGGCGTGGCGGAAATCCGGCCCGGCCTCAAGATTCCAAACGCCTGGATCCCTGACGACCAGCTCTCCGCCACGCACGGTATGGAGCGGCGAAGGACGCAAGGCCGGATCATACCAGATCGCCTGCACGTGCCGTTCGGTAATCGGCGAAGCGTTGCCGACAAACGCCTTCATGCCACTTCCTTCAGCGCCGCCGCGCCATCCTCTTTCTGAAGCGGCTTCCGTTCTCGCGCCAAGACGGAAGGTACGCCGAATGCCATGTAGACCATGCTTGCCGCAAGCGCCTCGCACAGGACTACAGCCTCCGTCATGGAAAGCAGAATGGATATCCTGCGCGGATTTCCATCCACAGCCTTGCGGGAAACAGCGAACAGGTATCCGGGAGCCGGCTCAAGCCTGTGCTCAAGCGTAATCACGGTGCTGGCCTTGACCGTCTTGTGGAACAGGCCCTTGCCGTCGCATATGCTTTCATGGTATCCACGAAACACCTCAAGCATTTGTGCCACCTCGTTTATCGAAAGGCGCACCGTTATGCGGTTCTCCCAGTCGAACGTGGGCATCACCCTGTTGCCATCCACGTATGCTCCTACCGTCTTTTGCGGAGACATCGTAACGAACACGGAGCCTTCCACCACATCATGTGCGGGATGAAGCTCGAATTTGGCGGATGTGCCCGTACCCTTGCCGTTCGGATGGCAGCACATGTAGCATGGCCGCACATTTACCGTAGAAGGATTGTCATTGCCATAGTTCATATGCGCCTCCTTTACTTTTCTGCGACGGCAACCGATTCGGTCACCGCACAATCCGCAGACTGCGCGGTGACCGGCAACGGCGACTCTCCGCTCATGAACTTGGACACCGCGACAAGCACGGTGCATGACACTATGCCCGCAAGCAGATAACTGCCGACATCGAACAACTTCTCTTTCATTGCATTTCTCCCCTTATCTGGTTTCTGCGATTGGGAGTGGCGGTCACGCAACCGAAACTCGACTATCGCCTTTACGCAATGAAAGATATCAAAGCAGGGGAAATCAATTGTCAGAAAATTGTCAAAGCGAAGTCAAACGTATGTCAAATAAATGTCATGAAATCGTCAGGCGGTAGTGGGTAGTGGGTAGATGGTAGTTGATAGATGGTAGTGGGTAGTTTCGCATGAGGCCGCCCAGCTGCGGCGATTTCATCGAAATCGCCCTACCAAGCCCGCGTACAATTCCAAAATAACTCAATTCCCAAATGCAATCGAAAAATCGTAAATGCCCAAAATCTACCCACTACTCACTACCATCTACCCACTAAATCGCAAATCCAATCACAGCTCTGTGGCTTTGTGACTCTGCGCCTCCTATGAGAACGAAAGTCAATAGGCGAAATCGCTTTGGCGATTTCCGCTTCCCTCGTGCCGAAGCCTGATGCATGTCTCTCTCCTATCCGCAGTGTCGGACGGCCCTTCGCGGGCACCTTCGTCCGCCTGCATTCTGTAATCCATCCTGCAGGGGTGCAACCTCTGTGACGCACTTGTGGTGCCAGGCACAGAACGCACTCGCCTGCGGACGGGACATTCAGGCTGTTTCGGATCGGGATGCGGCCATTGCCTCCGCGTCGTCCCCTTTCCCGGAATTGGGTCCCGTGCCGATCCGTGTCGCCGCCGGATCACACGGCCGCGCGCATCGCGAGCAGCTCCCTCTCCGCCCGCTCCGAAAGCGGCACGTACGGCGTCTCCGGCCTCTTGAGCATTGCGACCATCATGACGGCAAGCGACCTCGCGACCGCCGTGACGGCCTTGCGCCTGGCGATCTTCGCGCCCCGGAGGCAGATGCGCAGCCCCTTCGCCTTCAGGTCGGTGTCGGCCGCCCCCTCGCGCAGGATCATCTGTGCGCTCTCGACAAGGAGCCGCCGCATGAAGGGCGAGCCGGCCTTCGTCACGTGGCACTGCCTGTCGACGTCGCCGGACTGGTCCTGCCTCGGCGAAAGCCCGAGCCACGGCCCGACGTCGCGGGGCTTCGCGAACCTGTCCATGTCCCCGCCCGTCACCGCGACGAACCCGGTCGCGACGTGCAGCCCGACGTAGCGGATCTCCCTCAGCCGGTCGACCTGCGCCTTGAACGCCGGCGTCTGGGCGAGCTCGCGGATCTGCCTCTCGTAGGCCTTGATCGTGATCGCCAGCGGCCCGAGGCTCTTCATCATCGGCCAGGCGATGTCGTTCAGTTCCCTCGGCCACGAGGCCGTGTCGAGATTGTGGAAGTGGGCGGTGGAGCACTTCGGGATGCGGAACCCCATCGACTTGGCGATGCCGCGCATCTGCACGATGACGCCCGTGCGCTGCCTGACCAGGATGTTGCGCATCTCGTGGAGGTTGATCATCTTCTGGTGCTCCGCTCCGCGCAGCCTCACCGGATGGAGAAGCCCGACGTCGGCGAGCGTCATCCGCGCAAGCGTCCGCGCGTCGTTCACGTCGTTCTTCGCCTTCGACTCGGTGATCATCCTCAGGCGGCAGGGATTCGCCACGTACACCCTGAAGCCCATGCCCGTCGCCACTTCGCTCATCCAGCGGCAGTGCGTGCCCGTCTCGAACGTCACGGGCGACGACCTGTCCTGCGCCGCGAGGAACTTCCCGAGCCCGTCTTTCGTCGTCGGGATTGCCGTTTCCAGCACGGCCTTCGGATTCCCGTCGATTCTGGACATCACGCAGATTTGCGATTTCCTGTCGCCCACGTCGATGCCGATTGCGGTATAATGTGCGTCGTTCATTTCAGCCCTCCTGTTTGTTGTCTGTTTTTGCACGGCCACCGTGGCCAGTGCGTCCTAAATAAGATTATAGCGGACAGGAGGGCTTTTTGCATTCTGCGAAAAGGCTTGTGGACATGCCGACGCACGCGCGGCGCCACCAGGGCGCAGGCGCGGGTGTCGGCATGTCTGCAGGTCGTTGCCTGTTCAGCCGGTTGTCAAAGAGCCAAGCCCTTCTCCACCTTGAAGGAAGTGACTGGTTCTGCATTATACCTCTGTGTTAAATACAATTCTCTACACTTCTACACGGCATCTTTTCCACGACACCCATTGCCACTGGTCGAGCGGGAGCTCGACCCTCCCGGAATCAATCAATGCCTAAATCCCCAAATGCAATCGCAAATCGTAAATCGAAAAATCGTAAATGCCTAAAACCTACCGACTACCCACTACCATCTATCATCTACCAACTACCAAGCCTGTGCGGCGATATATCCGGGCAAGGGCATCCGAAAGCCTGATCGCCCCTTTCCACAGCGGAAGCGCAGCACTTGCGACTTCGTCCTTGCCGAAGCGCACACCGCGCAATCGGAGCAGAAGCGCCGGATCGCGAATGAGCGCATCGCCAAGGAGATACAGCACTGCGGCAATGTGCTTGCAAGGCTTGGACCAGTCCGGGCAGCTGCACCAGAATTTATCCACGCCCAACGTAGGATATGGGGAAAGCCCCGCAACCGAAAACTGCTCGCTCACGATAGTAGGCATTTCGCCCGCAAGTATGCGACCCACCGACATCGCGCCAAGACGTTCCATGAAATCGGCGCCGTCATGCGGCATCTCCGCAAAATCGATCTTAACGTCATATGGCTCTGGCCGTCCGCCAAGCACAACCGCCTCCACATGCGAACCATCCACGCGGATCGACAACACCTGACCCTGCTCTGCGTAGACACGTCCGCGTCCCGCACGCGAGCCAAGCCGCATCGCGTCTATCGCCTGCATCCATTGCTTGGCCCACCATGCGCCACGAGGGATGTTTCGCACATCCTGCGCCCGGAATCCGTGTGCCGCATGCGGCACACGCGGCGGATATCGCTTCTTTCCCATGGCACAAATCCTTCAGCGGGAAGTCACACCATGAACGGATTTGACGCCACCTCTTGCCCTATGGTCGTGGAAGGGCCGTGCCCAGGAATCACCTTCGTCTCGGGCGGCAACTGGGCAAGCGACGCAAGCGATTTGCGCATCGAAGCCATGCTTCCGCCCGGAAAATCGGTGCGGCCGCACGAGCCCGCAAAAAGCGTGTCGCCCGAAAGAAGGTGATCGCCAATCATAAGGCACACGCTACCGGGGGTGTGTCCCGGCGTCTCAAGCACTCGGATGCCGAACTCGGCAAAATTCCCCGCAATCTCGCGCACGTCGCGAAGGCCGTCCGGACGAGGCACACTCGGATAGTCCGGCGGCATCTGGTTCATGGGATGCCCAAGCATCGGCCAATCGGAGGGATGCGCATAGATCGGCAGACCTGGATATGCCGCCAGCAAACCCGGTACACCGCCTATGTGATCGAAATGCCCATGGGTAAGCACCGCCGCAATGGGCTTGAGATCATGCTTGTCCATGAAGCCCTTGATGGCATCGGCATCTTGACCGGGATCGACCACAATGCAACGGCCATCAAGCGAGACAACAACGCAGTTTACGCAATACGAACCTACGGGTATTATGTTGAATGAAATCATGGTAAGGCTTCCGATATGCAAACGTTTCCTTGATACGGGACTCGCGCCCCATCCATTGGCCAACCTGAAAAATGGCGGAGGAGGAGGGATTTGAACCCTCGGTACGGAGATTAGACCGTACGACGATTTAGCAAACCGCTGCCTTCAGCCACTCAGCCACTCCTCCCGCAAATGCCGCATATGATACCATAATTGCCTTGCGGATGCAAATGTGGCAAGCCCAATGTAGTTGGTCGCAGATGGTAGTGGGTAGTTGGTAGTGGGTAGTTGGTAGTGGGTAGTGGGTAGATGGTAGGTTTAGGTATTTACGATTTTTCGATTTACGATTTGCGATTGCATTTGGGGATTGAGTCATTTTGGGATTGCACGCGGGCTTGGTAGGGCGATTTCGATGAAATCGCCGCAGCTGGACGGACGGCCTTATGC
>CAVJWR010000050.1:0-11346 GCA_963653155.1 Limosilactobacillus gorillae
GGCGACACTATGCAGGGAGCGCAATGCGCTTCCTCTCTTTGTGTTTCTGTCTAGGTAATTCTCACAGCCTCTCTCAAGATCGAAGAGAGGCCGTTTTTTCTTCCGATCGTGTTGCTGCGCATGACAAGGAGTAGAAACGATGAAGACCATAGGAATTTTTGCGACGGCGCTCATGGTCGCGGGCTGTTTTTCAAGCTCGCGTCATGTCGCTTCGGTGCGGCCCGATACCGTGTTGCCCGACAAGGGACTGTCAATCAGGTATCGCCTTGATGGCTTGACGCTGACCAAGCCAAATGTCAAGGCAGATGTTGATCAGGTGAAGTTCGCGTCCCGGCACGAGGAGGATACGCAGGCGATGCTGAAGGTCGTGCGCGAGTCGCTTTACAGGAACTATCCAACGGTCTTTTCCGATTCTCGGTCGGCACGTCCCCTTATTGTTAGGGTGGCTTGGCGCATGTGCTATCAGGGTGATCCGATTGTCCATTCATTCCTGACAAACCTGATTGTTCCAGATGGAGCCGAACAGGAAACCATCTATTGGGTGACGGTGACCGATTCTGCGGAATCATGGAGTGCGACGGGATCGGCGTCCCGGATGAGCGAAACATGGGAGACATGGTTGTTGCCGATCGGCTTTATTCCGATTCCCGGCAAGTCTGACTGGCCCAAGACATTCTGCTTCATGCGTTCAGGCAAGGATTCGCTTGTGTCGAATCTGTCAGGCAAGGCGAACGGCATTGACTGCATCCGTGATCTGGTTTTCGAACCCAAGGTTGATGGTGATGTCATCGCTGCTTTGATTATGAGGGCTGTCAATCAGCATCGACGCGAGAAAATCGTGTCGTTGCTCCTTGAGAAAGGAGGCGCGAAATGAAAGGCGCACGGCTTACGCGTTTCCCATTCATGCTGCTTGCCGGGATGGTGGCGGGATGTATGGTGTATTCCGATAGAACGGCTGAAATCAAGCGGGATCTTGCGGCCGGGAAACCGACGGCGTACGACGTCTATTCGAAGACCGGGGGGAACGGGCTTCTCGCGCTACAGGAAAGCGGTCGTCTGGCACAGCTGAACGGAAACTACCGTGAATCGGCGGCCTTGTACGGCGAAGCGATCTCGTTCAGCGACAAGTTGGAGGACAAGGCGCTGTTCAGCTTAGGGGATGCGGCCGACGGCACGATGTCTGTCGCCTCTGGCAATGATCTGGCCATGGACTATCCGGTGTTGCCGTTTGAACGCATGATGCTGCATGTGCTGAACTCGCACAATTGCCTTGCAATCGGTGACGTTGACGGATTTGGGGTTGACATGCGACATCTTGAACGCATCCACGAACTGTCCGAGAGGTATGCCGCAGAGCGATTGAAGAAGGGTGGCAAGACGGCTGAAACTGACTACGGGCAGACGCGTCAGTCCGTCAATATGCGGTCAAATGGACTTGTCGCGACACCGTCTGACTTTACGCCACGCGTCAACAGCTCGTGCGACAATGCCTATGCGCTTTCCCTTATGGCGCTTTATCGGGAGATGAAAGGCGATGTTCGCGAGGCGAAGTCCTATTATGAGAAGATGAAGAGACTTGGGGTTTCAAATGATGCGGTCAATAAAGGCATCGCCGCATGCCAAGGGCAAGCTGTGGCCAATGATGAGGGTGAAATCGTCGTGTTCTTCGAGGAAGGATTTGTGCCAGGGAAGAGGATCGACCATGCAGTCGTGGACATGGGCAAATATGCGCCGGATCTGCGCATGACATTGCCGCGCTACGGTCTTGCCGACTGCTTGCCATATCAAGAAGGTGGGCCTCTTATCCTGTTCGAGGGTAGAAAATGCCTCTCCGCGACGACAATGCTCTGTGATCTCGCGTCGCTGGCCGTCAAGGCCCATGACGAACGTCTGGAGGGCATTGTCGCGCGTAAGGCGCTCTCGTCCGGAGTGTCCAGCAGTCTCATCGGCATCAACAGGTTCTTCAATGGAACGATCACCGCGAACCCGTTTTATGAGGGCATTTTGTTGCTCGGTGGATTGGTCACCTGCCCGGTTGCCGAAATCGCGTACCTCTGCGGTGAACGCCCTGACTTGCGGAGCTGGACGCTTTTGCCACGTCGTGTTCAGGTGTCGCGTACAGCGCTCAAAAGCGGTCGTCATGAGATTGCGCTGTATGCATCTGGCATGAGACAGAATTTGGTGGTGAACGTGAAGCCGGGCGTGAAGACGATCGTTCATTGTATGGCGGTGGCTGGGCGCCTCAGATGCTTTGCGGCGAATTTGGAAAAGTAAAGGAAAGGAAAATGATGAAACATGTCATGATGTTGGCGACGCTTGGCGTCTTGCTGGTGACAGGATGTGCGACCGGCACAGGGGGCTGGGAAGTCTCGCTATTCGAAGGCAAGGGCGAGAGCATGCGGTTTCGTGTGGATGACAATGACTTCGCGGAGACGCTGGGCGTCGAGCGAACACGGATTCGTCGTGCATCGTCAGGTCTTTCCGTTGCCGAGGTTGATGTCCGCAATGCGGACGATGACGATTTCCCGTTCCAATACCGATTCGTGTTTTTTGACGCGGATGGCTCGCCCATTCTGCCGGAAGCCCGCTCGTGGGATCAACTTGTCATCCATGGCGGCGAAAGCCGCACGCTGTCCGCCACGGCACCTTCGCAAAAGGCTGTCGGTTTCCAGATTCGCGCCCGTCGCATCACAAAAGGGGAGTGAGACATGAATATTGCGAAGACTGCCTTTGTCTTGATTGTTGCGTCTGTCATTGTCGGTTGTTCGACCACAAGTGAGTCCCCTTACCGCGATCCGGGAGAAGTTCGCGGACGTACGGTTGATTTCACGACCTATGATTTCCAGCAGTGCGCGAATGCGTTGGCGGATGACCTTTTGAGCGACTCCCTCCTTGCGGAAAAGGTCAGGAGGTCTTTTGCCCCGGGCAAGACGCCGATTGTCGTTGCCCGTTTCGAGAACCTGACCTATCAGCATGCCGCTACGGACAAATTGAAGGAGGTCATGCTTGAGACGATTATGGAGCGTCTGCAGAAGTCTGGCCGATTTGATTTCATGGATCGCCGAGCAGATCGTCTGATCGTCAAGGATTGGGCAGAAGAGCGTGACGGGGCGATTGTTGCGGACGAGTCGTCTGAATCGCTCAAGAATGCTCAGGGAGCAGACTACATTCTCCATGCGACGTTGAATGAGTTCAGGGAAGGCGATGGTCGCGTACATGATGTCTACTACAAGATGTCGGCGCGACTCATCAGCAAGAGAACAAAAAAGAGCGACTGGGTCGGTTCAAAGGAGATCCGAAAGGTCAGCAAACGGTCGGTTATCGGCTGGTAGAAGGAAGGGGGTGTGAAATGTGTCGAATCGCTATTTTGCTCGTTCTCGGAACGACGATTGCAATGCGCACTGCTGTTGCGGCGGAATCGAAGAGTCCGTCGGCACCGATGCATAAAGTGGCACTCATCGTGCAGAACCACTGTGCGCCAAGAGCTGGCATCCCCATGATGGCCCTGACGGACGCATTGACCGCACGACTGGCTGGAAAAGGGTTCCAAGTCATCAATCCATATAATGCGGTTGGTGAAAACGAAAACAGGACGGTTGCCGGTGAGAAGTTGCCGAAGATGTCTGCCATTGAACTCGCACAGGGGTTGGAAGCAGAAGGGGTAATCACCGCATCCGTCATTGACTTCCTTGATACGACAATCGGAAACCCTCCTGTCTTGCATCAGTATGTCGTTCGCCTCGCTTTCAGTCTTGCCGATGCATCGACAGGCGCGGCGGTTTGTGGCGAGACCATCAAGGTGAAAAGTCGGCAATACACGATTTCGCAAGACCGCGCCAACCGGCTTGAGTATCTTGGTGATTTGATGTACTCCGCAGCCGATAAATGTGCGGATCTGTTGGCCGAGAAAGCGATTGGTTGGCATCCGGCTCCGCGTCCGACACCCGTGGTTTCTGACACTTCCGTAAAGGAGAATCACGACGATACTCTTGATCTTGGACATAAGGTGCCCAAGAGTCCACGAGACAAGCTTAAGCCCGATAACGGCACCTCCAAAGATGTTGATTTCACGATGTCGGACTTTGATACGATGTTCGAGTCTCTTGTCAAGGCGATGATTGCCAATTCGCGATTTAAGGAAAACTATGAGACCGCGCAAACGGAGAAAGACGGACTGCCTATCGTCATCGTTGGTTCAGTAACGAACAAATCGGATGGCGCGGCTTCGCAATCATACGGCGATTTGCTCCGGGCTATTCCAGATACGCTTCGCATCGAACTCTTCAATTCCAATCTTTTTGATGTCAAGGATGATGAGTTGAGCATGTCGCTTGCCCAACGCATCTTGGCGAGCGACAAGTCGCCGGTTGAGGATGGCGAGTTGATGAGCGCACTGAAACAGCATGGTTCGCCTGACTTCGTCATCGTAGGCGATATTCGCCTTTTTGCCGACCACGAGAATCGCAAGACTTGCCGCGTTCACCTGGCCTTGCACAATCTCAAAACTGGCAAGGTCGTGTGGGAAGGCAAGAAGACGGCAGTCAAGTGAGGGGAGATCGGGTTATGAAGAATGTACTTAGGACAGCTGTTTTCTCGCTCCTTTCACTGTCTTGTTTGGCTGATCCGGCGCGGTGTCTTCTGGTTGTCAACAATCGGTGCACGAACATGGAAACCTTGCCGCTCAATTCCGTTGCGGCTACATTGGAAGCGTCCTTGGCGGGCGATCGCTTCACTTTGGTGAATCCCAAGACGGCGCTTGGTGATGGGGCGGCGGCTGATTCGCCTCGTGCGATGGCACAGAAGCTTGATTGCGACTTTATCATGACGGCGACGATTCAGGAGTTTGTCGGCGAATCGATTGGCATCCCTGTCGTTGCCAACAGGCTGAAGATTCGACTTTCGCTGAATCTCGCAAAGGCGGGAACGGGCGATACGGTCTGCGGTGTCATGAACAGCGAGTACAGCAAGAATTACAGCATTGAACGACTGAATGAGGACAATTCAGTTTTGTTTGAGGACCTTTTGCATGGTGCTGTCGCCAAAGTATCGAAACAGTTTCTTAAGAAAGCCGAGACGGTGGGAATTGCTGCGCCGGAAGTTTCGGTCTGCAAAATCTTCTTCGGATGCAATGTCCTTGGCGCTGACGTCCAGATCGATGGCGCTTCGCATGGAACGCTCCCTGCGGAGGTCAAAGTCACGCCGGGTATCCACCGGATTGAGGTTTCCTATCCGCCCTATTATCTGCCATTTGTGCGCCGCGAGGCGAAACTGTTTGACGGGCAGACATTTGCCGTTGTGTTGCAACTGACGGACGAAGGTCGTGCACTGAAGAATCAAGATCGCAAGACGCTCAACGAGCAGAAAGACGTGGACGACACACGAGCCGAACGGAGCGAACTCTTCAAGAAGCAATTGGCACTTGCTGATACGCTATTGGAACGTTATAAGGATTCGGGCGCGACGGACGATTTCGTTCGCAAGACGATCGCCGATGGTGTGTCGATTTATTGGAAGAACTCGCATGGCAAGATTGCCATCACCGACGGAAAGGCCGAAAAGATTGAGTTCGCTACGCCGAAGACGAACACTAACGACCCCGTTGTCGTTCCCGACACCGGCAATGCGCTCAAGACTCTGCGTGAAATCCTCAATCCAAAGGGGGAGCGATGATGAAAAGGATATGGCTTTCGTGCGTTGCCGTAGCGTTTGCGTTTGTCTTGGATGAAGCGTACGCAGTTAATCCTAAAGTCAAACGGGAGTCAAGTCAGGAGGTTGTTTCTTTTCGTGGAAAGGCGGTCTCGCCTACGGATTCTGCTCCTTTAGCCTCCTATGCTACCAAACGACTATTGGAGATGGATAATCGCATGCAGCAGGTTGTTGATGCAGAACTGAATAGGGATTCTAAACCGTTAAAAAAGCCAAAGTGTGGTTTAGTGCCAGCTGCCGACATCAGAAAATACCCGCTTGTTGACAGGTATCTTGATCTTGATGATCCGGAAATATCACATTACTTCATACTGCAAGAAGACTATGTTTTTGAAGGTTTGGATGGGCGTCAAGATGTCATCCCTGCTGGTTTTATCTGGGATGGAGCATCCATCAGTAAAGAAGTTGCCCAACTGTTTTTGGAAGTGGGTAATACGCGGTACACCTCAGCCATAAGCGAAGGATTGATTCATGATTGGATGTATCGAAATCCACTGAAGTATTCAAAAGAGGATGCCGATTTATTGTTCTATGTTAACTTGTTGCGTTGCAAGAATCCTGATTCACAAAAGATGTATGCGGGCGTGGTCGCGGGCGGGGGTGCCGCATATAATGCACATAAAGATAATGCGATGAATGGACTGTACGATGATTTTGATAGCGAATTCTATAAAAAGAATATGGCGATTTACAAATCATACCAAGCGGCACACAATTCAGAGGCTTCAGATCGTGACCAGCTGGGCAAAAGAGATGAGCAGCTTAAGGGAAAGGTTCGCACCAAGCCAGTCTCGATGGATGATCTCAAAAAGATGGATCTGGATGATTCTAATGGTGACTGGTGTCAATGTGCGAATCCTGGCTGCGTGAAAAAGATTGATTGCGTAAATGGCAAGAAGCACTGGTATATCGAATTTGTATGTGCTCATTGCATGAAGGTGAATGTGAAGTTCGCCAAAGAGGCCCTTCGTTACGAGAAAATCATAAAAGACGAAGGCGGAGTTGTGCAATGGCTAGGGCAGGATGCTGAAGCAAAAGCTAAGGCCGCAGGTAATGTCAAGTGAAGTGGGCCGTGAGGGTTAGTTGTCCGACAACGGCTCACATTATGGTCAAATAAAATATGCCGAGGTGAAGACATCTCTGAATTTATGATATAATTTTGCGCGTTCTTTCGTGCGTATGGTTTGCTGTGCGTGCGAAGGGGCAAGAAAGAATAGAGTCCGGGAACTGATTCGGGCATAACGCGCATCAAGTGCGTTGATGGTCGTTTCCACCCTCGGATACCGAAATCAATTTGCAGCTGCAAAGCGATCGTCACGAGAAATGTGAGAAGTTTCAAGACAGGCGACACTATGCAGGGAGCGCAATGCGCTTCCTCTCTTTGTGTTTCTGTCTAGGCAATTCTCACAGCCTCTCGTGGAATGCATGGAGAGGTTTTCTTTATGTTGGCCGCCGAGTGGTGAAGCAAGGCGGCACATTCTTCAACCTGCAACGATGTGTCAGTCAATAAACGAGACAGGCAAATGAAGGATAGACAGCATGAAAAAGACAATAATGGTGGCCATTGCGCTTTGCGGCACTGCAATCGTTGCTGGTTGCGGCAACGAGGGAGATAAGAACAAGAGTGGCCCGCTTAAGGCCATCTCGGAGGGGTGGAACAAGGCCCAGCAGGGGGCGGCATCAAGCGCGTCCGCGATGCGCGGACGCAATTTGTTTGTCGGAATCACGCAGGCGAACACCGAACGCGAGGCAGCGGGACTCGATGGAGTTTGGCCACGTACGGCAGGGAACCTGTCCGACGACAAGAATGACATTGCCGGAATCGCATTCAAGAATTCTACGGAATACTTCAAGGCGCTTTTCGATATGGCTTCCTTTGGGAAGGCCAATTGGCAACCGTATGTGTCTGGAGTTGATCCAGATGTGCTGAAACTGTCCAAAGACAGCGACTTTTGCGATTGGATAGTGGCCGCCAACGTGAAAGATGAGTATAGTGACATCATCCCCGTACTTATTTCGGCGAATGTGGACCCAGAGGCGCTGAAGACCTCGTTCAGTGGAAATGACAACACTCCGATTCCGTTTGGGTCACAAGTTGGCCGCACAAAATTACCCTGGTGCGACGCTTTTGTCGTTGTGGTCAGAAAGGGTGGCGCGGCACAGGTCATAGAGGCCAAGAACTTCACATATTCGATGCTGTATGGCAGGCAGTCGTTTTCCGCTCCAGGACTGAAGTATCTCGACGTGCAATAATGATGTGACGTCAGTGCATGGCCTACATGGTGATGCTGACCTTGTGCAATCATTTGTGAAAGGAGGGATTGATGACGGAAACTCCAATTAACGAAGGCGACACGAAGCCGTGTCCGTTTTGTGGGGAGACGATTAAGGCGGTGGCGAAGAAGTGCCGCTTCTGTGGCGAGATGCTGGACGGGTCGGTGGTGCCGTCGGACGGAAATAAGCCTGATGCGTCCATACAGGTTGTCGTGAAGTCCGAACAGGTGGTCACGCCATGTGCGCCGCCACCGCCGATCTACCCGAAGAGCCGTACGGCATTCATTGTCCTCGCGATTCTTCTGGGGCCACTGGGCGTCCATAACTTCTACGCGGGCTACAATTTGCGAGGAGGCATGCAGCTTGCGATGACCATCTTTCTCGGATGGTTTGTGGTGCCGCTAATTGCGGTCTACATCTGGATTCTTCTCGAAATCCTGTTCGTTCGGGAGGACGAGAGATGCGTTCGTATGGCCTGACCTCCGAGTCGGGCAAGCAAAACAAGAAAGGAAAACAAATGGGAGTAAAGTATTGTCATGCCTGTAAGCGCAATGTGACGCCGAGCAAGAAGTTCAACTGGCTCGTCTTCATCTTCCTCTGCGGGCTGTTCTATCTGCCGGTGTACCTTCTCAAGAGCAAGAAGTGCCCGATCTGCGGAGGCACGAACTTTGGCCCGGCACAGTAAGTGTTTGGATCATGCGGCCATTGGCGCGTCGGGGTCGACATGGTGGATGCTGCTTTCGCATCATGCACCGTGCGATCTCGACCGCACATGGCCGATGTTCGGCGTACGGGTCTGCGTCCGTTGCCTCGCAATGGCGCTGGCGTTCCCATGTGGCATCGCCATTGTCTGGGCATTCGCGATCCAATCCACCTTGCCTCATTCGCTTTTCGCATGGGCGTTGATGCTTCCGGCCGGAATTGATTTCATGGCGGGGGAACTCTGCAATGGCTACCCGCGAACTAATGCATTCCGTTTTCTGTCGGGTCTTGCCTTTGGGTTGGGCGTTGGCATGACCCTCGGCTGGTGGGTCTTCGCGGGCACTGCCACTCCATTTGCCGCTTTCGTCATCCTGGCAGTTCTCATGGAGTTCGCGATTGCCTTTGTATTCCATTTCACTGGACATCTTGAAGGCTACATCGCCAAATATGAGGCTGCGTGCCGTGGCTCGTGAGGCCCACGCCGCTTCATTTGTATAGAACGCATGTGTGTTCGACCGTTTTACGCGGTGTCACATGGCATGCAATGTTTTTGATATAATTCGCCAAAATAACAAGAAGAGGGTGAACATGAAGAATCTGGTATTAAGCGGTGTGGCGTCCCTTATGCTTGCGGCTGGCGTGGCGGGTTGTGCGACAACTGTGGCAAGGGAAACGCAGTTAGACATGAAGGCGAAGACGGCCGCGCTTGAGCCGCAAGACGTTAGGCGCACTGTGGAGAAGATGGTCGATTCGATGCTTGCCGATCAGGATTTTATCGCAGAGATAGGCGGGAAGCGTCCGGTCCTCGATATCACGGGAATCAAGAACCGCTCGACCATGCATCTCGACATGACATCGATCATGGATTCGATTCGCACGAAGCTCATCCGCTCGCGCAAGTTCCGCTTCATGGATCGTATGAGTGCGGCGGATGACCTCCAGTTCATGAACGATCAGGCCATGAATGGGCTTACGGACCAGAAAAAGGCCGTTCGCGCAGGGCAGCAGAGCGCGGCGCAGATGTATCTGTACGGGGCGCTTACGGAGATGCGCGACCATACGAACGGCGTCACCGACAGGTATTTCAAGTTTACGCTCAATCTGAAGGATCTCGCGAGCGGCGAGATTATCTGGACTGATGAGCAGGAGATCCGCAAAGAGCAGACGAACAACCTGATGGGCTTCTGAGCGGCCACGGACGCAATGAATTGCGTCCCTCCCACGTATGGTGAAGACTTGCAGATACCGGGTCACTTTGGTATAATGCACGGCGTTTTTTTGGTTATTTGAAGAAAGTTCCGCAGATGGCAATAATTCTCGGTCTTCCGAAAGGGAGCTTGCAGGAATCGACCTTCGCGCTGTTCAAGCGCGCGGGTTTCAATGTTACGTGCTCTTCCCGCAGTTACATACCGTCCATAGACGACCCTGAAATCAAGTGTCGTCTCCTGCGTCCGCAGGAGATGAGCCGCTATGTTGAGCTTGGTCTTCTTGATGCGGGCATTTGCGGATACGATTGGGTCTATGAAAATGGATCCGATGTCCAGGAGGTCTGCGAGCTCAACTATTCCAAGGCCACGTCAAACCCCGTGCGCTGGGTGTTGGCCGTGCCGAACGATTCCAAGGTGAAGTCGGTCAAGGACCTGAACGGCAAGCGCATTTCCACGGAAGCGGTTGGCCTCACTAAGCGGTATCTGAAGAAGAACGGCGTAAAGGCGGATGTCGAATTCAGCTGGGGTGCCACCGAGGTGAAGGCTCCTGAGCTTGTGGATGCGATCGTTGACCTTACCGAGACGGGTTCTTCGCTTCGCGCGAACAATCTGCGAATCGTCGATACGATCCTCACTTCCACAACGCGCATGATCGCCAACAAGAAGGCATGGAAGAATAGCGCAAAGCGGGCGAAGATGGAACAGCTCAAGATGCTCCTTCTCGGAGCGCTTGATGCGCAGCGTCGCGTTCTGCTGAAGCTCAACGCGCCTGCGAAGAGGCTTGAGAAGATCGTCAAGGCGCTGCCGGCCCTGCATGCGCCTACGGTCAACAAGCTCAATGATCCGGATTGGTTCGCTGTGGAGACTGTCGTGGAGGAGAACCTTGTGCGTGATCTGATCCCGACGCTCCGCGAGGCAGGGGCAACCGGAATAATAGAGTTGGCCCTCAATAAAGTCATCTTTTAGTACACGCCGAGTTCCGGCGCGCGTGTGCGGCGGAACGCAGACATCAACCAAAGGAGAAATCAAGATGGGTTCCATCAAGAAGAAACGCCGCAAAAAAATGTCGAAGCATAAATACGACAAGCGCATGAAAGCGTTGCGGCATAAGAACAAGTAAGCTTGCGCCGCAAGTAGAAAAGGGGACCTCCGGCAACCGTTCGGAGGTCTCTTTTTGTCTGCCGGACGGCATGGTGGACGGGTGAAAGTGTGCTATAATCACCAGCCATCAGTTGAGGTAAGACTTTTGGAGCGCTTGCGAAATGGCTTTGACAGGCAAGAAGATCGGACTCGCGTTAGGTGGTGGTGGCGCAAGGGGGCTTGCGCACATAGGCGTATACCAGCGTCTTGTTGAACTTGGGGTTTCTTTGCATTGCATCGCCGGGACATCCATAGGCGCGATAGTCGGCGCATTCATTGCGTCCGGCAATATCGGGAAGGCTCTTGAGTGGTGCGC
>CAVJWR010000050.1:11356-22196 GCA_963653155.1 Limosilactobacillus gorillae
GCCAGATTGGAAGAAGTTCCCCGGACTGATGCTTGAAACCCGGCTTACGGCAAAGGCGATATCTTCCGGCAAGCGCATTGAGAAGCTTCTTGCGGACATGATAGGGGTGTCGCGATTTGAAGGGTTAGGCATTCCGCTTGGCGTTGTGGCCACAGACCTTAACACGGGCGATGCGGTTGTGATGCGCGAAGGGGACTTGATTTCGGCGGTTCGCGCATCAATGTCCATACCCGGCGTATTCCTCCCGGTGGAGCGGAATGGGCGCGTACTGGTGGATGGTCAGATCGTGAATCCCGTGCCTGTTGACGTATGCCGGGCCATGGGAGCCGATGCCGTAATTGCGGTAGACATCAATCCGCCCAATCCTGCGTCTGCGGCGCGTCCGCTCGAAAAGCTGAACATAATAGACATCATAACCAACACCGTAACGATCCTCAACTGCGAACTCACGAGGCGCGTCCTTGCGGAGAACGTGCCGGATGTGTTGATCCGTCCGGCGGTGGGTGGCGTGATGGCCTTGAATTTCAGACATGCGGAACGGCTTGTGGAGATAGGCAGACAGGCGGTCGACGAGAGCATCGCGCAGAAACTTTGCGATCTGATCGGCTGACGGCAATGCTTTCAAGATGATAGACCTAAAATCCATGATTAAGGGCTGCCTTGCCGTGTCGCTTGCGGCGCTGGCCGTGCTTGCGCTGTTTTCGCGCAGTGTCGCATTCTCGTACATTGGCATTGATGACGCTGCATATACATTCCGCAATCCGTTTGTGGCTTCGGGCTTTAGCGTCGACAATGTAGTGGAGGCATTCGCGAACTTTCGCCACGGCGGCATATGGATGCCGATCACCTACATTTCGTACATGATTGATTTCTCCATTTGCAAGATGTTGGGCATCCCACTGATGCAAATGCTTCACCTAAGCAACGTGCTGTTGCATGTCGTCAATTTCTGTCTGCTAATTCGCTTCCTGCGAGGCCTTTGCGTTCCAGCTTCTGTACGGCCATTTTTTTCGACGGCGGGAGGGACGCAATTCATTGCGTCCGAGTCCGCATTCGGTCGCAACAAGTTGCGACCCTCCCGCGCAACGCACGACGGCGAGGGCGTAGTCGCCACGCAAGATTTCGGTCGCGCAGGAGCGCGACCCTCCCGTGCAGCGCACGATGACGACACGCAAATGACTCAATCGATAAATTGCCAAATTCAATCGGAAATCGGAAATCGGGAAATCGTAAATAACAAATTCCTTTTGTTCATTGTCTTTGCCGCACTTATCTGGGCAATTCACCCCTTGCGCGTAGAACCGGTCGCCTGGGTTGCGGCGAGAAAAGAGCTTCTTTGGACGATGTTTTCGCTTCTGGGTCTTTTGAGTTGGATGAGGTTTTGCAGTTCAAGAAACAAATCACTTGGGCAACCATCCGGGGCAACCGCTGCGACTACGGGAGGGACGCAATTCATTGCGTCCGAGTCCGCATTTGGTCGCAACAAGTTACGACCCTCCCGCGCAACGCACGATGGCGACACGCAAATGACCAAATCGCCAAATGACCAAATACAATCGGAAATCGCAAATCGAAAAATCGTAAATAACAAAGGGTTTGCTTACCTTACGGTGTTTTTCTGCATCCTTGCATGTCTCTCCAAGCCAACCGCCATGTGTTTCCCGTTCCTGGCCTTGCTCGTGGATTGGCGTGTGAGTCGTAAGCCCAATGCAATCGGAAATCGGAAATCGAAAATCACGGCCTACATCCTAATGTTTCTGGTTGCCGGAGCAACGGCTGCCGTTGCGGCTTATTCGCAGACGCATGTAGCGGGACAGGATGTGACGTCGCTCTATGCGACCCCACTACCGCAACGTCTGGTCAATGCGTTTTCCGCAATTGGATTCTATCTTCGTGCCACCATATGGCCATTCGGACTGCACATTGATTGCCGCACGGTCAAATCGCTGATGCCTCTTGAAGGTTGGCTGAATCTGTCCGTATTTGCTGTTGCGTGTGCGGTATGCCTGTGGTCTGCGTTTCGCGGTTGGCGGAATGCGTCAAATCGCATATCGGAAATGTGGTTGTCCTCTAACACCACGACGACGGGGGCGTCGTCGCTACGGCATGCGACGGCGGGAAGGACGCAGTTCATTGCGTCCGAGTCCGCATTCGGTCGCGCAGAAGCGCGACCCTCCCGGGCAACGCACGAATGCGACACGCAAATGACCCAATCGCCAAATGGATCAATGCAATCGGAAATCGTAAATCGAAAGTCGCAAATTACAGATGTTATCACCTTCTCAATCCTTTGGTTTATTGTTGGACTGTTGCCGACACTCGGCATTTTCGGAGGATTCGGGATCGAGGCGCACGCGGATCGTTTTGCCTATCTCCCGTCAATGGGCATTTCGTTCCTGTGTGCCGCGTTGCTTGCGCATGTGGGTGATTTGGAACGCCTTGCCGGTGCAGGTTGTCCGTCGCGCAGTGGCATTGCCTTGAAATGGGCAGGGGCGGCAGTTGTGCTTGCGTTTGCGGTTGCGTCATTCAGGCAGCTTGGATTCTGGCGGGATGACGCCACTGCATATAAGCGCGTCTTAGTGTGCGATCAAGTGCATCCGCGTGCGATGGTGCATGTGGCTGATTCGCTTTGTTCGCGCAGACGCGATTTCGCTGGCGGGATAGCGATGTACCGAAAGGCGCTGTCACTTGCCGATACGGTTCCAGATGGAGGATTCAATGTCGCAGATGTGCGAGCCCGCCTTGCGTATGCGCTTGCGTCGCGTGGCGGCTACGATGACTTCGGCGAAGTGAAGCGTCTTGGGGCTGACGTGCTGAAGGATGTGCGCCTTGACAGGCGTGGCATGATGCTGGACGCGCTTGGCACCGCCTTCATGCAAGAGGGGGATTACAGGTTGGCGGCCATATTGTTTACGGCTTCGCTGAATGCTCCCGACCGTTTCTGGCCAAAAGCATCAACGCAGCATAAGCTGGATATGTGCAAAGGTGGGTTTTGATTTATGATTTGCGATTTGCGATTTGCGATTGCATTTATTGATTTATTGATTTGGTCATTGTTTCGAAATGACGGGAGGGACGCAATTCATTGCGTCCGAGTCCGCTTTCGGTCGCAACAAGTTGCGACCCTCCCGTGCCGCGCTCGGCGGTTGGGGACAACCGCCCTCCCACAAATTAAGAAATGCCTAAATTCCCAAATGCAATCGCAAATCGTAAATCGAAAAATCGTAAATCACAAATGATGAATATGCCACGTATCGCGCTTACTGGCGGAATCGCCTGCGGGAAGTCGCTTCTCGCCAAATACCTGAACGAATTCGGCGTAGAAACGCTTGATGCCGATGATGTCGCGCATGAGCTTGTTCCGGCGGAAGAGCGGCGACGGATTGCCGACGAGGTGTTCGCAAATCCTTCAAGGCGCAGGGAGCTTGAGGCTCGGTTGCATCCGATCATAAGGGAGCGTCTTGAGGCATTTTCTTCGTCTGCGGGACCTGGCCGCATAAGGATCGAGATAATACCTCTTCTTTTTGAGTGCCATTGGGAATCCGATTATGATATAATTATCTGCGTTTCTTCCCCCCGTAGCACTCAGGTCACAAGAATGACCGTGTTGCGCGGCTATTCGGAAGAGCATGCCGAAGCCCGTCTGGCCGCACAGATTCCCGTGGAGGAGAAGGCGGCCCGTTCCGACTATGTAGTAGTCAATGACGGTTCGGCGAAAAATCTCAAAGTTGAAGCCAAGAAACTGGTTGATTGGCTGAAAGGTAAATGTGATGGCTGAAGAAGACGTTGAAAACGCTGTAGGCGAATCCGTCCCGGAGAAGAAGGAACGGACGAAAAAGGTTGTGCCTCAGAAGAAGGCGGCAGTTGCCGAGGGCAAGGTTGAGGAAGTCGCCGCACCCGCGAACGGGACGAATGCACAGCCACCGGCACCATCGCAGCCCGTCGCCGCATCGGCCCAGAAGCCACAGGGAGGTGATGTGCAGGCGGGGAATGGGCAACGTCAGGATCAGTCCGGCAACATGAGTCGGAAACAGCGTTGGATGCAGCGGATGAAGTCGCATGGGCGAAACGGCGGCAATGGGCAGGGAGGGCAGCCCCAGCCGCAGGTTCAGCGCAATCCCAATCTCCCCGAATACAAGCTTGCGGACATACATTCCTGGGACAATGCCATGATTGTTGCAAGGCTGTGGCCGGATGCGAACGCCGAGGATCTTGGCGCGATGAAACGCCATGAGATCATCTTCAACGCGATACGCAGCTACCTCGCGAGAGGTGGCGCCGTTCGCGCAAGCGGCTGCCTTGAGATCGTGCGGGATGGCTATGGCTACCTCCGCAGCGCGAAGACCAACTTCCTGGCGTGTCCAGAGGATGTGTTTGTGCCACAACAGCAGATCCGCAGACACATGCTGCGTCCGGGCGACACGGTGGAAGGTCCGTTGCGTGACCCGCGTGACCGTGACCGCTACTTCGGGCTGGGCGGCGTTCTCACCGTAAACGGCAAGACTCCGAGCGAGGCGGCGCGAATCGTGCACTTCGAAAATCTCGTCCCGACGTTCCCGACCCGGCGCATTGTCCTGGAGACCGCTCCGAACGAGTATTCGACGCGTGTCGTGGATATCTTCACGCCAATCGGCTTCGGGCAGCGCGGAATAATAGTCGCTCCGCCTCGTGTCGGCAAGACCGTCCTTCTCCAGAAGATGGCGAACGCCATAACGGCGAACCACCCGGAGGCGATGCTGATAGTGTTGCTCATCGATGAGCGTCCGGAAGAGGTCACGGATATGCAGCGGAACACGAAGGCCATGGTGCTTTCGTCCACGTTCGATGAAGAACCCCAACACCACGTAAATGTCGCCGAGATGACAGGCGAGATGGCGCGGCGGCAGGTTGAGAATGGCCGCGACGTCGTGATTCTGCTTGATTCGATAACGCGTCTGGCCCGTGCCTACAACACCGTCCAGCCACATTCAGGCAAGATACTCACGGGCGGCGTGGATGCGCTCGCCCTGCACCGTCCGAAGCGCTTCTTTGGCGCGGCCCGCAACATCGAGGGCGGCGGTTCGCTCACGATCATAGCGACGGCCCTGATAGATACCGGATCCCGCATGGACGAGGTGATCTTTGAGGAATTCAAGGGAACGGGCAACATGGAGCTTGTGCTTGATCGCGGGCTTGCGGACAAGCGAATATTCCCGGCGATAGACATAGAGAAGTCCGGTACGCGCAAGGAGGACCTGCTTCTCGACCCGATGGAGCTTGAGAAGACCTGGGCACTGCGCCGCGTTCTCGCCGATGCGGGCCCGGAACGGGCGATGCAGAGCGTGCTGAACGGGATGAAGAAGATAAAGACGAATCCGGCATTCCTGCTTTCGCTCGATCTGAAGAACCTGTAAGGGTGGCCTGAAGTGGGGGACATTGAGATACATGGTGCGCGGCAGCATAACCTCAAGGACATCGACGTCACGATACCGCGCAATTCGCTGACGGTGGTGACTGGACTTTCCGGCAGCGGAAAGAGTTCTCTTGCGTTTGACACTCTCTATGCGGAAGGCCAGCGCCGCTACGTGGAGTCGCTAAGCGCCTATGCGCGGCAATTCCTCGATCAGATGGAGAAGCCCGATGTCGAGAAAATCGAAGGCCTCTCTCCGGCGATAGCGATTGAGCAGCGTACCACTGGCGGCAATCCTCGTTCGATCGTCGCCACGGTCACGGAGATACATGATTACTTGCGGCTTCTCTACGGATCAGTAGGTGTGGCGCACTGCCCTAAGTGTGGACGCGAAGTGGTACGGCAGTCCGCAGAGCAGATCGTGGAGTCGATAATGTCAATCGCAGACCCTTCTTCCGGGGAATCCGTGCGGCTGATCCTCTATGCCCCTGTCGTGAAAGGCAAGAAGGGTCGACATGAGGATACTCTTGCGGAGGTAAAGCGGCAGGGCTTTGCGAGGGTGCGGATAGACGGCAACACGTATCCGGTCGACGAGTTGCCGGAGATCGACAAGAAGAAGAGCCACAACATCAATGTGGTGGTTGATCGGTTGGTGTTGCCGTGCGACCGTACCCGCCTCACCGATTCCGTCGAGCTTGGGCTGAAGGCCGGTCATGGCGTGGTCTACGCAGAGCCGGTCGGTGGCGAGCCAAGGGTGTATTCCGAACTCAATGCCTGCCTGTCGTGCGGGATATCGTTTGACGAACTGAAGCCGCGCTCGTTCTCGTTCAATTCGCCGTTCGGGGCGTGCCCTACGTGCGGCGGCCTTGGGGCGATATACTATTTCGACGAAGATCTCGTCGTGCCGGACAAGTCACTTCCGCTGAAAGAGTGCATCCATCCGTGGCGTAGGGCCGGGCACAACGCGATAATGTACTACAATGCGCTCCTTGAGCATATCGCGAAGCAGTACGGTGTGGATCTCTCTACGCCGTACGAGAAGCTGCCTTCGGCCTTCCGCAAGAAGCTGATGCACGGATTTGAGGATGACCTTGTGCTTCCGTGGCGTAGTGTCGACAAGCCGTTTGAGGGCGTTTTGGCCACTCTGCAGAGACGGCTCGCCGAGGCGGAAGATGACGAACACCGTGCCAAGCTTGAGGCCTACCAGAGCGAGCGGCAATGTCCAGCGTGCCACGGCACTCGTCTGCGCGAAGAGTCTCGCGCCGTCACTGTCGCGGGCAAGACCATCATTGATGTGATGGGGATGAGCGTAAAGGATTGCCTTGCGCACTTTGAGTCCCTTTCGCTCCCTGTCGAGATGAAGGATGTCCACAAGGAGATAGTGAAGCGTCTGCGGTTCCTGTATGATGTGGGTCTTGACTACCTTACCCTCGATCGTCCGAGCGCGACGCTTTCCGGCGGCGAAATGCAGCGGATACGCCTTGCGACGCAGATAGGCAGTGGATTGACCGGTGTGCTGTACGTGCTGGACGAACCTACGATAGGTCTCCACCCGCGTGACAACGAGCGTCTGATCGCAACGCTGAAAGGTTTGCGTGATAAGGGCAATACCGTGGTGATCGTGGAGCACGACGAGGAGATGATGCGCACTGCGGATTACATAATAGACCTCGGGCCGGGCGCAGGGCGAGAGGGCGGAAAGCTGATGTACCAGGGCGATTTCGCCGGTCTTCTCAAGTGCGAAAGCCTCACCGCCGACTACCTTACAGGAAAGAGACGCATCATGGGGAGTGGGACCAAAGGCCGGATGGCAAGGCCAGGGAACTGCATTACCCTGTCAGGCTGCACGGAGCATAACCTTAAGAACATAACCGTGCACATCCCGCTTGGCACGTTCACAGTCGTTACGGGAGTCTCCGGCTCCGGCAAGTCCACGCTCATTGACGAGACGCTTAAGCGCGAGCTGCTGCGCCGCTTCTACCACGCAAAGGCAAAACCGGGGAAGTTCAGGAAGCTCACAGGCGTAGATGGCATCGACAAGGTGATAGAGATCGACCAGTCCCCGATAGGCCGTACGCCGCGCTCAAACCCTGCCACATACGTGGGCTTCTTCTCCGACATCCGCGAGCTTTTTGCGCAGACCGAGGGGGCGAAGGCACGCGGATACACGCCAGGCAGATTCAGCTTCAACGTGAAGGGCGGACGTTGCGAGACGTGTGGAGGCGATGGCGTTCGCAAGCTTGAGATGAGTTTCTTGCCGGATGTGTACGTCACGTGCGAACAGTGCAACGGACGCCGCTTCAATAAGGAGACGCTTGAGGTGCGTTACGGCGGCAAGAACATAGCCGAAGTGCTGGATATGACAGTCGCCGAGGCGTGCGAATTCTTCGCGAAGGTGCCGCGACTTGCCGGCAGGCTCAGGACGCTTGTCGATGTCGGCTTGGGGTATCTGGGGCTTGGGCAGCCAGCGACGACGCTTTCCGGCGGCGAGGCCCAGCGCATCAAGCTCGCGACGGAGCTGTCGCGCAGGTCTACGGGAAGGACGCTCTATCTGCTTGACGAACCGACAACCGGGCTGCACTTCGATGACATAGCGAAACTGATGAACCTTTTGCTGAAGCTGCGCGATGCCGGAAATACCGTCGTTGTCATTGAGCACAATGTGGACGTGATGCGCTGCGCTGACTGGATAATCGACCTTGGCCCAGGTGGTGGCGACATGGGCGGCAACCTCGTGTGCGAAGGGTCTCCAGATGTCGTAAAGGCTTGCAAAGAATCCGTGACAGGACGTTTCCTGTAGGAGTCGAGTGAGGGCGATTGCCAATGGCGTCAGACGATTCTCGAAGCGGATGCATCTCGGCGGACTCTCCGCATGGTCTTCTTGAGGCACTTGCGGGATGTGCGCGTTTCGGTGTGAGGCCGGGCCTTGATGCGATCCGTGCGGCGTGTTCAGAGATGGGCAATCCACAGGATGGCCTAAGCGTCATCCATGTGGCCGGCACGAACGGCAAGGGCGCGGTGTGCGCATTGGTTGATTCGGCGCTCCGCGCGGCGGGATTCCGCACAGGACGCTATACGAGTCCGCATCTGGTTTCCCTGAATGAGCGTTTTTCCCTTGACGGGAGGCCGGTATCCGATGACAAGCTGAACGCGGCCTTTGCGTCGGTAAAAAACGTAGGGAGCCTTACGTATTTCGAATTGCTTACGGCAACCGCGTTTGAGTTGTATGAACGGGAGTGCGTGGATTACCTTGTTCTGGAGACGGGACTTGGCGGCAGATTCGACGCCACGAATATCGTGGAACGTCCGGCGCTTTCCGTCATTACGAGAATTGGGCTTGATCATTGCGATTGGCTCGGACACACCATTGTCGAAATCGCTTCGGAGAAGGGCGGCATAATCAAGGCGGACGTGCCGTGTGTGCTTGGGGCAATGCCGGAAGAGGCGAGGCGGACCATTGAATCCATCGCATCCGAGCAAGGGACGAGGTGCATTTGTGCGCCGTCTGCAGATTCCAAAGACGCAGGGCTTGCGGCGGCGATGGAGTCCCTTGCGCTTGGTGGGGACTTCAACAGGGAAAACGCGGCTACGGCATATGCGGCTTTGAAGGAGATCGGCATTGACGACGAGGCGATCAGGCAAGGCTTCGCGTCTGTTGTCTGGCCAGGACGATATCAGCGTGTGGAGAAAAACGGCAAGCGGTTCCTGGTGGACGGCGCGCATAATCCTCCAGCGATGAGGGCACTGGTCGATTCGCTCAAGAGGGAACGACTGTCGCCGAAGCGTTTCCCGTTCGCCGGAAAGGTCGTTTGCGGATTTTGCGGTGACAAGGATGTTTCGGCAAGTCTGCGCATATTGCGGGAGGTTGCAGATGTGGGGTTTGCGGTGCCGATCAGGAATCCGAGGTCATTGCCGCCTGAACGCACGGCGGAACTGATGCGGGAGGTCGGATTTGCCGAGTCACGTGCGTTCGATAGCCTTGCCGAGGCTCTGGAGTGTGCGCAGGATGGTACACTCGTGTGCGGCTCCCTTTTCCTTGCGGGGGAGGCACTTGAGGATCTTGGGTGGGTTTCGCGTCCATCGGGCGCCTTTACTCCAAACGAGTCGTTTAGATGATTTGATATAATTACGGGAAATGAAAGCAAAACAGTTTTGGTATCCGCTTCCTGAGCGGCTTATCGCCCAGCACCCGGTTGAACGGCGTGGCACGGAGAGGATGATGGTGTTGCATCGTGACACCGGAATCATAGAGCATAGGCACATTGCGGACATTGTCGAGTATCTTACGCCAGACGACCTTCTTGTGGTAAACGACACCAAGGTGTTCCCGGCTCGCCTGATAGGAACGTGGGAGGATACCCCTGGCGAGGTCGAGGTTCTTATGGTGTCGGCCGCGCCAGAAGCTGAGGTTGATGGCGCCGCTGTCGGTGGACTGGATGTCGATCTCGGCGAATCTTCACTTGTATGGAACGTAATGATCGGATCTGGCCGCAAGTGTCGCGAGGGCCAGATTGCGGTGTTCGGCCCGAATGCCGAGCTGAAGGCTCGGCTCCTGTCCAAGCTGGAGGGCATCGGGATGTGGAAGGTGTCGTTCGAATGCTCGCGTCCGCTCATGGATCTGCTGAACGAGTTTGGACACACGCCCGTGCCTCCGTATGTCCATCGCGAGGGGACGCGTCAGGAGGAGCTTGCGGACCGGGAAAGATACCAGACGATCTACGCGAGACATGTGGGGTCTGTCGCCGCCCCAACGGCGGGGCTCCATTTCACGGACGAGATATTTGCCGCGCTTGGGCGCAAGGGTGTTCGCAGGTGCGCGGTGACGCTTCATGTCGGGCCGGGCACGTTCCGTCCGGTGAAGACTGAGGACATTGAAGACCACCATATGGATTTCGAGGCGTTCACCGTGCCGCCGGAGACTGCGGCGGCGATCAACGAATGCAAGGCGCGAGGCGGACGTGTGGTGTGCGTTGGCTCAACCACGGTGCGCACGCTTGAGACTGTCGCGAACCGTGAGCGCAAGGATGACGATCCGCTGATCGTTCCGGGATCGGGCGCTTCCAACATCTTCATATATCCGCCGTACAGGTTCAAGGTTTGCGATGCGATGCTCACCAATTTCCATTTGCCGCAGTCCACTTTGCTGATGATGGTTTCTGCGCTTGCGGGACGTGAGCGAATCCTTTGCGCCTACGCATTCGCCGTGAAGAAGGAGTATCGCTTCTTCTCGTACGGCGATTGCATGCTGATCATTTAGGGTGTAAATCCCACGATGCAATCACAAACCGTGAGTTACAAAGCTTCGGTCTTTGGTTGAAAAAAAAAACACATTTGCTACAATCTTCGCCGTCAATTAAGGAGAGGACTGTAGCGTCATGAGCATCAAGGCACTTTCGGTTTCGCTTTCAATATCTGTTGTTTCGTTGGCCGCGTTTGCGACCGACTATGCAT
>CAVJWR010000051.1:0-12971 GCA_963653155.1 Limosilactobacillus gorillae
AAGCGTCAATTCAACGTGGTGGGCGTTATCCACAAGCATCTCGCGCAGATACCGCTCAAACACACCCGACTGCATCTTCGCCCGCACCGAATCGAACAGATCCTTGTATCTGAATCCGTCTGCGGGATCGCCGCCGTACATCCACGTATCGTATGCGGCGGACATGAATGCCAACCCACGAGGATATGTCCCGGAATCCTTCTCCCGTGCAAGAAACTCGCACTTGTTAAGGATCGCCTCTAGCCGCTTGTGGTCGAGCCCGCCCTGCGCCAGATCGGCAAGCGTCTTGCGCACGATCTTGCGACATTCCTCGGCCTTCTCCTTTGAAGTGTTGCGGATCGTCAGCAGCGCGGCTATCTGCTGCACCCCTTCGGTATCCAGCTCCACATCCTCGCATAGTCCCCTGTCGAGAAGGGCCTTCTTGAGCGGGGCTTCGTTCGATCCGGCAAGAGCCTCCGAAAGAACAGCGAACACCAATCGCCTCTCGCGATCATCGAACTTCCCTATCACCCATCCATCCACAAGGATGAACTTCTCCTTGCCGTCGTCGGCCACCTCGTACTTTACGGTTGCGCTCTTCGAGACAGGACTCTGCAACGGTATCTCCGCCCTCACATCCGAACGACCGTAATCCTTCAGGAATGAGTCGAGCCTTGCAAGTGTGGCGTCAATGTCAACCTTGCCGTCCAGGAATATGCGTGAATTGGACGGATGGTAGAATCTTGAGTGGAACGCCTTGTACGCCTCGAATGTCAGGTCAGGGATGTGCGCGGGATCACCTCCGGATTCCTTGGAATAGCAGCAATCCGGGAAGAGCAGTTTCATCGTCTCCCAGAACGCAATGGAGTCTGGGTTGGAGAACACGCCCTTCATCTCCGAATATACCACGCCATTCATCACGAGCTTGCCCTTTTCGTCAAACTCGTAGTGCCACCCCTCCTGGTCAAGGGCCATCCGATTCTCTACGGAAAGCGGATGAAGCACGGCATCCATGTACACGTCCACGAGGTTTAGAAAATCCGCGTCATTGCGGGACGATACCGGATACACGGTCTTGTCCGGATAGGTCATCGCATTGAGGAACGTCGCGAGGGAACTCTTCATCAGGTCCACAAACGGTTCCTTCACCGGATATTTCCGTGATCCGCACAATACCGAATGCTCCATGATGTGCGCAACGCCGGTATCATCCTCAGGCACCGTCTTGAACGCAATGGCGAACGTCTTGTTGTCGTCGTCACGCTCAAGCCACACGAGGTCTGCCCCGTTTTTCGCGTAGTTCATCCGCCATAGGCGACCGGGGACTTCCGGCAGGTCTGTTACTGATTGTATGGTGAAGTTGTGGACGGTCTCGTTTGGTTTCATTGCATATGCCGATGCCGCGCACGCAAGCGCCGCAAAAGTTACTGTATGTCTAATTTTCACGATCATGGTCATGTGGGAGCGTATTATACCACACCAAAACGAGGAACGGCGCACCCGCCTTTGCGGATGCGCCGTCTCCCAGTCAACTACAGGATTGTTCAGCGAACCTTCTTGTAGCCATAGACCGCCTTGTCGCCAAGCTCTTCCTCGATGCGGAGGAGCTGGTTGTACTTGCAGATGCGGTCCGTACGGCTCATGGAGCCGGTCTTGATCTGCCCGGAGTTCGTCGCGACCGCGATGTCGGCGATCGTGGCGTCCTCGGTCTCGCCGGAACGGTGCGAGGTCACGGACGTATAGCCAGCGCGGTGGGCCATCTCGATCGCGTCGAGCGTCTCGGAGAGCGATCCGATCTGGTTGACCTTGATGAGGATCGAGTTGGCGGCGCCGAGCTTGATGCCCTTCTCAAGGTACTTCACGTTGGTGACGAAGAGGTCGTCGCCGACGAGCTGGCACTTGTCGCCAATCGCCTTCGTGAGAGCCACCCAGCCATCCCAGTCGCCTTCGGCCATGCCGTCCTCGATGGAATCGATCGGGTACTTCGCGATGAGGCCCTCAAGGTACTTGACCTGCTCGGCGGAGGTGCGCTTGGCGCCCTTCTTGCCTTCCTTCCAGGTGTAGTCGTACTTGCCGTTCTTGAAGAACTCGGACGATGCGCAGTCAAGGGCGATGGTCACATCCTTGCCCGGCTTGTAGCCGGCGGCCTTGATGGCCTTGATGATGCACTCAAGGGCATCCTCAATGGAGTCCAACGCAGGCGCGAAGCCGCCCTCGTCGCCAACGGCCGTGGAGAGGCCACGCGCCTTCAGCACCTTCTTGAGGTTGTGGAACGTCTCTGCGCCCATGCGGAGACCTTCCTTGAAGCTCTTTGCGCCGACCGGGCGAATCATGAACTCCTGGAAAGCGATGGGGGCATCGGAATGGGCACCTCCGTTGATGATGTTCATCATCGGAACAGGAAGCGTGTAGGTGTTGGTGCCGCCGATGTAGCGGTAGAGCGGCAGACCAAAGGAAGCGGCAGCGGCCTTTGCGACGGCGAGGGACACGCCGAGGATGGCATTGGCGCCAAGCTTGGACTTCGTGGGGGTGCCGTCAAGCTTGAGCATGAGGTTGTCGATGCCACGCTGGTCGCAAGCGCACAGGCCGATGACCTTGGGGGCAATGACCTTGTTCACGTTGGCCACAGCCTTTGTCACGCCCTTGCCGAGGTAGCGCTTGGGATCGCCGTCACGAAGCTCAAGGGCCTCGTTCACGCCCGTGGAAGCGCCCGAAGGGACTGCCGCACGACCGAGCGTGCCGTCCTCAAGAACCACATCAACCTCAACCGTCGGATTACCGCGGGAGTCAATGATTTCCCGCGCCGTCACTTTCTTGATTGTTCTGTTCATGTCTACTATTCCTTAACTGGAAAATTGGGGTGTAGTCTACCATCTTCTGCACCGAAAGTCAAACCGGGAGCATCCCTATCCAGCGCAGTTCGCGCCGCCTCATGGCGAGGTAGTCCCGCTCATCATGGTCATCGGCCCCGGAAAGGTGATCCATGCCGTGCGCAATGTATAGCAGGAGCTCCTTCGCGGCACTCCACCCCTTCCGCTTCGGCGCGGCACGAAAGGCCTGGTCGACGTTGACGAACAGCTCGCCGTATAGCCCCGGCTTCTCTGGCGGGATCGAGTCATATGCCTGGGTAACGACATCCGTAGCACCATCGATATCCATTATGGCCTTGTGAGTCTCTGCCGAACCGGCATCATCCACAAGATGCACAACGACCTCATGCCAGCACGGGTTGCCGATGCGCCGCCTGGAGCGCGATGCGAAAAATGCGGCGGCAGACCGCAGGTCGGCCCTCGCAATCCCGAACGCAGTCGGCAACCGCCCCTCTATCTCGATGGCCACATCCATCGCCGCGCACGTCCCGTTGCGTCCGATGCCCATGCCGCTATTCCCCTGACGATACCGGCTCTTGCGCGACACCGTCGATTATCGCGCGGCACGACAGCACCTTTTCAAGCACATCCCTCGGCACGAAGAAGTAGTGGTTGGACGACTCGTAGCCGATGCGGCTATCGGCGCGAACGATATGCCAGTAAGCCTTGGCTCGCTCAAGCTCCACCTTTGCGAGACGACGCATCTCACCCTTGTCACCCTTGTCGCGGGCAATGACGAACAGCGCCTGATCCCGGCATGAAGCAAAGTGCATCTGCTCCGCGCGGAACATGTCAAGTTCCTTCTTGGAGGCAACGCCCTCCATCAGCCTACAGCCATCCGCAAATCCGTCCGCGACCCGCCCTATCAGGTCTGCATAGACCTCTTTCGGATACAGGGTGCGCCATCCGTCGATGTCGTCGTACGGGATCCCGACCATTGTCGAGCGCCAACCGGTCTTCCTGGCGTACAGCGGATTCGCCGGTCCCCATTGCTGAGGGCCATTGTAGATCGTCCCGACCGTGAACGGATAGTTCGTGAACCCTTCCGAGAATGCCGTCCAGGCCTTACGCGCCTGTGCGCCATTCGTACCGTAAAGCTCCTTCGCCAACCGGTCAAGCACGCCATCCTTATCCGTCTCACCTCGCCGCAACTCGCTGTAGACGCGCAGGTTCGGGGATGGACAGCACCCAAGCGACCACGAGAGCATCACGCCGTTCACGCCCTCGTTCGCAAGATTCACCGCATGTTGCGCCACCAGATCCATTGTCGGAATATAAGGGAACGGACTCAGCTCCCACGAGTTCGCCGCCTGAACCTTGCCTACGGACGGTATCCCCCTTTCCTTTGCGTAACTCCATAGCCTCCGCGCATTCTCGCCGGGGCCGACGATCGATATCGAATAGTCGCTCTCTACTGCATCCACGCCGCCGCGCCTGATCTTGATCCCGTTCTCGCTCACGGCCATCAGGCGGCAGTTGTGCGCCGGAAGGGAGGCGACGATCGCCCCCTCTTCGTCCTTCGGCCACTGCCAATTCCAGACCAGCGCTTCGGCATTCGGGTTTCCGGCAGTCATTCCATCGATCATGGTGCGGTTGATCTCGGCGATTATGTCGCCCGCACTGCGTCCTCTACAGCGTTGGCACTGCTCTCTATGGTATTTCGATGCGCAGTTCGTCAGATTCTCGCTCATGGTTATCGTGAATATGCCGCCGAGGCCAGGCACCCTCGAAAAGACTTGCTTCAGCGAATCGCGCACCCAACGGCGAACCTCCGGCGAGCTCGTGCACATGGCATATTGCTGATTCCAGGTCACGCCCATGAAAGCCCTGCGCTCTTCGTTGGCGTCAAAGAACCCCTTGGGCATAGCCCGTGGCTCGTTCATGTACAGGTACACCTTGATGCCGTATTTCGCGGCACGCGCAACAAGCCGATTCAGGTTCTCAATCCGATTTTCGGAGCCTTCGCCGAACTCAGGATATTTCGGATCCTTGGCGAGGGTGCGCAACACCGTATGCAGCCAAACGGCATTCACGCCGTCTGCGGCAAGCTTCTCAAGGAGGCCATCGGGATACGATCCTATGTCAGGATCGCCAAGCGGGTCGCCGTAGTCCGCGAAATAGCTGAAGATCAGCCGGAAATCGAATGGCGAATCCGCAGAGGAGTCGAACTTGATGCCGCCCTTCCGGGTAGCCATTATCTCCCTGATGAACGAGAAGCGGGGCTCTTCCGGAGCCTTGGGGTCAAGGCCTTCGCCGCGAAGTATCTCCGCAATCCGAAGCCTTGCGGCGCGACCTGCGGCGGCATCTGCGGCGTTGTAGGCGAGCGGTTCGCAGAACGGCTTTACGGATCCAAGCTTAACCCACAGGAAATCGTCCTCCATCAGACAGAAGTGAAGCTCTTCCCGTGTTTTGCCAAGCAGCTTCATCAACTGCCCATACGGCAGGAGATGCCAATTTCGGCGCAACACGGTTATGTACCCTTTTGTCTTCCATTCGGGCAAAGCTTTCGCGTCGGGATCAAGCCCCATGTCCGCCGCGATGGAGGCAAGCTCGCCTTTGGAAGCCCCTACCGTCTCCGCAAGTAGCGTGGAGTCCACAAGGCCCCAATTTCGCCACACGTAGGCACTCATGCGATCTGGAAACGGATCAGGGGCGAGCGCAATCCGCCGCCCATCCTCTCCCGGCAGACGCATCGCGGCCTTTTCGGACGCACCTGCGCCAAGGGCGACGCAGAGCAAAAACGACACAATTGACAGACGTGATGGATTATTCATAATGCGTGAAAGTATATCACATCTCTGCGCTGAAATCGCCACGCTCACTTCGCACCTCCCTTCGCCGCGAGGCCTTTTGTCGTGAGGCGGTATTTTTGCGTAGGCGAGCGCGGTGAATTGGGCTGCGTCATCTCGACAAGACCGAGTTCGAGGGATGGTGTGAGATATTTCTCCAAAAAATTGCGCCGTCCGCCAAGTTTGAGCGCCATCATCATCTCCAACACCGACATTTCGCCCTTGAGCGCCTTCAAAAGCCGCGTGACCCCCTTTGGCAATGCGTCTGCTACTTGCTCCCTTACTTGTTCCCCTACTTGTTCCCTTCCATGAGGAACAAGCGACTCCGGCTCGTCATGCAGCCCGACAAGAAGATACCGACTCTTCAGCTCGTTGTTCTCCCCAAGCAGCAGATTGGCAAAGAAACGTTCGAGATAGATAAGCGTCGGATGAATCCCTTTTGGGATGTTGGTGTAATTTGCCCTTACAAGTGCATTTCGGAAATAGTAGGAGTTGTCCGAAAAAATGTCGTTCTCGACGGCGTAGCCAAGCGTCCTCAAGTACTTGACCGCGAAGATACCAGTTGTGCGCGTATTGCCTTCACCGAATGCGTGTATCTGCCAGACATCCGCGATGAACCTCGAAAAGTGAGAAATGGTTTCCTGAGACGAAAGCCCCTTGTAGTCAAATCTGCGTTCGCGCTCAAACTCGTATTCAAGCGTCGCGGCAATTACGTCCGCACTTTCATAGCGAACGGTATCCTTCTTAAGTACCCATTCGCTTTTGGTGATGTTGTAGTCGCGAATCTTTCCGGCATGCTTGTAGATGCCCAAAAAGAGCTTGCGGTGGATTGAAACGTACGATGCGGGCGAGAACGAGAACGTCGGCTCGGCGAGAACTTCGGTCATGCGCTGAGAGACGATATCCGCCTCGTCGGTGCGCGTCTTGGCGGCTTCGGCGCGGACGGCCTTGGACTTGTAGTATTCGCCGATGATCTTCCCCGCCTCGGCGATGGTAATCTCTCCTTCAATGTTGCGCCGTGCGGTTTCGACGAGATATGCCGAGGGCGTGAGGCCATCGACCTTCTGGAGTCCGATCGCCGCCCGCCAGATTCCGGCAAGTTCCGCCTTCCTCGGCTCCTTTGCCCGCAGATACTCGGAAAGATCGTCCTGACCGAGTTCCCGCTCCGCATCCTCTGTACGGTTTTTCCCCATCACAACATCTCCTTCAGCTCCCCTTGGCGTTTTCGGACATCACGCGCTTCACGCCCTCGATCACCGGCGCCAGTATCTTATACGGTTTGGGTATCGAGCGGAGCGTCCGATAGGTGGCAATACCAAGCGGCTTCGACTTGTCGCGGACGGCGAACTCGACAAAACCCCTGTTCATCTTCTCGCAGAGCAGCAGGCCGATGGACGGATTCTCGTCGGGATGCTTCATTGTCGCGTCAAGCGCGGAAAGATACAGCTCGAGCTGGCCGAGATAGGCTGCCCGGAACTTGCCCATCTTGAGTTCGACAGCGACCATCGCCCGCAATAAACGGTGGTAGAACAGAAGGTCGATGAACACCTCCTCCCCCTCGACAATCAGCCGCTTCTCGCGCCCCATGAAACAGAAGTCGTCACCGCCGAGTGCCTGTATGGTTTTCTCCACATCGGCTACAAGCGCTTTTGAAAGGACGCGCTCGTCCACGTCCTGATCGTGTACGGCGTCAACATTGTCGAGGTTGACGAGTTCCAGCAAATATTCGTCTCGGAACGAACGCACTGCCTTCGTCGCCTGCGCTATCGGCGAAAGCGTCTTCGCGAAGTTGTTCGGCAACGCGCCAATGTGGTGGTAGTCGTCAGCTCGAAGGTGCTTAAGAAGCAGTTCGACCGTCCAAGATGCTTTCGCGCAGGCCTGGATGTAGTAAAGACGTTCGTCAAGGTCTTTGCAGAAGCGGATGATCTCGCGGTGATGGGTGAATCCTATGGAAAAGAAAGCGGCGACATCATCCGTGTCCAATTCGCCCGTTGACAATGGCCGGATTTCGTCAGACGGCATCTGACGATTTTCACCATCGCACAATTCGTTACTTGGCAAGTAATGGAATTCAACACTTGCCAAGTGTTGAATTTCAGCGCATGGCGACCATGCCTCAAAGAACAGCCGCATGAATGTCATGCTGCTTGCCGAGAACCCTCGCAACCCCGGCAGTTCGATCTGTAACTGATTCGACAACGCCTCTATCGCACCCGAACCCCACTTGGCGTTGCGCGTCTTTTTCGAGATGTAGCCGCCCACGAAGAAGTAAAGCTTCAGCGCCTCGGCGTTTGCAAGACGGGCGGCCTTCGCCCTCGCCTGAAGAATCGCGAGTTTGATGTCCTTCACCGCCGCCGCGAAATCGTGCGGCACAAGTTGGCTGTCCTTTTTCATCGTAGCATCTCCTTCAGCTCCGCGAAGGTTGCCTGGATCTCGCGCTCGGATTTCTCGAAGTCGGCCAGGAGTTTCATGAAAAGCAGATACGTAATCTGCTCCATCACAGTGACAGGGCTTATGATGCCCGCTGTCCAGAGGGTATCCCAAATCTTGTCGACTTGCCTTTTCAGTTCGCCCGTTATCATCTGACACGTTTCCAAAGTTTCTTGTATCACAATGTCCTATCAGCTCCAATGCCTTTCAAGCCTGATTGGCAATCAATATAATAGCATTTCTGCCGCTAAAAACCAATGCAGAACTGAAATGAACCGATGCGAAACCGAAATGTTGGACGTTTTTCGCGTGTTGGTGGGAAAGACGCAAAAAGGAGAGACTGGCCTCTCACCCTCGACATCCTGTAGTGGTGGACGATGAGGGACTCGAACCCCCGACCTTGACCGTGTAAAGGTCCTGCTCTAACCAACTGAGCTAATCGTCCTCAAAAACGGGTGGAGATTATATCATAAAACACATGCGCCTTGTTGCCATTGGACAATAAAACCGCATGTGTGTGGTGCGCGAAGCGCTTATCGCCCACATATGGAGTCCGGCCCGCCGAGCGAAAAGCCGTCAATCCTTACGTCTTCGCAGTTGCTGATGTCTGCGAACTTCTTCACTACGCGCTCTACGGCAACATTCCTCACGCGAATGCCGCTTGGCGGCAACAGTGGATCGCCCTCAAGCAGGAGGCCATAGTCTGCGGTCTGGGCGGTGCAGTCGGAGATGTTTATGTTGCGGATGCGCGTACGACGCAGCTCAAAGTCCGGGAACTTGCCCCATTGCGCACAATAGGACGTGAAGATGTTGAATACGCGGATCATCTTCTCGCCGGAACAGTGATCCATCCACACGTTCTCGACAAATCCGCCACGACGCGGACCTGTCTTGATCCTCAACATCGAGTAGGTATCAGAAACGCGGCAGCGCGTCATCCACACATTCCTCACTCCGCCGGAAAGTTCTGATCCGATGCCAAGCAGCGAATGGCTCTTCACCATGTCGCAGTCCCGGATCACCACATTCTCCGTGCAACGCCCAAGCCTCCATGCGTCCGCATTGCGCCCCGCCTTGAGGACAATGCCGTCATCCCCCTGGTCGAACCGGCAGTTCTCTATGAGGACGTTCTTGGTCATATCCACATCCACGCCATCATTGTTGTGCCCGTGCGCAAACGTATCGAGGTTCCGCACCACGCAATTCTCAGAATGGTACAGGTGAATCATCCAAAACGGGGACTCGCGTATCTTGAACCCGTCGAGAAGCACGTTCCCACACCGGTTGAACTGGATGAGATGCGGGCGCATGTGCGCACGGTCAAGGCTGAGTAGACGGCGAGCCTCCATCTGCGCGTTGGTCGAGCACCAATAGTAAAGGTGCTCCGTCGCTTTCATGTGCTCTGGCGGACGCGCAAACCAGACCTTCCAGCGTTCCATGCGGGGAGCGATCATGCCGGATCCGGTTATTGCCACATTGGTAACGCCATAGGCATAGAGCAACGGCGAGTAGTTGTAGCACTCGATCCCCTCCCATGTCGTATGGACTTCAGGATAGTCGGCAGGATCATCCGTGAACGACAATGTCGCCCCTTCCGCGAGATGGAGGTTGCAGTTGTTCCCGAAGCGGACAGCTCCAGTAAGCCACGATCCCTTCGGTACGACGACACGCCCGCCTCCTGCCGATTCGCACGCCTTCATCGCGGTCGCAAAGGCATCCGTAGACTTCACGTTTTCGCGTGCGCCGAAGTCCTTGATAGAGAAGTCCCGCGCGGCAAACTCGGGAACCGTAATCTCGATCCTCCCGAAAGGAGCATCAGGAATCGTAACCAAAGCCGCTATGAATAGAGAAAAAATCATGAGCGAAGTGTATCAAATCCCACATCGGCAGTCTACCCACAATGTCGCGTGCGCCGCCGCACCAGCACGAGGATGACGGCAGAGAGGACAAGCGCCAGTCCGACGGCAAGCCGGAAGGTGAACGCCTCGTGGAAGGCAAATACGCCGACTGCGACGGCCGTCAGGGGTTCGAGTGCGCCAAGGATCGCCGTGGGCGTCGCGCCCAGAAGACGCGAACTGTAGGTCATGAACACAAGCGAGAGGAGCGTCGGGACGATGGCCAGAAAAACAGCCGCGAGCCAGGCCGTGCCGCCGCACGGCAACTGGAAGGCGGAAAGGCCATTCGCAAGTGCCGACCAGACAGCGAGGCCAAGTCCGCAGAATACCAAGACCCAAAACGTCATCGCTGAGACAGGAAGCGTGAGCCGCGCACGGTTCACGATCACGATGTAGACCGCATAGGTTAGGGCCGAGACGGCGACCAGCGTCACTCCTAACGCGCCAACGCGGTGTTCGCCGCCGCCAAGCGAAAGGAATGCGATGCCCGCGAGCGCGAGGGCGATTGCGACAATCGTCGGCAGCGTCAGGCGTTCGCGGTAGAATACGGCCATGATGAGTGCCGTCAGGATCGGATATACGAAGAGGATCGTGCAGGCGATTCCAACGTCCATGACACGAAAGCTTTCGTAGAACGTCAGCGACGACACGGCAAAGAGAAGACCGAGCGATACGACCACGATCCATTCGCCGCGCTTCGGACAGAAAGCGGTGCGCCGTACAGCGATGAAAGCCGCCAGAATCGCAGCCGCGAAGCCAAAGCGGTAGAGTAGTACGCTCCCCGTCGTGTATCCATGCTGATAAAGGACGACGGCACCCAGCGGATTCGCGCCGTAGCAGACTGCCGCCAAGACTCCGCAAATCGCACCGAAGGCCCTGCCCCTAAAAAGAGAACCCGTTTTCACGGCGCGGCTCCATTCTCCGGGGCTTTGAACATGCACCATATTTTGCCTCTTTCGCTCGCGCCTACGGCCATGACAAAACAAAAATGGTCGGAGCGGAGGGATTTGAACCCTCGGCCTTTTGGTCCCGAACCAAACGCGCTACCAGACTGCGCTACGCTCCGAATCAACAAACGCACTTAAGCGAAAAACGGGGCGTAATATACCACCTATCGCCTTTTTAGTCAAGGTGCGAAAATCACTGCTTTGCGGAAAATCGCAGCGTCTCTTCCTGCGAGCGCATATATTCGCGGGCAAGGGTCAAGCCTTCGACAGACTCCAAGCCGCCTACGGCATCAGCGAGTTCATGTCTGGAGATCGCATACTCTCCTGAAGCAGTGCGATGGGCGAACGACAAGTCAAAATCACCGGGGTAGTTAAACAGCGTCACCACGGCATCGGCCAAGTTCCCAATCGGCGGCATGTCGATGTTGGACGAATCGAAGCTGTACGAAAGTTCAGTGCCGATGCCCTTTCTGCTCTTTAGGCTCACGCTCCCGCCACAGGCTTCGCATGCCTGCTTGAGGAGCGGAAGCCCGAGGCCGACCTTCCGCTTGTCGTGCTTGCCGGGCTCGGTGTAGAAAGGATCGAACGCCCTGCTGACCATCGGCGCATCCATTCCCTTCCCATTGTCCGATATCTTCACGCTGATGAGATTCCCGTCCTCGACGACCGAAACCTCAACCCTGCTTGCACCTGCCTCAATCGAATTCTGGGCAGTATCGGCAATCATATCCGCCAGGGTCGCATGCATGCCGCCCTCACTTCCCGCATGGCGGAAGTTCCCGCAGCGCAATGGCGGCGGCGTACTGCGACAACCCCGTTGTGACTATCGCCACATTCTCGCGTTTCGCGGCCTCAGCCATGTCGGGCGGCACTGGACGGTCATGGCAAATCACGATCACTGCCATTCCCACAAGCGTACATACCGCTATCGTGTTAAGGTGATTCTGGACGGTTATCAGGACAGAACCTTCGCTGGCGTGTCCCATCACGTCCGACAGCAAGTCGCCCGCATACGCACACGACGCCTCCGCATTGGGCACATCAACCGCAATCTTGCCGCCGACCGCCTCCGCTATCTCACTGATGGTCACTGCACCGGCTCCATTGCTCCCGTGGCACTGGCATCGCAGGCTGACGGGACCCACACCGCATGCTCATCCGCGATTGCCGAGGAACAGCCTGTAGGCCTGATTGTTCGTGACATCCTTGAATGCATACCCAAGTGCCTTGAAGGTGCGGTTTGCCGCCGCCCTTTCGCCTTGCGGAACCTGCATCCCCACCAGCACCTTTCCGTGGTCTGCGCCATGGTTGCGGTAATGGAAGAGCGTGATGTTCCAGCGGTTCGATATCGCCTCAAGGAAATCCATCAGCGCTCCGGGACGCTCAGGGAACTCGAACGCATATGCGATCTCGTCCCTTATGCCGCGCGTGTGCCCGCCGACCATGTGGCGGATGTGCTCCTTTGCGAGTTCGTCGTCCGAAAGGTCTATCGTGCCGATCTTCGAGGCCGCAAGCTGTTCTATCAGCCGTTTCGTCTCCGCATGGTCCGATACCGCAAGGCCAACGAACACGTATGCCTTTTTCTCGTCAAAGTAGCGGTAGTTGAACTCGGTTATGCTCCTGCGGCCCAGCTTGCGTATGAACGTCTTGAACGCGCCGCGCTCTTCCGGGATGCGGCACTCCAGGATCGCTTCGCGGCGCTCGCCTATCTCCGTCTGCTCCGAGACGAACCGTATGCGGTCGAAGTTCATGTTTGCGCCAGAGACGATGCACGCGTACGTCTCGCCCTGCTTCGCAACCTTTTTCGCCGCAGCGAGCGCAAGCGCTCCGGCTGGCTCGCAGATCGCCCTGGTGGCCTCGAACACGTCCTTTATCGCGGCGCAAGTCTCCGCCGTGGAGACCTTGACGATGCCATCAAGGAAACGGCGACAGAGGTCAAACGTTATGTGGCCAGGCTTCTTTACGCACACGCCATCCGCAAAAAGCCCCGGCTCATCGAGAACGACAATCTTCTTCGCGCGGATTGACCGATCCATGCAGTCCGAATCCTCAGGCTCAACC
>CAVJWR010000051.1:12981-22031 GCA_963653155.1 Limosilactobacillus gorillae
ACCCCAATCACCTTTACGGACGGGCGCACGGCCTTGATGTACACTGCCACGCCTGCGGCGAAGCCGCCGCCTCCGATTGGAACGAACACGGCATCGAGCGCACCGGGGTTCTGCCTAAGTATCTCCATCGCCACAGTTCCCTGACCGGCAATGACATCCTCGTCGTCATACGGCGGAATGAACGTGAGCTTGCGTTCCTTGACAAGCTTGGCCGCCGCTTCGGCGGCATCGGAATAGCTGTCGCCCGCCAGAACGACCTGTGCGCCGAGGCCCTTGACCGCATTCACCTTTATCTCCGGCGTAGTCACCGGCATCACGATCGTCGCCTTGCACCCGAGCTTTCTGGCCGAGAGTGCCACACCCTGCGCATGATTTCCGGCAGAGGCGGCCAGCACACCCTTCGCGAGGGCTTCCCTGGGAAGCTGGGACATCTTGTTGTACGCGCCGCGCAGCTTGAACGAGTGTACGCATTGGAGATCCTCACGCTTCAGCAGAAACCTCGCCCCCAACTTGCGCGAAAGGCCTACAGCCTCCTCCAGAGGGGTCTCGGACGCGACATCGTAGACCCTTGAGTTGAGAATCTTCTTCAGGTATTCAACCTGTAGAGTTTTATCATCCTTCTTCACCATTACACCTCCAAGAAAGCGTTAATTATACCAATTACCGCATCCAACATCAATCGCCGCCGCGCAGATACGGGCTTCTCCCGGCTCAAAGCAGATCCACGATGCGCAACGCCCCGATGTTCGGTTGGGACGGATCGGCATAATACCGCGTAATCGTCTTTATGTCATCTCCGGAAATGGACACGGCCATCTCCGCGCCGAACCTCTGGTAGACGTGGTCGATGCAGATCTTGCGCAGTTCATACGCGGCCTTCGTGCCGTGGAAACCGAGAATGCGCAACTCCCGGTTTATCTCGGCAAAAGTCTCGTCGGTCACATCCAATCCCGACAAACCGCCATAGGCATCGAATCTGGCCCATATGTCATCGTGGATCGGCCAATACACGCGACGGCCACTCGACAATTCCGTCTTGTGCGGCGTATACGAAAGATAGTGCCTTGACGGGTTTTGCTCCGAAACGGATTCACCGTCTCGCGTGACGAAGTTCTCGTCCTTCAGACGCAGCACATCCCCGTTTCGCATCGCGAACTCAAGCATCATTGTCGCGGCGAACCAGTGTTCGCCCGTCTGCCTCGCGTACCACGCCTTAACCCTTGCAAGCATCTCCGCTGAAGGCCTGACGTAACGTGGAGCCACCGCACGGAAAGACGGCAGATCCAGAGCCGGAATGTCCCATCCGGCATCCCTGTAGTACGGCGCACACCATTTCGCGAACAGGCCCCTAAGCTGACATACGTAACTCCATGCAGACAGTCTCGTAAGTCCCTTCCCCATGAATGTGGCGAGCGCGGTGTCAATCCTCTGTCTGGTCAATACGTCCACCTGCGAAGCGATGTCCACCCCAGCCGCACCGCATACGTTCACCGTCCCATTGAGCACATTCATGACAGTTCCGCTTCCCGGCCGGCCAGTCTTCATGCGCTCCATCTGCGCAATCACCCGATAGCATTTCATCACCTGTTCAATCGTCGGTACCATGGCTCCGAACCTCATCCGCGATCCTGTCGGCCACGGTCTTGGCGTCAAAGCCATATTCCCCTTCAAGCTCGTCCACCGTTCCATGCCCCACGACGGCATCCGGCCATCCGAACTTCAGATCGGCGCCAATGCTCTCTCCGAAGCCGCCGCACACGACGCCGTTTTCAAGCGTCGCCACGACATCCGCATTCGGGATCTCTCCGGCGAATGGCTTCACGGCATTCACGGGCACAACCGTTGCGGACACCCCCTTATCCGCAAGCAGACGCTGCACCACGCAAGCCTTTGGCACCTGATCGCCGACCGCACACAACGCCACGCTTGGAGGACAACACCCGTCCGTGGCGGACACGGCGAAGGACTTGCCCGCCTCCAAATCGCGGAGCAGTTCGCCACGCGATGGCGCATTCCCCTTTGGATAGCGAATCGCAACGGGGCCATCGGACTTGAGCGCATCGGCCAAAGATTCCTCGACATCTTCCACGCACGTCGGCGCAAGCAGCCTCATTCCCGTCAACGGCTTCAGCAGCGCAATGTCGTAAAGGCCATGGTGCGTCGCGCCGTCCGCGCCGACGCACCCCGCCCTGTCAACTGCGAACACAACTGGCAACCCCTGAAGGCACACATCGTGCTGGATCTGGTCTATCGAACGCTGCAGGAATGTGGAGTATATCGCCACGACCGGACGCATGCCGGCCTTCGCCAACCCTGCCGCGAACGTCACGGCCAACCCTTCGCAGATGCCTACATCGAAAAACCTTCCCGGAAACGCCTTCGCGAACGAATCGAGACCAGTGCCGTTTTTCATTGCCGCGACGACAACGCACACCCGTTCGTCCGCTTTCGCGAGCCGAAGCATCGCATCTCCGAATGCCGCGTTCCACGCCATCTTGCGCGGCCTACCATCATTGTCATGTGGCGCCGCCCTATCATCGCGTACGCTAGCGGCAGAAGCCTTTGACAGGGCCTCCTCGACATTGAACGGCCCCACTCCATGCCATGCGGTTGGATCGGCCTCGGCCGGCGGGAACCCCTTGCCCTTCTTCGTCACGACATGCAGAACGACAGACCGCTTGTCCTCCTTCGCAACCATCAGCGCGGATGTCACGGCGGCAAGGTCATGTCCGTCCACCGGCCCGATGTACCGCAGGCCAAGTGACTCAAAGAGCGAATTCCTCAGCCAGAACGACTTTACCACCTGCTCCACCCGGTGGTAGAGCGAGCGCAGGAAGGTAAGCCTCATCCGATGTCCAGCCCGTTCCGCTACCGCCTTTGCCCGGTTGTACCTCACATCCGAAAGCAGTCTGCCCAACGTACGCGCAAAGGCTCCGACGTTTTTGGATATGGACATCGCATTGTCGTTCACCACCACGATCACCTTCTGCGCGAGCGACGTGCAGCAGTTCAGGGCCTCAAGGGATCCTGCATTCGCAAGCGAAGCGTCACCCACGACAACAACCACATGCCCGCCTCCAAGGCGGTCTCTCGCCGCAGCGAGGCCGACAGCCGCGCCCAACGCCGATCCCGCATGGCCAGCAATGAACGCATCATACGGAGATTCCTTTGGGTTGGGGAAACCTGAAATGCCATGGTGGCGGCGCAATGTGCCGAAAGCATCGTCACGTCCGGTGAGTATCTTCCACGCATACGCCTGATGCCCCACATCCCACAGTACCTTGTCCACTGCGGGATCGAACGTGCGCAAAAGCCCTATCGCGAGTTCAACGGCCCCAAGCGAGGCTGAGAGGTGTCCGCCATTTTCGGACACGACAGAAATTATCCGCTTCCGGACGCTCTCCGCCAGATTCGACAGTTCTTCCTTCGGGAGTTCCCGAACATCCCTTGGCGTCATGGCCTCACGCCTCCCATGCGCCGGTCTCTTGCGGCAAACGCCGCCAATGCCGCATCGAAATCCTCCTTCGAGAAGTCCGGCCACAGCACAGGCGTTATCCAGAATTCGGCATATGCGCACTGCCAAAGGAGAAAATTGGAGATCCTGAACTCGCCTGACGTGCGGATCGCAAGATCCGGATCGGGGACATCCGGCGCATAGAGGTAGCGCCTAAATACGTCGTCCGATGGCGGCTCTCCGTCCAAAGCCTTTCCTTCGCGCACATCGCAGGCATAGCGGTATGCCGCCGAGGCGATTTCCGCGCGTCCTCCGTATGAGACGGCAAGGATGAGCTGCAGCCCATCGCATCCGGACGTTTTCGTCTCGGCTTCCGCGATATGCCGCCGCAGCGATGGGGACAGATCCTCCTTGCGTCCCACGACCCGGATGCGTACGTTTTTCTCCATAAAAAGGCCAATCTTCGTGCGCAAAAGCATCCCCATCAGCCGCATGAGGCCATTGACCTCAACGGCCGAACGCTTCCAGTTCTCGGTGGAGAATGCATACAGCGTGAGATATTTGACGCCACACGCGAGGCTCCAATCGACAACGCGCATGACGGTATTTACACCAGCCCTATGGCCCTCAATCCTTGGTTTCCCGCGAGAGACGGCCCAACGCCCATTGCCATCCATTATCATGGCAATGTGCGTAGGCACACCGTTCGAGAGCATCCCTTTCCCCGACAATTGCCGCCTCCGACGATAGGCTACCTGACCCGTTTGATCGCGCCAAACTTGCACACCTGCGTACACTGCTTACAGCCCGCGCAGAGGGATGCGTCTATCTTCATCTTGAAGCGACCGGGAACGGATTCCGCCCCTCGCGTGATGGCCGGGCAACCAAGCTTGAAGCAAGCCCCACAGGACTTGCACTTGTCCGACTCAACCTCGCAAAGGCCCTCCTTCGTGAGCTTGGCCGCAATGCGGCATGGCGCGTAGGCGACAATCAGCGCACCCTCTTCGCCATCCATGGCGTCTGCAAGCACACGTTCAAGCCCTGCAAGATCGTCGGCAGACACGGTGACAACCTTCTTCAGTCCGCACGCCTTCGCGATTTCGGTGATCTCCGTGACAGGGGCGGGGTCGCCAGTGAGCGTCTTTCCCGAACCGGGGTTGTCCTGATGTCCCGTCATGCCCGTTATGCGGTTGTCAAGCACAATCGTGGTCACGGGAGTGCCGTTGTACTGGGCTGACAGGATGCCCGTGATGCCGGAATGGAAGAAGGTGGAGTCGCCAAGGATCGCGCAGACGCGCCCCTTGTATCCGGCTTTCTTCATGCCTGCCGCATTGCCGATGGAGGCTCCCATGCATATTGTGGTATCCATCGCGTTTAGCGGAGGGAATGCGCCAAGCGTATAGCATCCGATATCGCCGGTGACTGTGGCCTTGAGCTTGTTCAGCACATAGAACACGCCACGGTGTCCGCAACCGGCGCAAAGCACCGGCGGACGCGTCGGCAACGCCTCCTTCGGAGACGCAGGCTGCTGAGGGGCGGGAACGTCGCCAAGGATCTCGTGGCGCAACGCCCGCACACGATCCGGGTTGAGCTCCAGCATGTTCATCTCCGTCTCGTGTTCAACGACCTTGATGCCCATCGCACGGATCTGTTCCTCAAGGAAAGGATCCAGTTCCTCAACCACAAGCAGACGGTCTACGCCCTTGGCGAATTCCGCTATGAGATCTCTCGGCAACGGATTGGTCCAACCGAGCTTAAGCACCGAAAATTCGGGGAACACCTCCTTCACATACTGGTACGACACGCCGGAGGTGACGATTCCAAGGGACGTAAGCCCTTTCTCGACGCGGTTGAAGCCAGATGCCGAAGCCGCCTGAGACATGGCCTCGGTGCGCTTCTGCGCCTTGATGCGGTGGCCGCGAGCGAACATCGGAACCGGGATCGTCTTGGAGATATCCTTCTTGTACGGGATAAGCGGATGCGGTGCGGGCTTGAAGTCGCCAAGATCGACGAGCGAAGACGAGTGGGATGTGCGCGTCGTCAGTCGCAGGAAGCACGGAACCTCGTATTTCTCGGATATCTCAAATGCCGCCTGCACCATGTCGTACGCTTCCTGCGAATCTGAAGGCTCAAGCATCGGCGCACGGGCGAACTTGGCGAGGTTGCGGTTATCCTGCTCGTTCTGGGACGAATGCATGCCGGGGTCGTCAGCCACGCAAACGACCATGCCGCCGGTCGCGCCTACGTACGTGAACGTCATCAGCGGATCCATGGCCACATTCAGCCCAACGTGCTTCATGGCCGTGAGTGACCGGGCCCCGGCGATGGAGGCGCCTACCGCTGTCTCCATGGCGACCTTCTCGTTCACCGCCCATTCACACTTTACCGTATCCTTGAACTTCGCGATGTTCTCAAGTATCTCCGTGGATGGAGTGCCAGGGTATGCGCTCGCCACCACGCATCCAGCATTTGCGGCGCCACATGCAACCGCCTCGTTGGCCGAAAGCATCTTCTTCATCTATGTCTCCCTCAAAAACGATTTTCTGCGTATTATACCACACTGCATTGCCTACCGCAGATAGCAGCTCGGATCCTCGCCCCAAATGTCGCCGGTTGCGGCCTCACCTCTGGCGCGAAAGTTGCCTCCGCACACGTCGAGCCACCGGCACGTCCTGCACCGCCCACGCACAAAATCCTTCTTCCTGCGCAGAAGATCAAGCAGTGAACCCTCAGGCGGATTGCCCCATATCTGCGAAAAAGGCCTTTCCCGGACGTTTCCGACAGGACGATTCCGCCAGAACTGGTCTGGGAACACAGTGCCGTCCCATGAAATGCAGGCTATCCCCTGTCCGCTCGAATTGCCGCCGTTCAGCCCGAGAAGCCGAAGCCTCTCTTCCGATGGACGCTTCATGTACAGGTATGGCCCGTCACAATGGTTGTCCACGGTAAGCACCTCCATCTGGAAGCCATCGGAATGTGCCCACTCCGTCTCCGCAATGATCGCATCGATCGCCCGCATGCGCTCGTCGGGGGCAAGGTCGTCCGCAATGAGCGCATTTCCCCTGCCCGTGTACACAAGGTGGTAGAAGCACACACGCATCACGCCTTCCGCCCGCATTAGCCCGAATATCGACGGGATTGCCGCCACGTTCCTGCGTGTCATGGTGACGCGGAACCCAACCTTCACCCCTCGTGACACGAGACGGCGCACCGCAGCAAGGCTTGATGCGTAAGCCCCGGCCTTGCGCCGAAAATCGTCATGCATCTTCTCCGTGCCATCTATCGAGATGCCCACGTATCCGGTGCCGAAAGACGCAAGCCAGTCGGCGGTGTCGTCGTCGATCAGCGTACCGTTTGTGGAGAACGTCACCCTAAGCCCGCTTGACTTCGCGTATTCGGAGAGTTCACGGATGTCTTCGCGGCAGAACGGTTCGCCGCCCGAGAACAGCAGCACTGGCACGCCCCATTCTGCGAGATCGTCTATGACGGCCCTTGCCTCATCTCCGTTCAGCACCCGGTCCGACCCCGCATGATCGGCGGCATAGCAGTGCGAACACGAAAGGTTGCACCTTGGCGTAACGTTCCACACCACAATGGGCTTGCGGTGCACATGTTTCGCGTACCGCAAATGGTCATTCGGCTCGGCGGCCCCGAATAGCAGCTTACTGATGCTTGTCATAAGTCACAGGATTGTCAAAAACACATTGTCCAATTATATCACACCCGCAAAATGGTATAATGCGGGGCGTGGACAGATACTGGAAGACATCGTTGCCTTACGTCATGCCCTTTGCGGCATGGATGGTGCTTATGGCCATCTTGCCGCCCACAGCTTTCTCCTATGCGGTGAGGGCTGCGGCGACGTTTCTCGTTGGCGTGATGTGCCTTGTGTTCGGCAAGTCGTCTTCCGACGAACCGCAACCAAGAGCGAAGTATTGTCTTCTCGGCGTGGCGACCATGCACATTTCAATCGGCATTCTCGTTGGGCTGGCGGTATTCGCGCTATGGACGGCATTGCCATCATGGCCGTTTGCCGAGCCTGATACGCAAGCCCCGTCGCCTTACGATCCTGGCGTATGCGGCTGGCCGCTGACGATCGCAAAGCTTATCGGCAGCTCATTCGTAATCGCGCCAGTCGAAGAGGTGTTCTTCAGGTCTTTCCTGTATCGGCGGCTCATTGCCCGTGACATACGGTCGGTGCCGCTTTCGCAGTTCGACATGTCGGCGTTCCTCTGGACGGTGCTGCTCTTCACGCTGGAGCACAACCGTCCGATGGCTGCCGCGATAACCGGTGTGGCGTATGGCATTCTCGCGATACGCTTCGGACTCATGTCCGCAATTACCGCACATGTCACGACGAACCTCGTGCTGGCGATTTTCGTGATATACAAGGGCGCATGGCAGTTCTGGTGAGCGAGCGTCTTGACATAAGGCTTACCGCCCTTCACCCCGATTTCTCGCGTTCACGCATAAAGGGGCTGATCGAATCCGGGTTCGTCAAGGTGAACGGCACTGTTGTGCTCAAGCCGGGCGCAAAGGTAGAAGCGAGCGACGACTTTGAGGTCACGATCCCGCCACCCGTGCCCGCCGTGCCCTTGCCGGAGGACATCCCCCTGAACATCCTGTTCGAAGATGACGACATACTCGTGATAGACAAGCCAACCGGGCTTGTCGTGCATCCGGCGCCCGGACACTTCACCGGAACGCTCGTCAACGCCATCCTGCACCACTGCCCGAACCTCAACGGGATAGGCGGCGTGGCGCGTCCCGGCATCGTGCACAGGCTCGACCAGGATACATCCGGCGTGATGGTCGTGGCGAAGTCGCAGATTGCGATGGATGCGCTTACAAGGGATTTCGCAGCGCACACAAACATGCGCAAGACCTATCTTGCGATCGTGCATGGGCGGCCATCCCCGCCTGAGGGACGCATCGAGAACTTCATCGGACGCCACAAGGTGAACAGGAAAAAGATGGCGATACGAACCGATGGCGGCAAACTTGCGATCACCGACTACAAGACCCTATCGACGGTAAACAAGCCGACATGGGCAGGAATTCGGTCCCGTCACGAAGTGATCTCTCTCGTAAAATGCGACATCCTCACAGGCCGCACACATCAGATAAGGGTGCATATGGCGTCACTTGGATGCCCAATCGTCGGCGATGAGACTTACGGACGAAAGGCGGCAGACAATGGCCTGTACCCACCACCGAAACGGCAGATGCTCCACGCATGGCGGCTTGAGCTAAGGCACCCGGTCAGCCGCAAGCAGGCAATCTTCGAAGCGCCACTACCCGACTGCTTCAGCGATTACATATGAATGTAGATGGTAGTTGGTAGTTGGTAGTGGGGTAGATGGTAGTGGATAGGGTTTAGCGGGGAATCAGATTTTAGGCGTTAGGTGGGCAAAGTGCGCCCCTCCCATACACGCACGACGACGAGGGCGTACCCCTCTAGCGACCGCATGCGCGGCTCACTTCGTTCGGGGGATATTTCGCTACGACACCAGTGCGTGGGGACAAAACTACCATCTACCCACTACCATCTACCAACTAAATCATGCAATCATAAATCCTGACAATCCTGTAAATC
>CAVJWR010000052.1:0-3022 GCA_963653155.1 Limosilactobacillus gorillae
CCCGACGAACAGGTTCTTCGCGTGGTTCGCCATTCCGATCACCTCGTGCGGGACCACCTGTCCGGGCGAAATGATGAGGTCGTACTTTTCGTCCATTATGCGCCGGTTCACCTCAACGCTCACGGGATCCGTCCAAAGCCCATCGGAAATCTCCCTGACGGCCTCTGCGGGCACCTCGCCAAGCCGCACCACATCGGTGCGCCAGTTGTGGACAATCATCTTCCCGTATGGGATGTCGGGGAACATTATCTTCCACTGCGCCTCGGATACCGGCACATGCGTGCCAAGCGCCGGCATCACGTCAACCGCGACGCCACGCGAGGTGAGCGCCTTGTAGTACACGCACGTGATGAAGCCGGCGTTTGAGTGGTATCTGGTGAAGTCCGGCGGGATGATCAGCACGTTCTTAAGCGTACGTCCCTCAAGCGACTTATCAAGCAGGCTTGCGATTTCCCCGTTGGAAAGACCGCTATCGTTCTCGGCGACCCTAAAGATATCCATAAAATATACTCCTTATCCCTTCCGCAGTTTCCTTGACATCGCTATTTCCGGACACGTAAACGGGTCCGCATGCTTCGTGCAGTGCATGCAACCCGAATACAGCTTGTGCATCACCTTCGACTTTGGGATTTCGTGGAAGCCTAGCCGCTCGAAGAACCCGGGCACGAACGTCAGCACAAGAGCCTCCTCCGGAGCGAACGGGGCCACCCGTTCGAGAAGAGCCTCTATGAGGGCCCTGCCTATTCCGAACTTCCTGTAATTAGCAACCACCGCCACGGACTGGAGCTCGACCGTGGCGCGTTCGGCGGCACCTATCTCCGGCAGGATGGAATATGATGCGCACCCGACTATCTCGCCCCCCACTTCCGCCACGATGAACCTGTCTATCGTGGCGACTATGTCGCCCAACGGCTTGGGGATCAGTTCGTCGGGATGGCTGCGGATCATGGCGAAGATCCTGCCGGCATCGCCAAGACGCGCAGCTCTCAAGGTGAATTCGGGCCTGTCGCTCATTTTTCGGACGCCAACGCTATCGCGTCGGTCACGGCCTTCACTTTGCCGATGAAATAGCCCTCGTTGCCATTGGCGGCAGCCTTCGTGTAGTCGATCTCGGCAAGGGCCTTCTCAAGCGCCGGAGTGGATGCCCCGCTTTCGCGAAGGATGCGGATCTTCTCGAAGTTCTCGATGGAATCGCGCAGGTTCTCCCAGCGGACGGAAAGGCGCGGGCCTGGATAGACGAGGAACGTGTCGCCCGGAGCCCATGAGCCGTGATGCGGGTTGAAGGACGTATCGAACAGCGGATCGCGAGGCCAGTTGAACGCCGCCCAGCGAAGCATCCCGTCAAATCCCTGCGCCGCAGCGTAAAGGCCGAGCCAATGCTGCTCGGCATACGGCGAATACGTGAACGTGTTGGGACGTGGCGGGGCGCAGCAGATGTAGGTGGTGGTCACGTATCCCTTCGAGCGGCGAGCCTTGACCTCGTCCTTGAACGCCGGCGTCACGTAGTCCGCGCGCATTCCCTGCGAATAGTTGTGTATCTCGATCCCCTCGAATGTGCTTGGGGGCCTATTGCCGGCCATTTGGATCTTGAGGCCCGGCGCATACTTCTTAAGGATGGCGGCCGAGGCCATCAATTCCTCGCGGCTACGCTCGTCTATGGCCACATACGTGTTGCCGAGCCACCCCTTGGACTCGATATGCCGCTGGAAGTCCGCGAGGAACGGGCCCCAGAACGCCTCGTGCCCAGGCGTGCCGGGAACAAGCTTCTCCGCGATGCGGTCGCCTGTCGCTCCGTCAATGTAGTGGACAAGATTGCCCCACGTGACCATCGTGTAGCAGTGTATCTGCGGGCCAAGGCCGCACTCCTGCGCAAAGGAGACCCATTCGTCAAAAAGGCTGTAGTCGTGCGTGAACTTCCCGTCCTTGCCCTTCACGTGCCTGACCATCGTATAGTACGGATCGAAGTTCTGGTGGTTCCACGGCAGGTCAGTCAAAGTCGCAGTAATCGTCTTCTGCCCGATGTCGGCAAGTTCGCGAAGCAGCGGACGGAGCAGGGAATAGTGTTCCTTTGACCACGGCTTCACCCCATGGTAGCGGGCGACCGCGAGCGGATGCTGCCAGAGGTCGAGGAAGAACTTCCAGTCCTTTGGCGACGGAAGCACCCTGTCCTGCACATTGAGGGACACATCGAACACTATGCTGCGCCCGCCTTTCGCGATGGCTTTCACCGTGCCGGCATACTTGCCTGGCTTTGCGTTTTCCGGCACATCCACCGTAAGCCAGAATGGCCGGTAGCTGTTCGTCGGCATATCGACGGACTCGGCATCGTCAAGGCAATCCCCGATAAGCTCCTCCGGATGGATGGTGCGGCCATTGCGATCCACCTGGGAGGAAAGGACATAGCGGACAAAGCGCGACCGGCATGCGCTGGCAGGGATCTTTTCGCCATTCTGCGCCACGAGATCGGAAACCTCAATGCGCACCTGCTCCGCCCCTTCACGTGTCCAAAGTGCGAACTGCGCGTTCACGCGCTCATTGCGCCATGCAATCCCGCTCCAGCTGCGATCCGCATCCGTAAGGGAGTTTATCAGATAAGTGTTCACTCGCTTCATCGGCGTTACCGATCCATGGAATCCGGAAGCCACGGATCCCGTAATCATCGGAGGACGCGGCTCATAAGTATCGACGCTCCAGTTGATGTCTTCAGACCCGGCAAACGCCGCCGTTGCGGCAGAGATAAGCAAGAGTGTTGTTTTCATGCGGCAATTATATCACATATCATTTGCGATTTGCGATTTTCTATATCCGAATGGTGCCGTCGGCGACCGATGCGCGGTATTCGGATATCGTGCGGGAAAGCCCTTCGTCAAGGCCGATCTTTGGCGACCAACCAAGCGAGCGTATCGCGGACGTGTCGCACAGCTTGCGCGGCGTACCGTCCGGCTTGGAGGCATCCCACGATATCTCGGCTGGACATCCCGTTGCCGCCCTTATCTTTTCAGCGAGTGCCTTGATGGTAATC
>CAVJWR010000052.1:3032-4295 GCA_963653155.1 Limosilactobacillus gorillae
ACATTGAGTAGATCCGGCGGATTCTCCATCTCAAGCACGAAAAGGCACGCTGCGGCAAGGTCATCCACGTGCAGAAACTCGCGGAGCGGCGTTCCCGTTCCCCAAAGCGGAACGGTCGCATCGCCGTTGACTCGCGCCGTCTCGAACTTGCGGATCATCGTGGGCAGCACGTGCCCGCCTACGACATCGTAGTTGTCGCCGGTTCCATAGAGGTTCGTGGGCATGAGCGAATGGTACGTAACGCCCTTGTCCCTGCGGAGAAATTCACAAAGCTTCAGGCCAGATATCTTGGCGAGCGCATACCCCTCGTTGGTCTTCTCCAGCGGCGAGGTGAGCAGAGCAGATTCCGGGATCGGCTGTGGAGCCATCCTCGGATAGATGCACGTGGAGCCGAGGAACAGCAATCTCTTTACCCCTGCCTCATATGCGCCCATGATGGTGTTCATGGCGATAAGGATGTTCTCGTACAGGAACGTCGCGTTGCCGGCCGAATTGGCGCCGATTCCGCCGACGCGAGCCGCACATATCACGGCTACGTCCGGCCTCTCGTCCTGATAGAACCTGTGTACCGCATCCGGATCGAGAAGATCCAGCTCCTTGTGTGTGCGCGTCACGAGATTCCCGTACCCGGCGGCTCCAAGCGCCCGCACAACCGCGCTGCCAACCATGCCGCGATGCCCGGCAACATATATCCTGTCTGTCTTATGCATTGGCGAACGCCGCCTCCCTGCGGGCGAGCTCAAGATCGGCGTCAACCATCATCTTTACGAGCTCCCTGAACTTCACCTTCGGCTCCCAGCCGAGAACCTTGCGAGCCTTCGTCGAGTCGCCAAGCAGCTGATCCACCTCGGAGGGGCGTTCATACCGCGAATCGTGGCGGGTATATTTCTCCCAGTCGAGCCCGACCGCATCAAAGGCGAGCTGAAGGAATTCCTTTACTGAGTGCATCTCCCCCGTGGCAAGGACGAAGTCATCGGCGACATCATGCTGAAGGATGCGCCACATCCCCTCCACATAATCCCCCGCAAACCCCCAGTCGCGCAAGGAGTTTATGTTGCCCATGTACAGGCTATCCTGCAAGTCATACTTGATGCGGCCCACCGCCCGCGTTATCTTGCGGGTCACGAAAGTCTCGCCCCGCCTCGGAGACTCGTGGTTGAACAATATGCCGTTGGACGCAAACATGCCGTATGCCTCACGGTAGTTCTTTACGGCCCAGAAAGCGTACAGCTTCGCGACGGCATACGGAGAACGCGGATAGAA
>CAVJWR010000052.1:4305-21899 GCA_963653155.1 Limosilactobacillus gorillae
GGGACTTCCTGAACCTTGCCGAAGAGTTCCGAGGTCGATGCCTGATAGAAGCGGATTGACTTGCCCATCCCCGTCTCGCGGATGGCCTCAAGGAGCCTCATCGCACCCATCGCATCCACGTCGCCGGTGAACTCCGGACTGTCGAACGAAACGCGCACGTGGCTCTGCGCCGCAAGGTTGTACACCTCATCCGGCCTGATCTCGTGGACGATCCGGGCGAGACAGCTCGAATCCGTCATGTCTCCATAATGCAGAAACAGCTTCACGCCATTTACGTGCGGATCCTTGTAAAGCCTGTCTATCCGCTGCGTGTTGAACGTAGAGGCGCGACGTATTATGCCATGCACCTCATATCCCTTTTCCAACAGCAATTCGGCAAGATAGCTGCCATCCTGCCCGGTGATTCCAGTGATTAACGCTTTTTTCATCTATTCGTCTGTCCGTTAGGCCCCACGCCAAACTTCATGCGCCAAATTATATCACATTTGGAAGTCGTCTGGCGCGGCGGACATCTCACCGCTTGCCGTCCAAAAGGAATTCCGGGAACGGGATCGTCCCTGCCGGACGCAATGCGAGCCTCGTAATCTCCAGCACATTCTCCCCCGGATCGGCAAGAGGCCGCCCCGTATCGTCTTCAAGCACGGGAGGACGTGTGAATGCGACCTCAAGCCGAACCCTTGCCGCCTTTGGCGAAAGCAATCCGTCTGCACGATGCCGAAACGTCTTGTCGACTGGGCGCACGAACGTGACATCTGAAGACGAAACGACCGATTCCGGTAATCGATTGCCATCGGCATCGAATTGAATCAGCCTGATTGGATTGCGCCAGGGGAACTTTGCACGGTTCCTTACGTCTATCTCGAACTTCACCGGCTTCCCCGCCGCGTCTTTCGGAACGACCGCCTCCACGGACGCAACCGTCTCCCTATCCGCCACGCCGCCGGAGAGCGTAATGCCGCCAGCCCGCCAAGTGCGGGAAATCTCATTGTCTGACGTCCAGCGCACAAGCCCCTTGGTGCGCAACGCGCCGGCAAACAGGTTGTCTGCCTCAGCAGAATCGCCGACGCGGAAACGTTCCGGCTCATTAAATGCGCATGTCAGGCGCGTTGTGCCGGATGGAACCCTGAAGCGCAGTATGTACTCGTTCGACTTCATCCGTGATTTGATCGTGGCGACATCAAGTCTCCGCTCGCCTTTGGGCGTATGCGCATACACGCCGAAAGCCCTGAGCCTGTCGCAACCGGCCCTTTTCTCAAGCTTGAGCCGATCTATCGTCATCTCCCACGGAACAGACACGTCCCATGACGGATCCCATTCGAGGTCGAACGTCTTGCGCGGCGGCAATTTTATGTCTAGTATGGCAGTCATCTCCCACAACTGAGCGACAGGCGTCACCGAAAGATCCATTCTCCCTGGCGAGTTTCTGGTGCAGACTACATACCTGTCGCCACACACGAACTGGGGATGCGGATCTGGATGGAGATACGAGGCGTTGTCTTCCTTGGCGTAAGGCTCCATCCGCGAGTGTATGAGCACATGTCTCGATGTCTCGTAATTCCAGAAGTTCACGTTCCAGGCGCATCCTCGCCACCACTTCCCGTCTGGCCTGTCAAACGCGAAGGCGCGTTTGTCTACCGTCCGCATCGCATGACCGGCATAGATTTGGCAAACACACTCCTGAAGCCCACTCGCAAGGTCGTGGTGGTATATTCCAGACCCGCAGCACCAGTAGAACCCCTGTCCGTCGCTGTCCCAGTGCTCATGTGTGGCATAGCCATCCTCTATCGGCGGGAACCATCTGTAGTCGCGTTCCGGCTCCATTATCCACAGGCGGGGATACACATCCTCCTTAGGACGAGGCAGACGGAGCAACTTCGTACGCTCACGATTCCACTGACGTTTCTCCCAGGCAAACTCCCATGCGCACATGGCCTGCCTGTCGTTCGCAGGGTTGAGCTGGCCATGGTTGCAGTTGAACTCCACCGATCCCCACCTTTCAAAGGTGCCAGCCTTCAAATCCAGCATCCCCTGAACATACGAACCATTGACGTACGCATCCAGGAACGCATGGGTTCTGTCTTTCGTCAACGTGAGGTGCGTATGGTAGCGTGGCGTACGCTTGCCACGCTCTATCAGTTCCGGAGGGAACCTGCACAGGAGATGCGGTACACGCGGATCATCCCTTAGCCTGCGCTCCCAAACTCCATCCGGCTTCGTGTAGACAACACGGGCATTTACCGTGTCTATGAACGGGATCTGCCCTCTGATGCCCGGCATGGCGATTATCTCGTCCTTCTCGAAATCAATCACCGCCTTTTCCTTGGAAACTTTCACGCGCTTGCCGTTTACGACCTCAAACTCGTCCGGCGACGCATCGAACAGCAGGAAGCGGCCATCTTCCGTCATCGACTTCGCCGTGAAATATATCGACTGCTGGTTGTGCGAATGCAGTCCAGGCCTGAGGATGTACGACACCACCCCAGACTTGGGGTCTACGCATTTGTCGAAGAGCTTTGATGTCTCAGGCGTGGCCCCCGAAAGGCTTGTGAAGACCGATAGGCATACTACCCATGCCGCCATCAAAAGCCGTTTCCTTACGGGATATGCATTAGCGCCTCTCATTGTCTCTACCTCAAGATCACCTTTGTCCCAACCGGAACGTGGCGGCAAACAATCTGCGTTCCGTCTGCCGAAAGCGACAGATGCCATTCGAGCGTCGCTCCATCCACCTTTACGTCGTCCGGCCACACTATGCCGCCCGCCGCCTCCGCCACGACAAACGAAGTGTCGCCATTTCGGCGACCGATCCTCGTCTCGTCCGAAACGGTTATCGTCGCGCCGGAGGCAAAAGCCAGCGAACCTTCCGTCGAAAGTTTCGCCCCGCCAACGACATCCGCAGCGTCAAAGCTCCATGACGAGCCGATGGTGAAACTGCCGGTCATTCCCGTTATGCCAGGCAATCCCTCAAGGTTTTCCACCGAGAAGTTTTCGTATCCTGAAACGATGCCCGTGCCCGCCGCAAATGCCATTTTCTCGAAAGATGGCTTTACGTAAACCATCCTGTCCGTACCAGGCACCTTGGTGACGCCCTGCTCAACCTCTTCCGGCAAGGCCCACGTCAGAAGCGAGCCGTCGCCCGGATCCTCCAGCTTCACGTAATCCTGCTGGTTGGTCGAATCCTGTCCGGTTGGATCGAACCCCACGGCGAAATTCCCCTTGGGCCAATACAGCATCTCCCCAGTCTGACCATTCACCTTGCTTCCGCCACTAGTCAGATTGTTGCCGCCAAGGCTCGTCGAATACCCACGGACGTCAATCTTGTGTGGGCCAGGAGTCACCTCCACAGTGCCGTGCATGGAAGAGTTTTTCTCGCCGAGGCCCTTGTAATAGAACACATCCTCTCCGTCAAGGCGCACATTGAGATGCGTGTTAGCCAACCCGGCAAACGACCACCTTGCGTTCTCCTTGGAGTCGTTCCATATGTAACCGGTGTAGGCAATCATGAAACGGTTGCTTGCGGGATTTTGTATCGGATCGTTCCAGAGGTGGTGACTGCTGTTGTAGTATGCGTCAGCGCCAAGTGTCACGATGTTCGTGAAAACCGTGTTCCATGCGGTCCTAGTCTCATCATAGGTGGCGAATTCCTTCCGCTCGCTTTCAATAAGCCCGGCTATGAACCTGCGCACGGAACGAAGTTCCACCATGCCCTCCTTCACATCAAGGGTATTCGCGCCACTGCACGAATCCCACACAAGATTGCCGCTACCGGTCTTAGTTGCGGACTTCCATGTGCCGTAGCCGTACTTTACGGAACCGGATCCGTACGAATTGAGCTCCGGCAGCGAATATGTTTCATTGTCGCCATTAAGCAATACCGTCGAGTTCGTCATAGAGAGGGCCGAACCGTCCGGCGGCAAGGCACCATCGTTCCAAAGCGCCAGTGTCGTTTGATTCATGCCGATTCCGCCAGTGAACGTATTGCCAGTTCCGATTAGGTTCAACTGGCCCGGCGCATCCTCCTTGGACGAATGCACGTACAGCCCGCCAGTGCCGGAAATCGGGCCGCACAGCGACAGCCATAACGATCTGGGAAAAGACACTGTCAGCCTATTCTCTCCCAGCAGAACCGGGCCTGCCCAATACGAGCAATTTGTGCGGTTGTACGTTTCGCCCCCGTCTACGACATGCAGTCTTCCGAGTTCACGGGCATCAAGCGTCCAGTTTATCGGCATGCCTGATGTCTTGTTGAACTGAAGCGCACGACGGCCGCGTCCAACAAGCACGTTGCTGGCATCCCCTCCCATGCGGGTGTTGCCGTTCTGTATCGTAAGGGTGGCATGGCTTACGATGTTTCCTGGATTCTTTATGTTCCAGCATCCCCACGCGATCTGGACTGGCCCTACGAACGTGAGGGTGTGTCCATTCATGTCCAGCCACATGGGACTCGATCCGCCCGACATGTAAAGCGTGTATGAAGACGAGTTGCCCATTGTCGCATCAGCGGTCATGACAAGGTTCGAGCTGAACACCATGCGGCCGATCTCGCGATCTCCGGTATGCCGCAGCGCACCCAGTCCGCCAACGCCTTCGCCCTCGAAGCATATGCGCTTGTTCCAAAAGCCCCACGGCTACCCCGAACTTCCCATAACCGACCTAAGCGGACGTGCCTCCAGCGTTGCGCCATCCTTCACGTATACGCTGCCGCACACATTCTCGCCGGCGAGTCTGCCGAGTGCGCAGTTTGTCGTGAACGCATATGTGCCCGCCTCGATGGTAATGTCGCCAAGGTAATCCGAAATGTCCGAGCCACCGACAAGAGTCCCCTCGCCAAGCTTCACGAAGTTGGTGGCAAGGTTATCGGTGAGATACCTGCCGTAGCCATCGAAATCGAACTGTTGCTCGGATCCCGTCCCGACTGTCACCGAAAGCGTCCTATCCTCCTCGGAATAGGCATAGTCCGCACCATTCCCGGTTCCTATCAATGCCGCTCCGAAGACGGGGAGCAGAAGGAGCGTCTTGAATCCATAACCAAGATGTATTTTTTTTTCTTTTGGACTTTCATTTCATGCTTTCCTTTCAGTTCGTCCGATAAAGGCCATTACAATGGGATTCCGTACCGATCGGCAGTCCTTCTCCCGTCATTTTTTCGCCGGCGGCACAAACGGGATGACACGGGCCACCCTCAGGTTGAGGCTCTGCAGCTGTATCTGGGACTCGCTGCCGTCATCGTTTTCGCCGGATATCACGAGCCGCGCCTCTGCCGCATCCTTTGCGAGCGTACACACCTCGCTGAATGTGCGGCGGCGGCGCGGCTGTATCGACTTGCCGCCAAGCCTGCCCGAAAAGGCATCGCCGATGCGCTTCCCATTGGCATCATACATCTCAAGGCGAACAGAACCGCTCCACTGGCGGCGCGAAAGGTTCCTCACGGACAAGGAGAACTTCACCGGACGTCCTGCGGCATCCTTTGGAATCGAGCACGTTGCGGTTGGCGTACTTCCATTCGGCTTCGCCGTCACTGCCGCCTTCGGGGGAAACAGGTCGTGCGGGATGGGTCTCGCGAACAGGTTCGCGCAAGACTCTGCATCGTAGTACTCAAACCGTCCGGGGGCATCCGCAACATAGAAGAGTCTTTCCGCACCCTTGGGAGGATTGAAGCGCATTATCACGCGAGTGGCGTAGGATGACGACTGGACAGCCTCCGACGGCACTTTCCGGAAAGTGCCGTCCGGCATCTCTGCCTCGATGGCGAAAGGAGTATAGCTGTCGGCGTAGACGCGGCAGCCCGGCTCCGCCACAAGATGCCTGTCGCGAAGGGCCTTCACGTCTATCTCAAACTCGAACGGCGCATCCTGCGGCAGACCCGGATTCCAAGCCGATATCGGGAAGCGTTTGGGAGCCGGGGCGGTGGAAGGGTCGCTCGTCAGGGCGACAAGCTGATCCACTGGCGTGACGGACAGGTTGAGCCTCCCGTCCTTGCCGTTCATCGTGCATATCACATAACGCCCTTTGCCTACAATCTGGGGATGCGGATCCGGGTGCAGCCTCGACTGCGCCTCCATGGTGGCGATCTTTGGCGTCTTTGAATGTATGTACACGCCTCTATGCGTATCCCTGTTCCAAAATCCTACAGTCCAGCCACATCCGCGATACCAACGCCCCCAGTTGCAGTCGAATGCGATATAGCGATTGTCGGCAGACATCGAACAATGCGCAGCCCCACACGGGTTTATGCGCCATTGGCGATCGGTCGCGAGATCGTGGTAGCACGTGCCGCCGCTGCACCAGTAGAACCCCTTCCCGTCTTCGGCGAAATATTCGTGGGTCGCCCCGTTCGTGATCTTGGACGGCACCATCCAAAACTCGCCCTTGCGGAAGAGCCACAGGCGCGGGTATATGTCATCGCCAGGGCGACGCATGTCAGTCATGAACGGAGGGCACTGCATTCCCGTCCGGGAGAGTTCTTCAGGGGTAAGCTCATCCCTGCTCATTGTCCAGCTGTACTCCATCGCGCACATGGCCATCGTGGGATCTACGGGATTGAACTGCCCATGGTTGCAGCAGAAATTGGCCCTGCCCCATTCTTCCCATTTACCCGTTTCGAGGTTGATCACACCCTCCTTCTCCACATCGCCCGTTCGCGCATCCACGAAAATGCGTTTGCGGTCTGGCGAGAGCGTGATGTGGGTGCCGTACCGGACATCGCCAGGACGCTCTGTGCAGACAAGCTCCGGCGGACACGGACACACGACAATATCCTTCTGCGGGTCGTCGAGCAAATCCCTGCGATGGACGCCATCACGGTTAACCCACCACAGCTGGTCGCGCTCCACATCAAGCCATGGGATCTGTCCATTTGTTCCGTTCAGCACATACGCTTCGTCCTTCAGGAGGTCTACGATTGCCTTGACACGAGTACTTGTGCTTACCCGCTTGTCGGCCCTCTCGTCCGGCGACACGTCAAACACGATGAAGCGTCCGTCATCGGTCATGGACTTGGCCGTAAAGTAGATCGACTGCTGGTTGAAGCCTATCAGCCCCGGCCTCAAGATGTACGACTCCACGCCCGAATACATGTCCACATGCCGGTCAAAGAGTTTCGACTGGGCGGGCGTCTTCACCGCACCCGGCATAGGTTCGGCGGCCTTTACGCAGACGGCGTTCGTTCCGTCCTCCCGCAGCCATCTGGAAAATTCGCGCACGATGTCCTTCTGTGGCGCATGGCCCTGTCCAACGCCATATCGCATGAGCTTATCCTTCGAAGGGCATATGTTGTAGGCGGTGAACCCGGCGTGAGGTGGGCACACCGTATCGGCGAAGCCTACGTTGAAGCGGATCGGCACGTCGATGCGTTGCGCGAAGTATAGCGCATCGAAATACGGCGCATTCGCCTCGGCCGCAACGCGGTTTTCGGGAAGTTGCGCGTCGATGAGGCGGGGCCACCCCGCCTCGCGTCCATCGATCTTGAAGCAAAGGTGGTCGGTCAGCGCAGGCACCGTGACCACCGCGCGGCGGATGTTCTTGTTCAGCCCCGTGAGCACAAGCCCGAATCCGCCCCCCTGACTGCCGCCCGTATAGCGCACGCGGGCCTTGTCCACGTCCGGCCTTGCGCACACCCAGTCGATGGCGCGGTTCGCCGCAAGTATGATGCCATGGTAGAAATAGTCCTCCCGGCTTACCGCGATGCCGCACTGCGTGTAGCGCACGGTCTTCACGGGATACATCTTGGCGTACTCATCGTCCTCCTTCTTCTGAAGCGCATTCGATTCAGGCCCCTTGTACTTGATTCCGCGCACCGGCTTGTAGTAGTGCACGTTCACGGTCAGGTAGATGGCGCTCGAACTGCCGCCGGCATGGACGGATGCGGGGCCGGCGCCCGGCACATTCACCACGAGCGGGTATGGGCCTTTCGACTTGTCCCTCGGCACAGAAAGGTAGCCCCACACGGTGCGCCCGCGAGTGGATGGTATCTCCAACTCGTACAGATCACGACCCTTCACCTGGCCCGGATCGATCATCGTAGCCTTGATTGGCGCGGTTACTTCGGAATCGTATTTGCGGATGGAATCCGCCCAGAACTGGTCGAAGTCTTTCGGGCACTCCTGGTACGGACGCAGCTTCTCCGGCTCGTAGGCAACGCCAAAGAGCTTCTGTTCCGACCCGCTCTTCCTGATGCGCAGGAGCAGGAAGCCGGCCCTGTCCATCTCGCCCGTCACAGTGAATCTGGACTCCTTCGCGAGATCGACGCTACGCTCCATGAATATCCTGTCTCCAAAGTTGTCCAGCCGAAGATTCGCCATGCCCTTCGGGGAAGACCCGTCGTCTTCAGTCGCCTCAACCGTGAATATCGCCTTCTCGCCCAACCTGTAGCAAGCGTCGGGCTGGTCGCAAGTCACCCGAAAAAGAGTTGCCGCATGCGATGCGGAAACGAAGAAAGGCAATAGCGCAATCGATGCGCACCGGCAAATCCCACGCACAATCAATATCATAAAAACTCCTTCCAATACACAAAGCAAACAGTATACAGTTTTTCAGGCAAAAGTCAAAGTGAAATTCAATCGTCGGGTTTTATGCTAAAATACCGCACATGAAAACGAAGCGAACAGCAGATCCGCGTCCGAGCTGGGACGAATACTTCATGGAGATTGCCGGAGTGGTGGCGAAGAGATCCAATTGCTCCAGGCGCAAGGTGGCGGCTGTGATCGTGCAGTCCAACCACATAATCTCAACCGGGTACAACGGCACCCCGCGTGGCGTGAAGAACTGTTTCGCTGGCGGGTGCCCGCGATGCGCCGGCAAGGTGAAAAGCGGCGAACACCTCGAAGAGTGCCTTTGCGTGCATGCCGAGCAGAACGCGATCTGCCAGGCCGCGTACTATGGGCACGCCACGGCCGGAGCGACAATATACGTGACGATCTCGCCGTGCCTTACGTGCGCAAAGCTGATAATCAACTCTGGCATAAAGGAAGTCGTGTACGGCGGCGACTACCCCTATCTCGACACCGTGGAGAAGATGTTCAGGCAGTCCGGCGTGAAATGCCGCCGCTTCGAGTGATCTGGAGGCCAGCAAGCCCATGGAGCAAAGGTTCATAGATCTCAAGACCGCCGCCGCCCGTCTGCACATGGACGCGCTTGAGCTGAAGCACTTCGCGCAACGCGAAGAGGTTCCCTCGGTCATGCGCGGCGGCGACTTCCTGTTCGACTGCCACCTTCTCGGAGAATGGGCGCAACGCCGGATGATTGGGCTCGCGCCAGGGCAACTTTCCGGTGAACACGCCCACGCCATGTCCGAGAGGGCAAAGTCCTCTGGGGAAGTCCATGTGACCGACCTTCTTCCGATTGACGCCATAAATCCGGAACTTAACGCCAAGAACAAGGGCGGAGTGCTCAGGGACATGACCGACCTTGCGGACTCCACAGGGTATGTCTACGACAAGGACGCTCTCTTCAGGGGACTTACCGAACGCGAAGAGGCCGCATCCACCGCAGTTGGAGGCGGGGCGGCGTTCCTGCACGTGAAGTTCCACGACGAATACCTGGTATCCGAATCGTTCCTCTGCCTCGGCAAGACGGTACGGCCTGTATTCTTCGGAGCGCCGGATGGCGAAGGCACCGACATCTTCTTCCTAATCAACTGCACAGACCGCCGACTACACCTGCACGTGCTCGCGCGCCTATGCCTTCTTGCACACGGCACTACCCTTCTTGCGGACATTCGGGCCGCCGCCGATGCCGAATCCATGCTGAAGTGCCTCAAGGACGCCGAAACGGGTCTGCTCGGAACCCTGCGTCGCTGACCTTCCCCTCCGGGCAAACGCCCATCACAGTAAGCCTGACGTCAGCCGACAAGGATATCTTCCTTGGGGTAGCGGACTGTCTCCGGCTCGTCATCGCCTGAGATCATGAGGACTATGGTAAGTGCGCCAAGCCTTCCCACGAACATCGCAAGCATGATCACGAACCTCCCCGCCATCGAGAGGGAAGCCGTTGTGCCGTCGAACGAAAGCCCTGTGGTGGTGACGGCGGATACGGACTCAAAAAGGAGCTTCTCAAAGTCGTACCCCGCACGTCCATGTTCGGTGATCAGGAGCGATGCGGCGGTCAAGGCTATGCAAAACAGGAATACGAACGTTATGATGAACGCCTCGCGGATCACCTCCGGCGGAATCGTACGCTTGGATAGCACCACTTCCCTACGCCTATGGCAATATGAGTGAACCGTAAAGAGAAACACCACGAACGTCGTCACCTTTATCCCGCCACCGGCAGATCCCGGAGCGGCCCCTATGAACATCAGCAGCTCCGAGAAGAAGCGTGTGACGGGATGCATCGCATCCAACGGCACGACCGAAAATCCGCTCGTGCGGGGAGTGACCGCCTGAAAGAATGCCACGGACAGCTTTTCGCCCCACGGCATCCCGGAAAGCACACCCCTAAACTCAACGGACAGAAACACAAGAAAGGCTGCCGCCACAAATGCCGCAGTGGACCATATGACGACCCGCGTGTGGAGCGACAGCCTACCTTGCAGGATAAGGGATCGACGCCAGAACTTGATGGTGCAGATGTTGTATATCGCCATGAAGCCAATGCCACCAAGGATGATGAGCGCTCCCATCATCAGCAGCACTGGAGGCCTATCCGCGAACGAGGCCAATCCGCCCTGGTCGATGGTGAAGCCGGCGTTGCAGAACGCCATGACCGAATAGAACCATGCCCGGTACGGACTGTGCAACTCGGCGTTCAAAGCCCACGCGCCAAGGCCCTCTATCGCAAGCATCGAAAACACGACCCATATTACAAGCCCGCGAAATCCCTTGACGCCTTTCACGCCATACGCATTCGTGATGGAAAACTCCTGATCGAGAGACAGCCGTTGCCCGGCTATGACAAGGATGAACGTCCCAAACGTCATGATGCCCGTACACCCTATCTGCACAAGCACCATCAGCACAACCTGCCCAAACGTCGTAAGCGAAGCTCCGGGATCAATCACGGTAAGCCCGGTGATGCATACCGCCGAACACGCCGTGAAAAGCGCGTCCATAAACCCCAATCCGCCGGAAACGGGAAGCGAAAACAGCCCCGCGCCCACGAGGATGACGCCAATGAAACCCAATGGTATGGCGTACTTTGCCTTCATCCGGCAATGCCCCCGATCAGAGCCTTATGCCAAGACGCTCCTTGGCCCACACACCCCATATGCACAACTCGTAGAGAAGGCATAGCGGCACGGCCATGAGAATCTGGCTCATCGGATCAGGCGGCGTAAGCGCCATTCCAAGGAAGAATGCCAGCACGATGGCAAACCTGCGGTACTTGCGGAGCGTATCCGACGTTATTACGCCAAGCCACCCAAGCACGAACAGTATCAGCGGAATCTGGAATACAAGCCCGAATGCGATTATCAGCTTGAGAACCACGGAGATGTAGCCTTCTATCCTGACGGTCGTCACCGGCAGGTGCACCCACCCATTCAGCCAATCGAAGAACTCTACGGCGCGTGGGGCGATTCTGGAATATGAAAACCATACGCCAAGCGCAAAGCACCCAGCCCCTGCGAACAGGTAGAACAGGATGGCCACCTTCTCGCGCTTCGTCAATGCCGGGAAAATGAAGCGCAAAAGGAAATACATGACGCACGGGAAGGAAAGCGCAGTCCCGCCCCAAATGGCTATGGATATGATCGCGGAGAATCCGCTCATCAGATCCAACCCCTCGATGTGGAGCTTGTTCGCCGCCTCAAGCGCCGCCGCCGGAGATTTCAGCCAGTCAAGCACCTGTGGCGAAAACACGCCGGCAAGCACACACGCCACAATCCACGCGATGGCGGCATGCATCAGGCATTGCCTCAGCGCAATGATGTGCTCAAAAAAGGGACGGGGCGGATCGTTTACGGCATCAGGATCCTTAAGTAGTTTCCGAATCTTGCCCATTTGCTCTCTCTTGATTTTCCGTTGGTTGCGTAGATTCCTCTGGCTGCCGCGCTTCGGCTACGGCTGGCAAAGGCTCAGAAGTGGCATCTGGAGCCGCTTCTCCTTCCGGAGCGGATGCGACCTCCAACCCGTTCTCGTCGGTCATGCCATAGTAGTCTTCCTGTCCAGGGTAATCGTAGCCATTGTACGACCCGTCGCCCGACGCTTCCGCCTCTGCGCTTTCCGACGCCGCCCGGTCTCCTGTTGAGGAATCTTCGGGCAGGTCTATGTAGTCGCGCTTAAGCTCGTCGGCCGTACGACGCATCTCATCGTCCATCGTCATCAGCTGGCGCTTGAACTCATCGGCCGCACGACGCAGCTTGCTCATCACCTGACCCATCTTCCTGGCGGCGGACGGGAGGTTTTTGGGCCCGACGACAATAAGAATGACGGCGAGCAGCACAAGCCACTCGCCGCCTCCGATTGAATCAAACACAAAGGCGAACATCTGGCGCCATGCCTTACTTGTGCTTGTAGATCGCAAACTCGCCACGGCGGTTCTGGGCCCAGACTTCCTCGCCGGTTCCCATCACAGCGGGCTTCTCCTCGCCATAGCTCTTCGTCTGCACACGATCGCCGGAAATGCCGAGCGTCGCAAGATAGTCGCGAATCGATATCGCGCGAAGGCTGCCAAGCTCAAGGTTGTATTCGTTGGAGCCACGCTCGTCGCAGTTGCCCTCGACGATGACTACGCGGTCGGCGTTGTCCTTGAGGTGCTGGGCAACCCTGTCGATCTTGTCAAGCTCGGACGAAGCGAGGTTTGAGGCATCGAAGCCGAAATAGACCGGGGCGAAATTCACATCCGTGCAGCGGGCGAAGTTGGGATCCTTGTCGAACGGAAGCTCGGTAGCCGCCATGCCGCTCTCGTCAACAGCCGGCCCGCCAACGGTTTCGACGTTCTGGCCACGGGTGGAGGCGCTGGCATCCGTCGTAGCGGCGCTGCTGTCTTCGGCTGCATCATCGTATTTGCACCCAACGACAGTCAACGCGAGCGCTCCAACGACAGCCATCATAGTCTTCGAGAACTTCATTTCGATTTCCTCTTTCTTTGTTAAAGTCTATTGCATGAAAAACGGGGCATATGATACAAAAAACCAATGCGAAAATCAAGAGAAGATTTTCACGCCGGACGGCGAACCGAGGCTCCTGCCGCTATTGCATCAGCCTCATCCTCAGATCCGGCGCGAGCGTCGCCAGCCAACGTTCCGCAGCGATCTTCCCGCGCAGTATCGCCCGCGTGACATGCCGCAGACTTGCCGCGAATATGTCGTGGAGGTCTGGCTGGAGAAGCACATCAGGAGGATTGGAGCGCAGGATGCGGTCTGTCCAGTTGTTCTCGACGATCCTGCACGTCTGGGTGAATATCGTCCAGAGCGTTGGTCTCTTTACGGAACGTTCCACCTCAAGCGGCTGTCCGAGGTTGACGTCTACCGCAATTACGTAGTCCGCCCCCATGCTCCGGCACACGTTTATCGGGAGCGGATTGTCGAGGCCGCCGTCCGCAAGCCAATGCCCGTCGCGGACCACAGGCTTGAACAGCCCCTGCACTGCCATCGACGCGAACACCCCATCGACGAGATCCCCTTCAGTCTGCGGATGCTCCTTGCCGTCCTTCATGTCCATCGCGACGGCGGCGAACGGTATCTTGCAGTCCTCAAACCGCATGCGGCCAAGGCGCTGACGCAACTCGGCCCTGACGCGCTTCCCCGTAAGGTACCCGCCTCGCCATGGCAGGGAGAATTCGAAGAACATCCGGAACATCTTCCACCAGTTGATCCTCCTGAAGAAGTCCTCGAATTCATCCAGTTTGCCCGCCGCGAGAGCCGCGCCGACAATGCTTCCGGACGACGACCCGGCGACGCACGAAATCTTCACCCCGTGCTTCAGCAAAGTGCGGATCACGCCGAAATGCGCCATGCCGCGCACTCCGCCCGAGCCAAGCGCAAGGCCGACCTTAAGCTTTCCAGACACGCAGCCCCTCCCCTCGATTCGTCACTTTTCCCAGCCAAGGCGGAGTGCCGCCGCGCTTATGCGCTTGCGCGTACCGCACTTCTGCGGGACGATGCCGGCACGGATCAGCGTGTCGAGCGAATCGCGCAGATGGAGGAATTCCTTCTTGTTGGCATTCCACTCCGCATCGGTCATCTTGTCGAGAACCCCATGGAAAGTCTCCGCGAAGCTGCGCCACTGTTTGTCGTATTCTCCCTCACGCGCATAGCTTATCACCTCTCCAAGCGCCTCCATGTTGGCGATCGTTGGCTTTATCGGCTTTTCGATCTTGGCGAACAGCTTTGCCGCCGTCTCCCGGCGGAGCGCCATGACCGCATTCTCGTCGGCCGCCGGCCCGCCGTGCGTGACGTTCGCGTATCTGGACGGGATTTCCCTGATCCATATGTTGCGGTAGTGCACCACGCATCCGTGATCCTGGAAGAAGAGCGGCAACTTCGTCGCGTGCGGCGCGAGAGGACGGCGCTTCTTGTGCGTGGTAAGCCCTTCCATCTCCCAATGATCCTGCACGACCACGCCGTTGAGAAGCACGGTGACGCTGCCCGGATGCACCATCCTAAGCCCATCCCATACCGGCTGGTGGAAGATAATGTCATACGTCTGCCACTGTCCGGGCTTGCGGGACGGGTTCACCATTGGAGGGTTCTCGGCATACACCGCGCCGACCTGTCCATCCGCGTAATTGGGATTCTTCATGTCGGCAGGGTCTGTGCCATACGACTCAAGCACCTGAATCTCATAGTTGGACATGAGGAACACGCCGGAGTTGCCGTGCATCTGAGGCCCCCTCGCACCCGGCACGATCCCTATCTCGGCATCATGCCTGAACTCCAGATGGAGCTGGCAGTCGCCGAACGATCCCCGTGTGCGTATCGCTCCGCCGTTCTTCCATTCTGGAACGCAATAGAAGTCCCCTTCACTGCCCAGCTTCCACTTGGAAGGCTCGCCCTTGTCATCGCACCAGTTCTTCTCGAAGGATTCCTTCGTTCCGTCGAACAGCACCACCGCATCGCTCGGCGGCAGCCCGGCCTCTGCCGACACCTTCACTGGATTGGGACGGTTCTTGTCATGCACCGACCAGGCATGCCTGGCATCCGGCACATCGCCATATATGGCGGCGACGGCTGACATCGAAGCCAACATGGCTGAAGCCGTAATCATCGTGATTGCTTTCATGTTTTCCATTGTGATTCACTCCCTTGGATGTTGATTAGAGGCCCACGGCGGCGCGGACCTTCTCCATTGTCACCATTGCGGCGGCGCGTGCCTTTTCCGCGCCAGCCTTCAGTATGTCCTCAAGCGTATCGGTGTCCTTCGCCAGCTCCTCGCGCTTGGCGCGGAACGGATCGAAGAGACGGTGGTAAGCCTCAAGCAGGGCCTTCTTCGCGTATCCATACCCATAGTTGCCGGCACGGAAGTTCGCGGCCATCTCGGCCACCTCATCTGGCGTCGCGAAAAGCTTGTAGAGTTCGTAGATGGCGTTGCCTTCAGGTTCCTTCGGCTCTTCCATCGTCTTGGAGTCCGTGACGATACCCATGACCTTCTTCTTGATGGATCCGCTTGGCTCGAACAATTCGATCGCGTTGTGGTAGCTCTTCGACATCTTCTGCCCGTCGGTTCCCGGAATCGTGGCCACCGTCTCCGGAATGTAGGCATCGGGCAACTTGAATATCTCGCCGAATGCGTTGTTGAACTTCTGCGCCAGATCTCGCGTCACCTCCAGATGCTGCTTCTGGTCCTTTCCGACCGGAACGAGATCCGCATTCATGATGAGAATGTCGGCCGCCATGAGAACCGGATATGCGAAAAGGCCGTGGGTGGCCTCAAGTCCGTGGGCAAGCTTGTCCTTGTAGCTGTGGCAGCGTTCGAGCAGTCCCATCGGGGTGAGGCAAGAGAGGAACCACGCGAGTTCCTGTACCTCCATCACGTCGCTCTGGCGATAGATGATCGACTTTTCCGGGTCAAGCCCGCACGCGAGGTAGTCGAGCGCCACGTCGCGTGTCTGTTCGCGCAGCGCGGCGCCGTCGCGCACCGTAGTCATCGCATGGTAGTTTGCGATGAACATGAATATCTCCTTGCCTTGCGCCTGCAAGTCAAACATCGACTTCATAGCGCCGAAGTAGTTTCCCCAATGGAGTTTTCCTGATGGCTGGATGCCTGTAAGAATGCGCATGTCTGCGAATAGCCTTTCCTTGAATGTTCCTTCTTGTGTCAAAACGAAAAGATAAGCTCCCAACGGATGAACCACGCCGGACGCGATGAGTCGTAGTAGTTGCCTGGATTGAACAGCTCCGCCATGACGTGCCCGAACACCTCAAAGCGGTCACAGCCATGGGCACCCTTGTCCGCAAGGCGAATCGGGAAGTCGTAGCGCACGGCGGAGAACGTTCCCTTGAACATGCCGTGGTCAGAGCCGTCCGCGTGTCCTGCGCCGTCCTGCGCCGCCGCAAACATCGGCCCGGAAAATGCGCTAACCCTGTGCCGAGGCCCAATGTTTGCGCCAATGGTGAGCTTGGGATATGCCATGTTGCTCCAATAGCCGAGACCGTACAGAGTACCGTACTGGAAAAGTTCCGAATCCTGCGGAGCACGTCCCCAAAGAGGATCCCAAGCCGTATCGTTGTCGCCGGGACGGCCATGGTGGCGATCCCCAGAGAGATAATACACGCTTAACCTCGTGTATGGGCGAATGCCCCGCGCCTTGTCCGACCTGTGCAGATCCACGGCGGCGTACACCATCTGCCCGCCGGCCTGCCTGCCGCCATCGGAGAGAGTCCCTACCTGATCGGCAAGGTCAAGCTCGAATGACAGGTTCTCGTTCAGTGAAGGCATCACGTCGATGCCGAATGTCGTTATCTGCTTGTCGGGCATGCGGCGACCGTCTGGGGCATGGTAGGCCTCGTTGTGCTTGTGGATCACGTAGACCTTGTACGGGAAAGTCCTGTCGCAAAGGGAATCGCTCCAGATGAGGCCGCCGCCCCATTCGTCCATACCCGGCGAGTCGCCCGGATGTATCGCGTTGATCGGACGCCCCCGCGAACTTCGGTTGCCGTAGCGGAACACGTTCCGGCCATTGTCGTACAGCGCAAAAGCATCAAGCTTCGATTCATCCGACGTGTGGAACGTAAAGCGCATCATATCGGCATAGCAAGAACGGGAGCCATCGTACGCGGTACCGTCCTGCAATATCCGGTCGAGGCCAAACGTGGAGCGTCCGTTCTCCAGCAGATCCTGCCGTCCAATCCGAAAGTCGAGGAAGCCGTCGAACAGCCCCTTCGCGTCAAGGTACAGGTTGTCAAGCACAACCTCGTCCGGGAAATTATATGACCGACGCTTGCGCGGCACTCCGTTTTTGACGATGTGCTCACGCACTTCATCTACCAGCCGCCCGTAAAGCGTAAACTTGCCCCATGAAGCCTTCGCCCATATGCGCGGCCTTATCCGTATGTGGTTTATGTCCTTCTTGTATGCGCGGGGCATCATCGCGCCGGGAGCACCGGGAAGCCCAGTGATGTTATGCATGATCTCCTGGCGGATTCGCAAATCAGCACCGGCATCGACCGCTACCGAATTGGTCGATGCGTAGGCGCCGACGGCAGAGAACACCGCCGA
>CAVJWR010000053.1:0-6937 GCA_963653155.1 Limosilactobacillus gorillae
CATGTGTTGGAGCGAATGTCCCAGTGCGATGCACGAAAAGTCTACGTGTTCCTAGACGAGATCCATCACGTCGAGGATTGGGAGATTACAGTCAACTCGCTTCGGGCAAAGAAGAACGTGGATGTCTACATCACGGGTTCCAATTCCAAGTTGCTTTCTGGCGAACTCGCATCTCACCTGACGGGACGGTATGTCGAGATTCTCGTGACGCCCTTTTCGTTTCCTGAATTTGAAGAGGCGGCGCGTGCGTCTTTCCCTCAGTTGACACAGGATGCCCTATTCGTGCAGTATCTCCAGTTCGGCGGGATGCCGTTTCTCTCCAGTTTGGGCTACCGTGCAGACCTTTGCCGAAACTATCTTGAAGATGTCTATTCGTCCATTCTTCTCAAGGATGTCGTGCGAAGGGGACGAATTCGGGACGTCGATATGCTGGGACGCATCTTCCAGTTTGTCATGACGGAGGCTGGGCATACGTTTTCGGCGGCCTCCATCGTCCGCTTCCTTAAGAGCGAGAGACGCCCTTGCACGGTGGATACGGTGCTGAATTACCTTGAACTGGGCGAAGAGGCCTTTTTGTTCCATCGCGTCAAGCGGGAGGATCTCGTCGGGCGTCGCGTCTTGGCTGTTGACGAGAAGTTTTACGTGACGGACACGGGTATGCGGCGTGCGCTTGTCGGCGGAGTCGCAATGCGCGACATTGACCAGATGCTTGAGAACCTAGTCTATCTTGAGCTGGTTCGGCGTGGGTTCCGCGTGACGGTCGGGCGTGTGCACGAGCAAGAAGTCGATTTCGTCGCCGACCGAAATGGCGAGAAGTCGTATTATCAAGTCGCTTACCTGATGCCGACCGAAGAGACGCGCGCACGCGAGTTTGGTGCGTTCAGGGGAATTCCGGATAGCTATCCGAGGTTCGTGATATCGATGGATCCCGTCGACATGAGCATGGACGGCATCCGACATGTCCGCGCCATTGATTTCTTTTCGGATCGTGCGGGACACTCTACGCTCGGACGCATTTCCGGAAAATGATCGGGCCTGTTTGCGACGACAATGCCGCAAATGAGATGGTTTGACGATTGTCGTTGAATGGTTAACATTGCGGTATGACATCGAAGAAGGGTGTAGTGCCAGCAATCCTAATGCGGTTGAAACTTGAAACGTCTCCGTTGAGATATAATTAGTGGATGTGTGAGAAAATCATGGTTGATAAGAGAGGCGTTCGGCTTGATTTGCCGAACGCCTTTCGTTTATACTGTGCGCCGAAGGGAAGATGTCAGGCATGATGCCTGAATGAACGTTGCATTGCAATAAAATAAGGACATCCAGATGACGAAAAAAAAAATACTTCTTGGTAATCGTTGCGGCAACAGCCGCAATTGCCGTTCAGGCGAAGGATTTCGACGTGCGCACGTACGGCGCAAAGGGCGATGGGAAGGCGGATGACACGTCAGCCATCCAAAATGCGATAGACGACTGTTCGGCAGATGGCGGTGGCCGTGTCGTCGTAGAGAGGGGTACGTTTCTCATCCGCCCGATCTTCTTGAAGGACGGCGTCGATCTCCACATCGAGCGCAACGCGAAACTGCTCGCTTCGGCTGACGTACGGGACTACAAGTCGCGAGACAACCTTAAACACGTCATTGGCCAGAACATGTGCCGAGGACGCGATTCGGCACTCATCACCGCTGACGAGGTGCATGGGGTTTCTATTACCGGCAATGGCATGATAGATGGCAATGCGGATGCGTTCGTCCGTCTACTCCCAGAAGAAAAGTGGGGCAAGTGGCGCTATGAACGCGTTGGCGGATGGAAACTGTCGCCGCCTCGCCTTGTCCTCTTTGCAGGCTGTAGTGATGTCACGGTCACGGATATCACAATTACCAATCAGCCGTCCTGCTGGGCGTACATGATCCACGACTGCGATCGCGTGATCTTTGATCGGGCGAAAGTTATCGCCAACATCTATCATCCGAACAATGACGGCCTCCATTTCAATTGTTGCCGAGACGTGTCTGTCTCGAATTGCCGAATCGAGGTGGGCGATGACGCGCTTATCGTAAGGGCCAACAATCGTCCCAACCGGGACGGGAAGGTTCGCCCATGCGAACGTGTGACCGTCACGAACTGTCGACTTCGCGGCTATACCGACTGCATCAGACTCGCCTGGTGCCGCGACGGCGTAATGCGAGACTGCACATTCTCCAACATCACGATGGTGGATGCCTGCCGTGGCGTCTGCATGTGGATGTTCGACAAGGATCCAGGCGTGGGATTCGATACGGGGGTAGAGAAAACCGTGATCGAGAACATCGTGTTCTCAAATATCGTGATGGACCGCATACACTCTTATCCGATTACCGTTGTCACCACAGAGGCGGGAGAGTGGTTGGATCGCGTTAAGAACATCTCCTTCGCGAACATAACCGCTCGTGCCTACGCCATGCCGGAGTTCGTCGGCTCGAAGGAGCATCCGCTTGAAAATTTCTCCTTTACCGGCTGTCGGTTCATTCGCAGTGACGATCCAGATGTTCGTCCACCTTGGGTCAAGGAGCAGGAACCCCGTCTCCGTGACAAGGTGCCGAGCGTTGTGCGTCAGGGCTTTGGCTGGGGCGGCGTGCCACATGCGAACGGCGGCAACCCGTTTTTCAACTGCCGCAACTTTACTTTCACAGGCTGTTCGTTCGATGACCTATAATGAATGGTTCGGACGAAACCACAACAGCAAGCAAAGGAGAGGAAAATGAAGCAACTGTTGGTTGCCATTGCACTGGCCATAACAGAGATGGCGACATTGGCGGCACATGCAAAGTCTTATCCGCCGCAGAATTTGGCCCGCGTGAGGGAAATTGCCGCCCTGTTGCGCGAGGAGCCGGGATTTGCGGAAATGCGCATCACGAACAGGGAAGCCTGGGAGAGAATCGCGAACGACAGGACTGCGGATTCCGTGATCTGTTCGGCAGAGTCCATTATCGCCAAGCCTATGGAACAACTGGACGACTCGGTCTACACCAATCAGGATAAGGAAGTGTGGGGGCCGATCTCAGGTCGTAGAGGACGCAGCATCATGCCGCTCGCCTTTGCCGAATGCATGGAGAACAAGGGGCGCTTTCTCCCGAACCTCATTGAGCGGTTGGATGCGATTGCCGCCCAGACGACATGGATGAATCCCTATCATGACCGTCCGCATTTCGGCAACTTCTACGGAAAGTATTCCACAATCGACCTTAACGTCTCGGAGATGGCCCTTAATGTGGCCATTGTGCTTGACCTCCTGAAAGGGAAAATCCCAGAGACGACGGTCTCGAACCTTGTGGAGAAGACGTGGAAGCAATGCTACCGCACCTATCTTGCGTCGGCAGCGGATTACAACGCGCGTCATCCGAAGAACGGGTGGTTCTTTGGCGACAACAACTGGAATCCAGCCTGCCACTACCAGTCCGTCGTATCTGCCCTGTTCATGATTCCGGACGCGGAAATACGCGCAAAGTTCGTCGAGGCCGCTGAACGTGCCATGCCGTACTATCTCGGCGGTTTCTCCAACGATGGCTACTGCCAGGAGGGCGCGGCCTATTTTGACTACGGTTTTGGGCAGTACACGCGGCTTGGCCTCTTTGTGCGCAAGGCAACCGCCGGAAAGGTGGACTTCTTTGCGGACGCAAAGGCAAAGCGATGCTGTCTCTGCGCCTATGAATTCCAGCTTGCTACTGGGGCTGTGCCTATGTTTGGCGATGGACGGGTTTCCGGCCCGCCAGCATCCGTCATGTCCTTGTGCGAGCTGGTGTGGCCGGAGCTTGCCAGTTCGATGACATCATCCATCACCTTGACAAACACCGGGCTTGATAATTGTCTTCTGAAAGCCTTTGTCGACAGTGATTGCCAGAGTGTGCAGAATGTGTCGGAATACCGTTTGCCGATCAGGACATTCCTTGAAGATGCCCAGATATACATAGGAAGGCCGCTTTCTCCTGACGCAAGTACGCTTTCGGCCTGCATCAAGGGCGGAAATAACGGCGTTCCGCACAACCACAATGACGCGGGACAGTTTGTCCTTGCCCTTGGGCGGACGCAGATGGTGCTGGACACGGGCGGCAAGGAATACGACTTCGATACGTTCACGTCCAAGCGATACAACCATCCGATGCTCAATTCATACGGACATGCGGTGCCGTACCCAGACGGTACGCTTCAGGCGGCGGGCAAGGAGTATCGGGCGAAGATTTTGCGAAAGGAATTTCTCGATTCGCGCGATACGCTTGTCCTTGACCTCAAGCCGACTTACACGAACGACAACATCCATGTACTTGAACGCACATTTGCGTATGACCGTGGAAATTCTTCCGCGACGATTTCGGATCGTGCCATATTCTCGAAGCCGGGCGCATATGAATGTCCCATCATAACGTATGGAAAGATAGAGAAGCGAGGTGAAAATGCCTTCGTCATCATCCGCAAATCCGACCAAGGCGTGAAACGGCTTGACTTTACCGTTGACACGAATGGGGCGAAGTGGCACGTGAAGGAAGAGAAGCTTCCCAATCCCAGGCGTATCGAGCCGACACGCTGGGCCGTCGCCATTGATGAACCTTCTGTCGAACATACGGTTATTCTTACTTTCACGCCTGGAACGGAATCCGCCAGAGATTAACCGCCATGGGAATGCCGTCAACCCCTAACCAAACACGCACAAAGGAGATCAAGAAATGAACTCATCACTGAGAAGATCGGTCATCATAGTCATGGTCGCTATCCTGTCCCAAGCGTCCCTTGCAGACTATGACGAGGAAGGTGGCTACGTGACACTATCCTTAAACGAATATGCGGCGGCCTCCAACTTCAAGAGTTCCCTGACCACTGCAGGATCTTGGAGCGACGGGTTGTCTCCGCACACTGGGACAAACTACTATGCGCAAGGTATCTGCTTCTATCCCTGCACGTTTCAGGGCGATTCCCTTACGGCAAGCGGCTTGCGCCGCAGGGGGTCTGGTACGACATGGGCGAACATGGAAGGAAGCCCTGTGGTCATCAATGACTTGCGGATAGTTGACAATGGGCGCATTGCGCAATTCGGATCGAAGTATCCAATCGTGCTAAAGGGAAATCTGACCATTTTGGGACATGTGGAGATAGTTGGCGGACAGGCGGACTCCACGACTGGTCAGGCGGGCTGGATTGCGATTCGGATGAACGTTGTTGGCGATGCGGACACAAAGATCGTATTCATGGCCGATGACGGCAGAAATGCCAATAAGGCTGGCCTTTCGCAGTATATGACGGGATCGATCGTCTACGGCAATACGGATCAGTTCTTTGGTTCAGTCGAGGTGTGGATGAACCAGACGCTCAATCTTGGCGACAGCGGTTTCAGGAATGCCAAGTCGGTTAAGCTTACAAGCGTCTATTCTCGCCTCGGTACGGCGGCATCGGCAAGCGCAGTTGTGCCGGTCTCGAAGATCGAAACGGATGTCGCCGCAACGTTGATGGTTCCCGTCTCAAACACATTGTCGGTCGCGAGTCTGCACCTCGCGGATGGCACGGTATTGGATTGCTCTGCGGCAGGCGATCCGTCAGCAAGATTGGATGGCGGCATTGTCGTCACAGATGAGTTTGTCTTGGGTGGAAAGATCAAGTTGTCCATGGGGAGTGTGCAAGTTATGCCGTCACGTTCCATTCGGATCATTTCCGTGCCGATGACAGTCGGGAGCCTTACCGAAAGTGATTTTGATCTATCGGACATCAATCTACGTCATGTCCGAGTTGAAATACGGACAGCCGAAAATGTATGCGAAGTGTTCCTTGTGAACGAAGGGCCTTCTTTGCCCAGATTGCCCATGACATTCGATGAAAGTGATGGTTATGTGGTGCTGACGAAATCCGATGACTTTACGGTCAACTCTTTTGAGCGAACGGGTAATTGGAGCGATGGCTCGGCGCCACATAAGGGTACGAACTATTTCGTAAACGCCCAATGGCTGTATGCGCTCGGGACATATCCGACATTTCATGGAGATAGACTTGTACTCAATGGGACAATCCGCTTTTCATCTGGAAGCAATCCGCATTTCGGCGATTTGTGGGCGATTTCCAACGGCAAGGCCAAGAAGGAAGAATGTACGATGTTTACAACCGTAGGGAGCATAAGCAATGCCGTGACCACATCGGCGGAATCAACATTCACTGTCTTTGCGGATGAGGCAAGTCCATTTGTGTTTTTGGGTGGACGCTACGGTCTTCCGTGGCGCATAAGGTCTAAACTGATAGGCGATACCGCTTCTTGCATTTATTTCGCATGTCATCCGCAGTACGATGGGCGTGTTGGCGAAGATGAAGTCCAGTTCGGCGGCGAGCTGTTGGGCGATACAAGTGAATATTATGGTATGGTGAAGGTAGATTGGAATTGCCTATTCCGTTTGGGGGCAAACGGTTTGCCGCATGGCACTTTAAAGATCGTGAATCCCGATTCCTCAAAAGTGACGAGCGAGGCGGCGACAGATGTCACTATCCATGTACAGGAACTCGTTGCGTATGAAGGGGCAAACCTTGAGCCGCTTGCTGGTAATGTATTTTCGTTTGACTATGTGACGGCAGCCAAGACGGTTATCAAGAGTGGCGCGGGCGTGTTGTCGTTTGGAATTGCTGAGTCTGTGGCGGATGGCGCGATGTTAAAGGTAAACGGTGGTTGCATTTGGCCGCGCACAGAGCGGTCGTTTGATGGTTTTGCAATAGATTTTGCGAACGATACCGGCTTTTACGTCAGTATCGACGACGCTGATGCAGTCCTCAAAACTGGCAATGCTATTGCAGCGGCGGGTGACATACGTTGCACGATTCTTGGCTTGGCTGGGAGCGGACTCGTGTCTGGCATTCGCAGTGTAGCGAAGCTTAAGGCAGATGAGGCCATGAAACTATACAACGCGCTTCGTGTCTCTCGCGTCAGGGG
>CAVJWR010000053.1:6947-11488 GCA_963653155.1 Limosilactobacillus gorillae
AAACAAGACTATCTCGGAAACAGACGAGGATGGCTACCGTACGGTTTCGATCAGATTCGTTGAGAGTGGCTTCGTTTTCGTAGTTAGATGATCTTGGGCGGGCAAGAGGGACTGTGATCTCACAGTCGTTGACCGAAAAGATACGAGATGCTATTATACCATCATAAATTTTACAGGCATATAATATCATGAAAACTGGTAAAATGGCCGTGTGCCGATTTGCTCGCTGGACGGTGGCACTTGTCCTGATCGTGGTTACGGGGGTGGCTTGGGCGCTGAGTACAGCTGTTGATGCCCCGTCTGTCGGGCAGGTGACGCTTGATTGTGAACGTCCTGGTGGCAGCCGCATTAATGCGGCGCAATCGTGCGATATCATCGTTGAGGCGGAGGCGTTCGTCGAAAAGGGCGGCTGGGTCACGGACACGCAGTTCATGGATCAGATGGGTTCGCCGTTCCTGCTCGCGCATGGCCTCGGCCAGCCTGTCGCGGACGCGACGACGACGTTTGACGCGGGCGCGGGCGGTCGCCGCATCGTCTACGTCCGTACGCGCAACTGGAACGCGCCGTGGTCGTCGCATCCGGCGGGGCAGTTCCGCGTATCCGTCAACGGCATGGCCTTGCCCGTCACGCTCGGCACGGGCGCGGCGGAGTGGATGTGGCGCCGTGCGGGCGAGGTGACGCTGAAGGCGGGCGCGAACGCGCTTGCGCTCCATGACCTCACGGGCTTCGGGGGACGATGCGACGTGATTGCCTTTGCGACAGACGAGCGGACGGAGGCCGAGCTAAATGCCTTTCGCGTAGCGGAACAACAGGCGAAACCCGTGGTGCGCAAGGCGTATGACTTCGTGGTGGTCGGCGGCGGCATCGCTGGCATCTGCGCGGCGGTGACGGCGGCACGGCAGGGGCAGAAGACGGCGCTCGTCCACGACCGTCCCGTCCTCGGCGGAAACAACTCGTCCGAAGTGCGCGTCCACCTCGGTGCCTACGCGAACCTGCCGCCATATCCGCGTCTGGGCGATGTCCTCGCAGAGATCGCGCCGGCGGCGGGCGGCAACGCCCAGCCGGCGGCCGTCTACGAGGATGGGCGCAAGCTCGCGGTCGTGAAAGCCGAGAAGAACCTTGACCTCTTTCTCAATGTGCACGTCAACGGCGTCGAAAAGGCGGTGGATGGCGCGATTGCGTCCGTGACTGGCGTCGACACGGCGACGGGTGTGCGGACGGTCTTCGCCGCGCCGCTTTTCGCGGACACGACGGGCGATGGGACGGTCGGCTTCCTTGCTGGGGCCGACTGGCGGATGGGACGCGAAGGGCGCGACGTACACGGCGAGCCGTGGGCGCCAGAGACGGGCGACAGGATAATGATGGGCGCGTCCGTCCAGTGGCGTGCGGCGACGAACGCCGTAGTGGTCACTTTCCCCGCCGAGCCGTGGATGCTGCCCTTTGACGAGCGGACGGCGCGGCCGGGGCTGCGTGGCGACTGGAACTGGGAGACGGGGCTACGGCGCGACCAGATCGCCGAGGCCGAGCGCATCCGCGACTACGGGCTTCTCGTCGTCTACTCGAACTGGTCGTACCTCAAGAACGGCTTCTCGAAGAAGTCCGACTACGCGACGGCGGAACTCGATTGGGTCGCCTACGTCGCCGGACGGCGCGAGTCGCGGCGGCTCATTGGCGACTTCATCCTGACGGAGAACCACCTCATGAGCCGCGACGTCCAGCCGGACGGCACGTGCGCCACGACGTGGACGATCGACCAGCACTTCCCGAAGGAGGCGTCCGTGACAGGCTTCGCGGGCGAGGCGTTTCAGGCCGACTCACACAACCACGTGATCTGGCCATACCCGATTCCGTACCGTTGTTTCTACTCGCGGAACGTCCCGAACCTCTTCATGGCGGGGCGCGACATCTCCGTCACGCACGTCGCGCTCGGCACGACGCGGCTCATGCGTACGCACGGCATGATGGGCGAGGTCGTGGGGATGGCCGCTGCCGTCTGCCGCGAGCGAGGTTGCCGTCCGCGCGACGTCTATGCGCGGCACTTCGGTGCACTCCGGGCGAAGATGGAGAAGGGCGCGGGCGACGGGAAGGTTCATCCGCTCCAGACGTACAACGTGCAGAAGTCCCTCGACCCAGACATCCGTTCGAAGGTTCGACAGTTAACGCATGAGAATCCCGTGCGAAAAATGCCCAATAACGATTAGTGGATGTGAGAGAGAAGATCGTGGTTGATACGATATGCGTCCGGCTTGATTTGCCGGACGCATTTTGTTTGTGATGTTCGGCGGATGGCGGTGGCCATGAGTTCCTGATGTCACGTCGCCTCGCGCTCTGAGGCGTGGTTTGCGGTTAGATGCGGCTATTGCGCAATGGCGCGAAGGCGGTCAATGAACAGGGCGAGGTCGGTGACGGAAAAGTCAAGGCGTAACATAGACGGCTCCGATTGCACCATAGGCGCTGGTTTCGAGAAGGCGCGTGAACAGGTCCTTTTCGTCGATGTGCAGCTCGCGGCATTGCCGCTCCTTCTGCGCCCCCTCGGCCAGAAGGCCGGCGAAGAACGGGAACAGGAACTTGGAACGGTATTCCGGCTGGTTCTTGGGCAAGGTCGCCGAGATGTCGGGCAGGGCCGGATTCGCGCGGTAGGCGTCATCGTAGCGAAAGACGTAGCCAGCGGCGCTCCGTTCGAGCGTCCCGGCAGGGATGTTGCGGTAGTATACGGTGCCGCGATTCATACGCCGACCCTCACATGGTAGCCGAGGGTAGACGCGACCTTGTGCAGCGTATCGAGCGTCACGTTCCCTTCGCCAGTCTCAAGGTTCGAGAGCGTGTGAACCGACACGCCGCTCAGCTTGGCGAGCCGAGCCTGCGTCACGCCGAGCGTATCGCGCCGCTCCACGATGGCCTGTCCAATCTCCTTTTTGTTCATTGAAGTGAATAATATCATTTACGCACATGGTGCGCAAGGGGGCTTAAGGAACTTCTTTTCATTAAAATGAATTCTGAGGGCAAGTGATCGCAAATTCAAATCACGTTATCGCCGTCACGCTGTTGACGTGACGGCGATAACGTGATACATTACGCACATGAAATTGAGCAATCCATTCGTGATTTCAGGTTATAAGGGGCCTGAATATTTCTGCGACCGCGTGGCGGAAACGGAACGGTTCTGCACAATCGTGCGCAACGAGGGCCATGTGACGCTCTTGGCCCCGCGTCGCTATGGAAAGACGGGGCTGATTCACAACGCCTTTGCGCGGCTGCGGCAAGAAGACGCCTATGAGACTTTTTACGTGGACGTGTTCGGCACACAGAATCTGGCGGAGTTCACGTCCGCCTTGGCGCATGCAGTCATCGGTCGACTGGATACGCCGCTTGAGAAGGTGACGGGCGCGGCAAAACGCCTTGTGCAAGGGCTGCGTCCAACGCTTTCGTATGACGAAACGAGCGGGAAGCCGACGCTCAGCTTCGAGATTAGCGCCGAGGCGGCGAACCAGACCCTTGAGAGGGTTTTCGCCTATCTGGCCGAACACGACCGTCGCACGGTCATCGCGATCGACGAGTTTCAGCAGGTTGCGGACTATCCAGAGAAGGGCGTAGATGCTCAGTTGCGCAACCTCGTCCAGTTCTCGCCGGCGCAGTTCGTATTCGCTGGGTCGAAGCAGCACCTGATGCGCGAGATGTTCACTTCGCCCAAGAAGCCGTTCTTCCAGTCCACGACGCTTCTGCCGCTTGATGTCATCGGCGAGGACGTCTATTACGAATTTGCCCATCGGCTCTTTGCGGCGGCTGGACGTCGCCTGTCGCGTGCGGTCTTCGAGGCGATCTATCGCCGCTTTGACGGCATTACCTGGTATGTGCAGGCCTTGTTGTGGGATTTCTACGCACGTGGCGGCGATGCCGTCGAAGCGTCGGAGGTCGACGAGATGGTCTGGGCACGTGTGCAGGACAACGAATACGACAGCCAGCGGCTGCTGACGCTGTTGCCGGACGGGGCTCGCCGTCTCCTGAAGGCGATTGCGTGCGAAGGCGTGGTGAAGGCGCCGCAGTCTGGCGCATTCATCGCCGCCTATGGACTGCGCGCCGCGAGCAGCGTCAAGGTTTCCCTTGAGATGCTGATTGACAAGGAGCTGGTCTATCCGGGCAAGTCGGGCTATGTGGTCTACGACCGGCTGATGGCCGAGTATCTGCGCCACATGAGGGACTGATGGCGAGGCGGATTGTTCCAGGGCTCTGCCGACGTTGACGGTTTTCGGGATTTTGTGTTATACTTACGCACATGAAAAGTATACTCATGATGAAACAACTGACGACACTTTCACTCGTGCTGCTGGCGGCTACGCTTCAGGCGGATCTGCGGTCGTCAGGCGCCGCTCGGCTTCAGGACTTGCACCCTTGGGGCACGGATCGCCTCTACATCTCGCACGTCCATCGCGGCGGCGGCAAGGCGGAGCGTCCCGACAACACGCTGGAGACGTTTCAGTGGTGCTGGGAGAACGGCAGCGCCGTTGAATGCGACTGCCGGAAGACGAAGGACGGCATTGGCA
>CAVJWR010000053.1:11504-21203 GCA_963653155.1 Limosilactobacillus gorillae
CCTGAAGCGCACCGGACGTGGCATTCCGTCCGCGCTGGCGCAGAAGTCCGTCTCGCAGGAACTCATGTGGGACGAGATCAGGGACGTGGACGTCGGCTCCTATCTCGACCCGAAATACGCGAACGAGCGCGTACCGACGATCGAGGCGACCTTTGCCGCGATGAAGGGGCATCCGACCTATCTCTGCTTTGTGGACGAGAAGGGCGCGGGGCCCGAATACATCGCGCAGAAGGCTGTGGCGGCCGGCGTGCAGGACCAGGTCTACTACACGGGGCCGAGCCACGAGAAGATTCTCGACTGGAACAGGATCCTGCCGGGCGGCAAGTCTCTGCTGTGGATCGGCGCGTGGCCGAAGGATCACGGTCCGCAGGAGCGCGCACGGGCGGATCGCTACTTCCGCGAGCAGATGGACAGTCTGCGCGCGAAGGGCTTTGCCTGCATCTCGGCGGTCTCGATCCATTCCTACTACGATCCGGATGACCCGCAGGATCCGTTCGTTCCCTCCACGGCGGTTCTGAAGGAGGTCGTGAAGGAGTTTCATCTGCACGGCATCCCCGTCGTCTCGATTCCCTTTCAGGGCGGCGAGAAGGAGGAGACGTACTTCAAGCTCTATGACCTCGGCTTCGACGGGTTCTCGTCCGACTATCCGTCCGTCATGTTCTCGGTCATTCGTCAGCTGAAGCAGGGACGGGGAACGGCTGATTAGGATTGATGGTATAAGTCTAGCGTCCCCTATGTTGGGATGAGTTCGGAACTGGCCAGTTCCGAATGGAGCAGTTCTGGACGAGGGACGTTATACCATCTTTCGCAGCACGCGGACAAGGCTGCCCATCGGGCGGGAAAATGGAATCAAGCGCGATTCGTAGCGACTGCGGCGAACCGTTCAATTACACCAATTGCCGCTCGTCATTTTGTATAATGCGAAACATGAAAACGAATAAGAACGGAAAGGAAAACGAAGGTCAGACCAATACCGTTCACATATTCCGAGAACTCCCCGAATGAGAGGCGTTGCTGCGCGTTGGCTCAAAATCAAGAATATTGCGGAGGCGTAAAAACGATTGCCTGTCTCTTGTTGCGGGACATATGAGCTTGTCTCATCTCTGTTCGCATCCGTGCATGGCCGCAATGTGTGGTATAATTCACGCCAAATACCGAAACGACAGGATTTTATTGTACATGAAACCTATTTTGCTTTTGGGTTCGGAGGCGTTCTCTCCGTTCCGTCTTGATGCGTTGAAGAAGGCCATGGGGAAACTGGTTCCCGGAATGGAGCGCGTTGGGCTTCGTGCGCGTTGGGTGTATGCGCTTGAGGCCGAAGGCGAGGGCGGCGTTCCGCCAGAGAGCCTTGAACGCGCAGGCGCTCTTCTGAATGTCGGTTCAGACATCGGCAAATCTGGTTCGCTGGACGCGGTATCCTGCTGCGAGACGAGTTTCTACGTGTCACCTCGCAAGGGAACCATTTCTCCTTGGTCAACGAAGGCGACTGACATATTCAGGAATTGCGGCGTCAAGGGGGTGAAGCGTGTTGAACGCGCCGTTCGGTTTTCTGTGGCCAGCTCCAGCGGATGCTCTGCGTTTCCGGCAAGCTTTGACGAACTGAAGCCAGCGTTGCCGGCCCTGTTCGACAGGATGACGGAAGGCGTGTACCTTTCGCTCGATGACCTTTTCGACGAATTGCCGCCGCAGCCGGGGCGCACCTTTGACGTGCTTGGGCGCGGCATTGACGCTATCCGCGAGGCAAACGTTGATCTTGGGCTCGCGATTTCGGAGCCGGAGATGCAGTATCTTGCGGACTCGTTCAAGGCGGCTGGGCGCAACCCCACCGACACGGAGCTTGTGATGTTCGGGCAGGTCAACTCCGAGCATTGCCGCCACAAGATATTCGGCGCGGAGTTCATCATTGACGGAAAGGCGCAGAAGGATTCGCTGTTCGGCATGATCAAGAATACCCACAAGAAAAACGGAAAGGGTACCCTTGTGGCGTACAAGGACAACTCTTCCGTCGTGGAGGGATTCGAGACCGAAATGTTCCAGCCAGCAACGCCAGGGAAGTCGAAGAATCCCGGCGCGTATTCCTTCAAGAAGGTTCAGCTTGACCAGTTGATGAAGGTCGAGACGCACAACCATCCAACGGCAATCTCACCATATCCCGGAGCGGCAACGGGCGTGGGCGGCGAAATACGCGACGAATCCGCTACGGGAACGGGTTCGCGCTCCACCGCCGGCATCTGCGGATTCATGGTTTCTGATCTCCGCATACCAGATGCGGTGCAGCCTTGGGAGAAGGATTATGGCGAACGTCCGTCGCGGTTGGCCACGCCTCTCCAGATAATGACAGAGGGCCCCATCGGCGGCGCCGCGTTCGGAAACGAGTTTGGGCGTCCTCAGCTGACGGGTTTTTTCCGCACATACGAGCATGAGGAAAACGGCCAGCACCGTGGCTACTTCAAGCCCATAATGCTTGCGGGCGGCCATGGCGTGATAATCCGTGATCAGGTAACGAAGAAGCCTGTCATGGAAGGGGCATACATCGTCCAGATTGGCGGACCGGCAATGCGCATCGGGCTTGGCGGTGGCGCGGCATCCTCGATGATGACAGGAACCAATTCCGAGGCTCTCGACTTCAACTCCGTTCAGCGCGGCAACGCCGAGATGCAGCGTCGTTGTCAGGGCGTGATCAACGCCTGTGCCGCCATGGGCGGCAAGAATCCCGTGCTGTCGATACATGATATCGGCGCGGGCGGACTATCCAACGGATGCCCTGAGCTTGTGGAGGCCACGGGCGGCAAGTTCGAGCTCCGCGAAGTGCACAACGAAGAGCCGTCGATGAGCCCGATGGAGATTTGGTGCTGCGAGGCGCAAGAGCGCTATGTCCTCGCCTTGCGTCGCGAAGCTCGCGGGTTCTTCGAGGATCTGTGCCGGCGCGAGCGGTGTCCGGTGGCGTTCATCGGCGAGGCGACCGGAGACGGTAGGCTCGTGCTTACAGACCGTCAGTTCGGGGACCGTCCGATAGACATGGACGTTAAGGTGCTTCTCGGCAAGCCCCCGCGCATGATCCGCAAGGTCAGGCATGTGAAGGCGTCGCACAGTCCACTCGCGCTTGTGGGCGTAAAGCCGTCCGAAGCGTTCTCAAGGCTGCTCACGCTGCCGACGATCGCGGACAAGACGTTCCTTGTGACGATTGCCGACAGGTCTGTGACAGGTCTCGTCGCCCGTGACCAGATGGTGGGGCCGTTCCAGCTTCCGGCCGCAGACTGCGCCGTAACGATGATGGGGTACAAGACGTTGAACGGGCAGGCGATGTCCACAGGCGAGCGCACACCGGTCGCCTTGCTCGACGCTCCGGCTTCGGGGCGTATGGCGGTCGCAGAGGCGCTTACAAATCTTGCGGTGGCCGATTGCGGCAACATCAGGAACGTTCGGCTTTCCGCGAACTGGATGGCGCCGTGCGGCGAACCGGGCGAGGACGCGAACCTCTATGATACGGTGAAGGAGGTCGGCATCAATTTCTGCCCTGCGCTCGGCATTTCGATTCCGGTTGGCAAGGATTCCTGCTCCATGCACACCACATGGAAGGATTCAAAAGGGGCCGATCACCGGCAAGTCGCTCCGCTGTCGCTCGTCGTATCGGCATTTGCGCCGGTAGAGGATGTGACGCTGACGCTCACCCCAGACCTCAAGAAAGGCGCGTCAAGTCTCGTGTACGTTGATCTCGGACACGGCAAAAACCGCCTTGGAGGCAGTTGCCTCGCGCAGGTGTACAACCAGCTCGGATGCGAAAATGCTGATGCCGATGCCGCGAGCGTGAAGGGCTTCTTCAACGCCATGCAGAAGATCGTGAAGGGCGGGCTCGCGCTTGCGTACCATGATCGGAGCGATGGCGGCGTTGCGGTCACGCTTGCCGAAATGGCGATAACGGGTGGGCGCGGCGTGAGCGTAAGGCTTCCGGACGGCGATCCGCTTGCGGTACTCTTCTCCGAGGAGCCGGGAGCCGTGCTTCAGGTTACGGACGAGAACCTTAAGGAGGTGCTGTCGATCTTCTCCCGTGCCGGGCTTGCGGACGATGTGCACGTGATAGGCACACCGACAGACGACCGCAATTTCGACGTGTATGTTGGCATGCGCCACGCCCTTTCGACTGATCTCACGAGAATCAGGCGCGAATGGTCGTCCACCACCTACAGGATGCAGGCGCTTCGCGACAACCCAGTGACGGCCCGCGAGGAGTATGACAACGGGCTTGACGAGCACGACCCCGGATTGACGTACCGCCTGACGTTCAATCCGGACGGTAAGGTCGCGCCAGCGAAAAGGCGCACCGGCGGCAAGCCGCGTGTCGCATGCCTGCGCGAACAGGGCGTGAACGGCCACATCGAGATGGCCGCCGCATTTGCGCTCGCGGGCTTCGAGAGCGTGGACGTGCACATGACGGATGTCATGTCCGGGCGCATCGATCTCAAGGACTTCAATGGCCTTGTGGCGTGCGGCGGGTTCTCATACGGCGATGTGCTTGGCGCCGGATCGGGATGGGCGAGGTCGATTCTCTACAATGACCGCCTCAAGGAAATGTTCGCGAAATTCTTTGCTCGTCCCGACACATTCGCGCTTGGAGTGTGCAACGGCTGCCAGATGCTTTCCCAGCTGAAGGACATCATTCCCGGCGCCGAGGCGTGGCCTCGTTTCGTGAGGAACGTCTCGGAGCAGTTCGAGGCCCGCGTGTGTACGCTTGAGGTGATGGAGTCCCCATCGATATTCTTCAAGGGCATGGAGGGTTCTATCCTTCCCGTCGCGGTGGCACATGGCGAGGGCCGTGCGGTATGGGATCAGCCACAGGATCAGTCGGATGTGCGCAAGTCGCTGCGTTTTGTGGATGGGCGCGGGAATGCCACGGAGCGCTATCCGTTCAACCCGAACGGCACGAAGGGCGGCCTCACCGGCTTCACAACCACCGATGGGCGCGTGACGATAATGATGCCGCATCCGGAGCGTGGGTTCAGGGCTGCACAGCTCTCATACAACCCGGGCGTGTTCAAGAAGGATGGCCCGTGGATGCGCATGTTCCGCAATGCCTATGCGTTCGCTACGGGACGGTAACGGAAAGGTCGGATTATGGCGGAAGATGATGGAGAGAAGTTCGAGGAGAAGCTTGGGCGTCTCGAAAAGATTGTCGAGGCAATGGAGGGTGGCGACCTCTCTCTTGACGAAATGATGAAGAACTTCGACGAGGGGAAGCGGCTGGCGGCCAAGTGTACGGAAGAGCTGGAGACGATTCGCCAGCGAATCGAGAAGGTCGTATCGGCTTCGTCCGAGCCGCCCCAGATCGAGCCGATGGACATAGTGTAACCAGTAGCGGAAGATCATATGGCAAAGGACATCAGGGTTCTCGCAAAGGCCGATTACATCGCATCGCTGTCACATGCGTCACCGCTGGCGGCGATAGAGGAGCTTGTATGGAACGCTCTTGATGCCGATGCCCGCGAGGTCAAGATAGACATAATCCAGAACGCCCTTGGGGCGGTGGACGCCATCCGCATATCCGACGATGGGGTGGGCATCGATGTGGATAGGATCGACTCTACGTTTGGCGGCCTTGGCGGGAGCTGGAAGAGGGAACGTTCCGCCACGACAGGCCTGCATCGCCGTCTGCACGGGCGGCATGGGCGCGGGCGCTTCAAGGCGTTCGCCCTCGGTACGCATGTCGAGTGGCGCACCACAAGGGCGGTGGTGTCGGGCGGAACGGGAATGGCGTCGCCGGTCAAGTCCTATGTGATCTCCGGGGATCTCCAGCAGCCGGGACTTTTCCGCCTTGAAGAGACTACGCCAGGCTTCGCCACGGGCACAGAGGTGTACGTAACCAACGTGCGGCCTACATCCGATTCGTTGACAGACGCGGGGTCGGTAGTGTCGTCGCTGGCGGCGAAGTTCGCCCTTTACCTCAAGGCATACCCAAACGTGCACGTGTACTTTTCGGGAATTCCCGTGACTCCCGTGATAGTCCGCAAGGCCGTGACCGACTATCGGCTCACGCTTCCCTCCGGCGCGGAGGCACGCATGGAGGTCATCGAATGGCGTCGCCGGTTCGTTGGCTCCGGCAAGCTGGTGTTTTGCGGCAAGGATGGGTTTGCCCTGCACGAACAGCCCGCCGGAGTGCGTCCCGGCGCGGCGTTCAGCTTCACAGCGTATGTCGTGTCGCCTCGCTTTTCCGAGCTGAACGCGGAGAATATGCTCGTGATGGACGAGTTGAACGTGGAGACGAGGGCATACCTTGACGCCGCGAGGAAGACGCTCAGGGACCATTTTCGGGTTAGGGCGGCAGAGGCGGATTCTTCTCGCGTTGACGAGTGGATACGAGAGGGCAGCTACCCGTTCGCGAAGGATGACGAGAGCGATGAGCGCAAGCGCTTCGACTCGGCGGTCGAGGACATGCGCGCGCATCTCGATGGGTTCGATGCATATCCGGCGCGTGAGCGGAGGTACCTCTTCGGACTCATCAGGTCGGTGAAGTGATTGCCTGCAAATGATGACCTGCGCCACAATACTGCTCTTTCCGCGAATGTTTGCCCTGTCGAGCAACATATGGGAGGAGCTTTCCGATGCGGCCGGCCTCATAATCGCATCGCTCTTCATAATCGCCGGAGCCCTCATAGGCTATGTCCTCCGCTGGCTGGTGGGCAGGTGGCAGGCCGATTCGATAGAGAAGTCCGCGAGGCTGAATGCCGAGGCCATGAGGGCGGAGGCCGAGTCGATGCGCAAGGAAGCCGAAGTCTCGGCTCGCGCAGAGGTAGTTCGCGCCCGCGAGGAATTTGAGGCGTCGATCGCGTCGAGGCGTGCCGATCAGGAGCAGGCGGAGGCGAGACTGGCGGCTCGCGAGGAGGTTTTGGACGGCAAGTCGCTTAGGCTTGATGCGCGTGAAGCCGTCCTCAAGGCGAAGGCGGAAGAGGCCGAGAAGGCCTCCATCATGGCCGCGCAGAAGATGGCCAATGCGGAAGAGCGTCTGCAGCGGATTTCCAAGATGACGTACGCCGAGGCTCGCCGCGAGGTGCTGAAAACCACGCATGCGGCACTGAGGGATGATGCTGAATCCATGAGCAGACGCATCCAGGAGGCGGCAAGGGAACAGGGCGAGGACATGGCGCGTAGCATTGTCGCGGATGCGATAGGAAGGTGCGCGGTGTCGCACGTTGGCGTGGCTACGGTATCGACGGTGGCCATACCAAACGCCGAGATGAAAGGGCGCATCATCGGCCGCGAGGGGCGGAACGTGCGCACTTTCGAGGCGGTCACCGGGGTTTCGCTACTGCTTGACGATTCTCCCGATTCCGTTGTGCTTTCGTCATTCGATCCGGTGCGCAGGGAAGTCGCAAGGCTGGCCTTGGAGTCTCTTGTCGAGGATGGCCGCATCCATCCGTCGTCGATAGAGGCGGCTGTGGAGACTGCCAGGGAACGGGTGCGCACCTCGAACGTCAAGGCAGGGGAGTCCGCCGCCGCAGAGGCAGGCGTCGCAGGACTCCCCGTAGAGACACTTGAGCTCATGGGTGCGCTCAAGTACCGCACGTCGTTCTCCCAGAATGTGCTGCGCCATTCGGTAGAGGTAGCGCTTCTTGAGGGGACGATGGCCGCCGAACTTGGCCTCGATGCCGCCAAGGCCCGAAGGATCGGCTTCCTCCACGACATAGGCAAGGCGATTACGAGCGAACGGAAAGGCGCCCATGCCGCCCTTGGGGCGGAGTTCCTGCGTTTGCGCGGAGAGGATGCGGACGTGTGTGCGGCCGTGGCCGCGCACCATGGCGAATCGGATACGCCTGGCGGGATTTACGGCACTCTCTGCTCCGCTGCGGATGCGATATCTGCCGCCAGACCTGGGGCGCGGCAGGAATCAGCAACCGACTATGTGCAGCGTCTTGAGAATGTCGAGCAGATTGCGAAACGTCACGATGGCGTGGTGAGCGCGATGGCGGTGCAGGCGGGGCGTGATCTTCGCGTAATGGTCGATCCCGAGAAGATGCAGGATGACGAGGCCTCCGCCCTTGCCCGCGACATATGCAGGGAGATATCGTCCGCAATGAAGTTCCCCGGACAGATCAGGGTTACGGTAATCAGGGAGAAGCGTTGTGTTGAATATGCGAGATAGGCTGCGCATGTGCGTGGCTTTCGTCTGCGTCGCCATGGCCATGTTGCCGGCCTTGTCCGCGACGAACCCGTGGGTAGTGGAGCTTCGCTCGTTTGATGCGTTCCAGTCGCGTCAGCAGTTCATCGGGAATGCGATTGGCAACGCGATGCTTCCCATGATGATAGTGTCGTTCGCGCAGAACCGCATTGCGCAGATGTATGGCAAGATGCGCGTGGCGGATTCCGTTCGCTGGATTGGGTATCCGGATGGCAAGGGAAGCGTAGACGTGGTGATGGTGTATCCTACGGTGGACAAGGTGGCAAAGATGACCCTCAATCATCCGGGTGCGGATAAGGTATCCGCCGATACGGTTCTGCTTCCGGCGGACGAGGGACGGAAGATGCCCACATACGCCGTATTCTCGAAGGATTTCTCCTGGTGTGCGTTTGGCGCAACGGAGGCGCTTGCCAGAAAGGCACTCGTTGAGAAGAGCCCGAATGCCGGAGACGACCTGATCGCCATATCCTCCGGCGGCGCCGTTGGGGCGTTCGACTTCGACGAGAAGGGTTTCAAGTTCACGGCACGCTCCCTGACCCCGGAAACCGCAAAGAGACTGAAGGGCATCCCTTTTCTCGGAGAGCTTGCTCAGGGTGGTGTGACGCGCTACATCACATTTGAGGACATCAAGCGCCTCGTCGCTTCGCTGATGAAGGAAATGATGGCGGCAAATGGCGGAAACTGAGTTTCTGGCCTCCCAGATGCGATGTCGCTACGGTGCGCAAGTCCGTGTCGGCATATTTGTTGCGGGCGACGACATCCCTCGGACGCAATGAATTGCGTCCCTCCCGCTCATCCCGCTTGGCGGCGATTTCATCGAAATCGCCCTACCACGACGGCGAGGCCAAAACACATCCACCACCAGCTACCATCTACTAACTAAAACCTAAGACCTCTACACTTCTACACGGCCATAGCCTCTCCGTGTCTCAGTGCCTCCGTGTGAACTGTGGCGGTCGCAGAGGACTGTGACTTTCCCGCAAGCACGGTGATAAATCATAAAATGACTAAATGCAATCATAAATCGAAAAAATCGCAAATCGTAAATTCTCCTTGGGTTTATGGTATAATAAACCGCTAAATTTTGATGGAGAATGAAAATGGCGATGGAGAAAAGGTACGATTCTAAAGCCGCAGAGGCCAAATGGTATCCGTTCTGGGAGCAGAACGGATGCTTTCATGATGAACCAGGCAAAGGCAAGCCGTATTCTATAGTCATTCCGCCGCCGAACGTGACGGGCATCCTTCACATGGGCCACGCGCTTAACCAGACGATCCAGGATATCCTTGTGCGCTGGCGCAGGATGAGCGGCTACAACACGCTGTGGCTTCCCGGCACGGATCATGCGGGAATCGCCACGCAGAACGTGGTGGAGAAGGCCCTTAAGAAGGAAGGGAAGCGTCGGCAGGATCTTGGGCGCGAGAAGTTCCTTGAGCGCGTGTGGGAATGGAAGAAGCAGTACGGCGGCACGATCGTGCACCAGCAGCGCATGCTCGGCAACTCCACGGACTGGCGGCGCGAGCGCTTC
>CAVJWR010000054.1:0-21151 GCA_963653155.1 Limosilactobacillus gorillae
CCTCAACGGCACATATTTCTTTGGATGAAAAAGCGGCTTGTATGCGGGACGTATGATTGGCCCCTGGTTGATCAGCTCCTCCATGCGGTGGGCGCACCAGCTTACGCAACGCGCAACGGCGAAGAGAGGCGTGTAGAGATCCTTGGGTATCCCAAGCATCTCGTACACGAACCCGGAGTACAAATCCACATTGGCGCACACATCCTCGGCACGGGGATGCTTTGCCTTTATGATCGCGGGGCCCAGTTCCTCCACGCACTCGAATAGACGCATCCGCTCTTCGCACTTCTTCTCTTTGGCGAGAAGTTCCGCCTTCTTTTTCAGCATTTGGGCACGTGGATCGGATATGGTGTACACGGCATGTCCAAGCCCATAGATCAACCCGGTATGGTCGCCAGCCTTCTTGTCGGCTATCTTCTCAAGGTAGTGCTCCACGCTCTTGGGATTGGTCCAGTCCTTGACCTTCTCCGTAATCTCATCCATCTGCCGCATGACGCGAAGGTTCGCGCCGCCGTGGCGCGCCCCCTTGAGGGCGAGCAGGGAAGCGGCGACTGACGAGTATATATCCGTGAACGAACTTGTGACCACGTGCGTGGTGAACGACGAATTGTTGCCGCCGCCATGCTCCGCGTGGAGGATGAGCGCAAGGTCAAGCGTCTCGGCCTCAAGTCGAGTGTACTTTCCGTCCTCACGGATCAGAGCAAGTATGTTCTCTGCGGTGGACTTGCGCTCATCCGGATTGCGGATCAGCAGGGAAGTCCCCTTGTGGTAGTGTTCTTTGGCCTGGAACGCATATGCGGCCATCGTGGGCAGAGAGCCTATGAGATCCATGGACTGCTCCAGGCACTTCTCTATCGAGAGGTCGTCAGGATTGTCGTCTGGATCGAACGCATACGCGAAAAGGACTGCACGGGCCATCGCATTCATGAGATCCTTCGACGGATTGCGCATGATTGCGTTCTCCTTGAACCCGTCCGAAAGCTTGCGGTACTTGCCGAGCATGTTTTTCCACTCTATGAGCTGCTTTGCGTTCGGCAACTCGCCGAACAGGAGCAGATACGCCGTCTCCTCATATCCGAAGCGGTGCTCGCGCTTGTCTGCCCTCACGATGTCCCGCACGTTTATGCCGCGATAGTACAATTCGCCGGGGATGGCCTGTCTCTCGCCATCGGATACCACATAGCCATGTACGTTTCCGATGGTCGTGAGCCCCACAAGCACACCAGTGCCATCCGCATTGCGCAATCCGCGCTTCACATTATATTTCTGGTACAACGACGGATCGATCCAATCCGCCTTGCGGATCTTGTTGGCGTGATCCTTCAACCATGCTTTATCAATTGTCATCAACTCTCCATATCAAAATTTTCGCAGATTATACCATATTTTTCCCGTTTGCGTTTGCACTTTCGCGCCACATCAGGCCATTTTCGGATTTATCCTAAAAACAGTTGGATATTTCCTGTCTTTCCATACTTTAACACGGAGAATATGTGATATAATCGCCGCCGTGTTCGACGCAGGGTTGCGGCCATCGCCTCGTCAGCGTCGAAACGCATGCACAACGGCAACGCGGAGACCACGAAATGACCTATGCCATCATATCGGACGTGCACGCCAACGAGATTGCGCTCTCGGCGGTGCTTGAAGATGCAAGGAACTGTGGAGTGCAGAAGATCATCTGCCTCGGGGACGTTGTCGGGTATGGCCCGGAACCTGAGAAGACCGTCGATATCGTGCGCAGGGCAACCGTGATGTCGCTTGCGGGCAATCACGACGATGCCGTGGCTGGACGGCTTGATGCGACGGATTTCATCGATCTAGCGGCTGATGCCGTGGCACGGCACCGCGAAGCGCTGTCGCAGGAAAATCTCGAATGGCTCAAGAATCGTCCGTATACGTTTCGCGGCAAGACCTTCGTCTGCACCCATGGCGACTTCACCTCCCCCAAGTCCTTCCTGTATGTCACCGATGAGGCGGAGGCCGCCGCGAATTTCTCCGCAAGGGGTGAACAGCTGATGTTTGTCGGGCACTCCCACGTGCCAGGCATATTTCTCACCGGCGCAAGCGGCCATGTGTATGCGTTGCCGCCGACAGATTTCACGATCGAGGATGGCAAACGCTACATCGTCAATCCCGGAAGCGTAGGCTATCCACGCACAGATGGAAGCACGTGCGAATCCACATACGTGATCTATGATGACGCCGAACGCACTGTGGCGTTCCGCCACATTCCGTTCACGGTTCGCTCCGTGATGCAGACTGGACGGAACCAGAAGCGCACCAAAAAGCGCGTAATCGCTGCGATTGCCGTGACTGCCGCACTTGCGGCCGGTGCGCTTGCGTGGACATTCGCCCCTGACGAGCGCATCGAGACCGTCACGGAGATCGTGACGAACAACGTAAAGACCGTGGAGATCGTCACCAACAACGTTGCGGCAATCGCCCATGTGGACAACTCCGTGACGTGCGACATCCTGTCTGGCGACAAGAAGGTTCAGCTTCACGTAAAGCTCAAGAAGAACTCTCCGGCAGTCCAAGTGCAGCTCGCATTTCTAAACGAAAATGGTGAAACCATCGGAGACGAACGCTGGTCGGTAAAGAAAAGCAAGAAGTCGAAAGTTCCAGTCCCACAAGGCACCGCGAGGGCCGTGCTTTCCGCCGGGCACTCGATCGGCAACGAACCCGCCTCGTTCGAGACGTTCTCACTAAAGCCTATCGTCCGATAGGCTTTAGGTCTCACCACGCAACCGACGATAGTTGCGCACGAGACTGAGCGTTCCGAAGTACGCGAGCGGAGTCGCCACTGCGGCGAGCAGGAAGCCACCCACGAAAAACGACGCGATCAAATCGCCGGAAAGCTGCATCAGCGAACTCCAGCTCTGCTGCTCAAGGACGCCTTTCATGGCATCGGATATCGCCTGCCACGACAAGTCCTTTCCAAGAAGCCGTCCACCAACCCAGCATTGCGCCGGATATATGAATATGATCGTAAGCGGATTTGTGATGAGCGTACCAGTCAGTGCACCAATCTTGGAGCACCTTAGCAGGAACGACAGCGGCAACGCCACATAGATCTGTACGCCAAACGGGATCACACTTCCAACGAACACGCCAAGCGCCCATCCGCGAGCGATGAACGTCGCGGGCTTCTGCTCGCTTACGATCTTCTCGCGGAGAGCCTTGATCTTCTCCCTAATCCAGCGCATGGACAAAGAGCCCTGAGCGAAGCTTTGGCTCAAACCAAGTGGACTTCGGCGGCATCACCTGCCCCGCGTCGGCAATGGACATCATTTCCTCCACGGAAACCCCTTCCATCGAAAACGCAACGGCGGCCTCGCCGGCATCTACCTTTGCGGAGAGAGCCGACTCGCCGCGTATCCCTCCCATGAAAGAGATGCGAGGATCTGTGCGGGGATCCGCTATGCCAAGGACAGGCGCGAGAAAATGATCCTGCAGGTACGAGACATCCAGAGCCGAAACTGGATCGGCATCGGCAGGGATATCCCAAGACAGCTCATGCCACTTGCCGCCAATGTACATCCTGCAATGGCGGACTCCACCCGTAAATGTCTCCTTCGCCCTTGCCAGCACCTGCTCAACATCAAGGCCGTTCAGATCGCGCACCAGCCTGTTGTACGGGAGTATCGCAAGCTGGGAAGCCGGGAATATCACCGCCATGAACCACTTGGACTCGCCCTTAAAGCCACGCTCCTTCGCATAGCGGCTCGCCGCTGCGCTGCGATGGTGCCCATCTGCAATGTACGCGGCCGGTATGTTCGCGAAAAGTTCCTGAATCTCATCCGCCGCGCATGAAGCCCCTGCCGCCAACTTCCATACCGTGTGCTGAACGCCATCCTCAGCCGTGAAATCGTATAGCGGCTCATTGCGACACGCATCGGTGACTATTTCCGAAATCGCCCTGCCATAGGCGTTCCCGTCACGGTATGTCAGAAACGCAGGCCCAGTCTGCGCACCGAGGATGCGGATGTGGTTCGTGCGGTCGTCTTCCTTGTCCTTACGGGTCTTTTCGTGCTGCTTAAGGATTCCGGCGAGATAGTCTTCCGTATCGAACACCGCCACAATGCCGGTTTGCCCACGCCCGTTCATAACCTGCCTGTAGGCATAGAACGAGGGTTCTCCCTCCTGGATCAGGGTGCCATCTCCACGAAGCGCGTCAAGGGCCTTGCGGGCCTGCGCATACGCCTCTGGCGAAGAGCAGTCTGTGCCGTCCGGCATATCGATCTCCGGACGGGACACATGCAGGAAGCTTTTCGGGTTGCCTTCCGCAAGTGCGCGCGCCTCTGCGGTATCAACTACATCATACGGAACCGCCGCCACCTGGGCGGCAAATTCCTTGGCCGGACGGACAGCGGCGAACGGGCGGATTTTCATCTATCGTGCAACCTTAGAAAGCAGGCGAGCCGAATGCCTCAAGGCCAACGTTCACGAGAGGCAGGAACGAGAACTCCGCGTCGCGGATCACATTCACCGCGCCAATCTGTACGCCATACAGCGACTCACTGCGGTTTATGAGGCCGACCTGGAATCCAGACACGCCGTTCGCAATGTTGATGAGACCGGCCTGAATGCCGCGAATCGACTGAGCCTCGTTCCAAAGGCCAATCTGCACACCGAGCATATCTGCCCGCCCTGCCGAGTTGTACAGGCCAATCTGCATACCTGCCATCGTATCCTCGGCGGCATTGCGCATGATATTGATCTGGAAGCCCTCCATATAGCGGCAACGACCGAAAAGGCCGAGATCAAATCCGGTAAGCCCCTCACAGGCGCCATAGGGCAACGTAAAGCGGCATCCAACCACGTCAATGTTCTTTGTTGAATTGAACGCAAGCCAAACGGGCCACGAAGCCTTCTGGACTTTCTGCTCGCGAACAGCCTGCTGCTGCATGGGGGCGGACACCTCCGCCTTCTTCTCCGCATCTTCAGACTTTGCGGAGTCCTGGGCAAACGCACAGGTAGCGGCCATCGTCAACGTGAACAGTATTTTTTTCATTTTCTGCTTCCTTATGGTTCCTGATGAAATGAAACGTTGTGTAGTATATGCTATTTCACAGTTTACGGCAATGCCTTTTTACGCGATTTTTACTGTTCACACAAAACCCCAGACTTGGCAGGAATTCGGGTACGTTGGATATACAACATACTTTCATTCGGAAATTGCCTATCATTTGCGGCATCGGAAAGAATGGGTCTTTCCGTCAAAAGCAAACGGAGGTACACCATGAACAAGACACTCAAGAGAGCAATCACGATCATCATGGCTGCGGGAACACTTGCCATCGCGCTTTCAGGCTGCTGCCTGTTCAAGCCGAGCAAGACCAGCGTCTGCTCATGCGATCGCGGCTCCTGCACCGGATGCGGCCCAACGACCCAGAAATGACACCCAGTTCCTGGACGCGCGTTCTGCGCGTCCAGAAACATAAGCCGATATGCAAATCACCTCTTCGAGCCTTGAAGACGACCTTGCGCATCGCGATAGGTTGTTTTGCCATATCGATCAGTCGAGGACGTGCCTTGAAGCCGACCCTGTGCGTCTCGGTAGGTTGTCTTTCCGTAGCGATCGGTCGTAGCCGAACCCATGTTACGTCCTTGCGCGTCGCGGTAAGTTGTTCTCCCGTAGCTGTCCGTCGAAGCGGATCCCATGTTGCGGCCCTGCGCATCACGATAGGTTGTTTTCCCGTAGCGGTCGGTTGAAGCAGACCCCATGTTGCGACCTTGCGCGTCGCGGTAGGTAGTCCTCCCGTAGCGATCCGTCGAGGACGATCCCATGTTACGTCCCTGCGCATCGCGGTAGGTCGTTCTCGTATCCGCAAAAACGACAACACCCATCGCCGCCAGCGCAACGGTCAATGCAAGTTTCCTCATGATTTTCCCCTTTCTACTTGGTCTTCATATGATACTACCATTCCGCAAGGCATTTCTTATGCGAAAACCTGACACGAAAAAATCCCCCTCACTTTTTGCAAAAAGTGAGGGGGACACCATGGGCACATTTCTGCAAAATGTGCTGGATGCGCTCGCCTTCGGAAGCAAGACTACTTCTTCACACGGCATTTCCGGACGATGACATCACCCGTGATGTTATCGTCAAGAATGGTTTCAATGCGCAGGACAGTGCCGGAAGAGCTTGCATTAACGACAACCGCATTCGCCACGCATGTCTCGCTCCTTGTCGCACGGCCGGTCCGTCGCGATGCCTTGGCATCACCAAGCTTGAAGAGCGACACGCGCTCACCTGCCTGAAACACACGATCAGTACCATCTATCGTCAATACGCCATCCTTCGTGCAGGAAATGACAATGAACTTCTGCATTTCCTTGACGCGATTTGCGAACTTCTCCATGATCTGCCCGACAGCCGCATGCATATACTTCTCGTTGGCGCCCAACATTTTCCCGCCATTGGATCTGCCTCCCTTGCGCCCCGAAAACGTCGTCGCGGTCGAATTATCCGAACACTCTCCCTGCAGATTCTCCGACAGATAGAGCATCCCCGTCTTCAAATCCACAACCTTGATGACAATCTGCACGTCAGCGGCAACCGTCGTTACCGAGGAGTTCCAAACTGACTTCTTCTTGAAAGTATGCTTCTTGGTTCGGGAAACCTGTTTTGTCTCGTCCTTGAACTTATATCGCTCAATCGACAGTTCAACGCGGTAAGCCGGCGCCGCGATCTGAGCGATCTCGTCCCCCTCACCTGTCAATGCCGCAAATAGTGCCTGCTCCTTCAGGCTCCGCTCAACCGATTTCTTCGTCAAGACACGGCAAAGATCCGTATCCTTCAGACAGTCTTCCATCAAGTCCATAACACCTTCAACGTCAATGTCGGCACCTTCACCCTTGCAACGCACATGAACGTCCTTCGGATCGACGAGGAAAATGGGGCGCATATCCTCGTTCACGTCAACTTGTGGGCTATCCTCAATTGACTTCGATATCTGATACAAGGCCGTACAGTATTTCTTGGACGACTCCGCATAGAAATCCTTGGTCAACAGATCCGTAACCGCCTTACCCTCATAATCCGCACGAAAGGCTTGGTCCGTATCCGATTGCCGACCACGCCAGTCGCCCCAACCAGGACACGGAAGGGCCGCAACGGGAAGGATGAACGAACTCCATTCACGCTCGCCAAAAACTATCTGCTGTCCCTTTTCATCTGTTGGAGACGCAACCTTAAGGCCAACCGTCCGTTCATACGATTTTACGTATGGCCAAATGCCCAATGTGCAGACCGAAAACACATTGTTAATTGCAGCCCCCACTCCGCTGGCCTCCCGTTTTCCATAATCTTCGACAGAAACCCGAACGGGCAATGTCACTTCCTCCGTACCCTTGCCTCGTTTCGCAAGGTCTTCGGAAACCTTCTTCGTGTTGAAAGGCAGTCGTTCCGCATCTGCCGAAACGAGCGCATAATTTCCGCCCGTCTCTCCTTCGGCAACCGACTCCTTTTCAACCCATGCGACTTTTGATCCGACACATCCTCCCAACAGCGCAAATGCCGATATCGTTACCGCATTCGCGCATGCCTTTCTCATTTCATTCAGTCTCATTTTGTTATCCTTTGGTTTTTTTTTCATTTCACTGTCCTTTGGTGGTTATCAAAATCCAATACCTCCAGCGCTTTTTCACGGCACCAGACATCATTCGAAAGCGCCAATGCAAGAATCGCGTATCCGATTGCAATCTTGGGGCAATTCAGGTCCCTATAGGCCAAAGCCGCATTTGCAAGCGCAAAACCATACTGTGGATCGAGCGCGAGTGAACGGCGGAAGCAAATCAGGCCACCCAGATTATCGCCCTTCATGACAAGAAGCCTTCCGCATAGGTTCCACGACACCTTGTCGCCCGGATTTTCGCGTATGGCAAGAAGCACTGCATCCCACTTTTGCGCGAAATCGGATGCCCCCTTAAAGACTTCCAAAGCCTTTTTACCAGAATTCCGTTGGGACTCCAAGGATATCCCCGACGGCGCAAGCCACAGAAAATCATCTTCAAATTGCGGCTGATATGCCTTTAATCTCTCCTCAACAGCCGCATACTCCGTCTTGATGTCAGTCGGGACAGACATCTTGTCATCCAGCAAATCAATCGCCCCGCATTTTGCGTACACATGCGAGGGAGATTGCCTCAACATTTGGGGAAGCAGCAAACGCAGGGATGAAATCGCCTTGTCCCTATCTGGAACCGGACACCGCAACGATTCGGGGATTTGTCTAACCATGTCCGCCTTGCCGACGATTTGCCCCAGCCAAAAGCATTTCCCGTCCTGCCCAGAATGCTCTTGTCCCGTAAGGCGTATTTTCCAATCGCCAATACGCCAAAGCGGATTTGCATCGTCCAAAATTTGCACCACGCGGGCAAATCCATCTGAAACGGTAGGCATCTTCGCCCTATCCTCTTTCGTATAGTCAAATGCCCATTGGCGCAGCAGGTCATTCGCCTTCAAGCTCGCCCGCATCTTCAATCTTGACGTACTCTCGGATTTGTCGACCGGCATCAGCACATGGACATAGAGATCGTCACCGATCTCATATACACCAGTCGCCCGGTCCTGAACGTGCTCTCTATATGTGGCAAGGCGAGCGGGCGGATCGGCGGCAAACGCCGCCAACCCGCCCAAAACCATGAATCCACGACAAGCTGTTCTAATGTGCATTCGCGCATTCACGGCCGTTCTGCCGATCAGAAGTCCGTATCAATCGTTCCGCCCGAATGCGTACCGCCTGTGCTGACCGCAGATGCCGCCTCTTCCGCCGCACGCTTTTCTGCCGCCGCCTTGTTCGCAGCCTCACGGGCAGTCTGGCGAGCCTGTTCGGCCTTCACCTTTGCAGCCTGTTCGGCGCGTATTTTCGCGAGCTTAGCGGCTTGCACCTGAGCTTTTGCCTTTGCGGTCTTCTCTGCCGCCGCACGTTTCTCTGTCGCAATCGCCACATTGACGGCCGCAGCTCCCTCCGCCACGCCAGCCGCATGGGCAGACGGATCAGCCTTTGCCGCCTTATATGCGTTCGTCACGCCCTCAACGACTCCACGCTGCCTGCTCGTGTGCTGTGCGACCAGCCCCGCATCGGCGAACATCTTCTTCATCATGTCAGCAGACTCCTTGGCCATCGATGGATCAATGTAATATGCGGCGACATATATCTTCTTGCCGGTAATCGGATGACGCACTTCCTTCTTGGCGAGAGACATGCAGCCTTTCAGGTGAATATCCACCTTGGCCGAAATCGCATCGACAATTTTCTGCTTGGTCGCGATGGACTGATCCGCATAGACCTTGAGATTCTGCTTCATCTCACGCCGCGTCGCAAGATCCCCTATCAGGGACATGGCGACATTCTTGCGCGCAAGCGATTCCGCCAGCATGCGCTTGGCGTTTGCCTGCACCCCTGTGCCAAGATCGGCGGCGCCGATGCCGATGAAGTAATTATGGCCAGTCTTGTCCGTAAAGCGGCGCGTACCGATCATTGAACGCCAATCCTGCGCCTTCACCCAATCAAGCTTGGTGAACCTTCCGGGCTTGCCCGTCGCCGTGAAATCGCCTGTGCCGATCTTTGCGGCATGCGCCTGAAGCTTCGGAGACCAGACGACTGCGACAGCTACGCGGTACTGCCTGTCGCCCGGATCCCACGACTCCGCCTGCGTCAATACGGTTGCGCCCAAAAGCGGCATCTTGGATAGCATGCTCGCCGTAGACTCGGTCTCCAGCACGGGCACCTTGGGCAGCTTTGCCGCCTCTGCCTCAAGTGCCTTGTATTCGGCATAGAGTCCCTTTGCCTTATCCTTCAGCATCTCTGCCTGGGCTTTGGCCGTTTCGGCGTCAACCTTTTTCGAGGCAGCAATGGCCTCCGGACTGTACGAATTGTCGATCTTCTTGATGACGGCATCGAGAAACGACCCGAAGCGATCATTCAGCGTCACCTCATTGACCGTCTTCGCGTCAGCGGCATCATACTGCGCCATAGCCTCGGCCAGTTCGGCGCGTTTTGCCTCAACGGCCTCCTTGGCGGCCTGGAATTTCTCACGGTTGTCGTCGATCTCTTCGTCAAAGCTCGTCAGAGCCCGATCCATCGCCGAAAACTCCGTGTAGATTGCGCGGATGATATCGGCCTTTGCCTGCAGCAGCGCGAAATTCCCGATCTGCTCACGCTTCAGCATGAACTGCGGGTCTTTCGCCGGGTCTGCGATCTCGATATCGGCCGAGGCGACCTGAACAATGGCCTTTTTGTCGGGATCATACCCGGAAGCGATGCCCATTGTATCAAGATCCGTATTGACCTTGTTCACCCGGTTCATCCGGAAGCGCCGCGACTTCCGCAGCCTTTTCCTCGGCAATGGCGATAATTGCCGCCCCTCCATCCTCAGTGGCCGCAGCCGCCTCAGAAAGTGGAGCCTTGTCCGTTACCGTCGCCTTAACGGAGACGGTTGTCGTCGTCTGGGACGAGATCGTGCCAGCCTCTTGCGCACATAGCGTCCCTGCCGTTGCCAGAATGGCAACTGAATATGCGAGTCTTCTCATCTTTTACCTTTCTTGTTAGGATTATCTTTAATAAACGATCAAAATGCCGTACCGTGAGGGTCTACCTTTATTACCGACCTGTCATCGGCATCGTCCAACATGCGAATGACCATCTCCTGCAAAGCCTGATGGAGACGCATCTCAAGTTTCCCGAAGATTCTACGGGAGACTTCTTCGCGGCGCTGTTCCCGCGACAGTATCTCGCTGTCCTTCGACTGCCTCTCGTTCATCGTAAGGAGCGTACGCGAACCATCAACGGATTCGACCGAGATCCGCAAATTCAGCATCGTCCCCTCCGCCTTACCGTTTCCCGGCGTAGACCGATCCTCAAACCGCCCGTCCAACCTAATGAAATACTGCGCCTCTTCCGGGCAATTCGTCAGACGCAGCCCCTTGTTCGTGAAGAACTGGGTGAACTGGCGCGTAAGCGCAGCGTCCGTAGCCACAAGGCAGAACATCGGATCATCCAGGCTCTTAAAGTAAGAGCGATAGCTGTCATACAGCTTCTTCTTGGATACACGCGCCAGAATCTCGATGCGGAACCCCGCCTCGATCTTTGTCTCCTTCGTCACCCGATACTCCTCGATGAGGGCTCCAGCCGTAGTTGCGAGACGCTTGTGCAATTCTTCCTTCTCGTTCACCGTGACCTTGCCGACGACGAGTGTTCCCGCGACCTGTTCGACGGCGCTTCTCAGTGCGTTCTTTTCGGCAACCACGCGATCTTCGTCAACGCCGACTGCCGCGACCACGCCTTTGCTACCCCATGCCAATTGCGCTGCGACAAGGGCATCTGCCTTGTCTGATGCCTTTGTCGAGATGAAACCGACGACCTCCATGTCGCCATCGGCATTCTTTCCTGACGATACGACCTGCCATCCATTCATGATCTGGTCGATCTCCGTTTCGCTGTGCGACATGAAAAAGGCCGAGACCTGCGTCCGCCCCGCCTCATCGCAAGACATTTGCACATGGGCCATGTCCTTTGCCTTGAATGACTGGCGCAAAGCCGCCGACACCTGCTTCTTGGCGTTGATCTCGGCGATTTCGCGCGAATACGCAAGATCGTTCTCCCGATAGCGCGCCCGCCCAACACCTACGACGAAAAGACCCAATTCCCGCGTGGCTCCACCACGGCAAAGGCCGCCTGTCTCTCGCATTTCCGCAGCGAGCCGCATGACTTCGACAGGCGGCTCTGCCAGCAGCAATGACGGCACCAACAGCGCGGCCACACCAACGTAAACCTGCAAACGACTCATGGCAAACGATTCCTCTTGCGTTTTCAAATGCACATCAGAACATATCCCGAATGTTCCGCTTAGGCGGCTTGACTTTCTTCTGGGCGGGTTCCACATCCTCGACCTTGCGGAGGATCAAGGCCTTATCCAGATTGATCCGCCCGTCCATCGCGTCGATATAGTCTTCGATTTCCTTCGCCTCTTCCTTGTCGAGAAGTTCAAACTTCGTTTCCTTTGGCCCCGGATACTTCACGCGAACAAGCCCCATCTCCTTCTCGCGGTAGCCATCCTGCTCATTCGTCTCTGGATCGAACTTCTTGCCGCGACGGCGCCATATCTTCCATATCTCGCCAACTGCGACCTGCTCGGCGGAGATGTTCGCCGTCACGTACTTGCCGTCCGCATCCGTGATGTATGCGGGGAACGCGATCTCGTTCATCTTTACGACAACGTCCTTCGCAACAAGATCTAGCGCCTCAGTCATCACCTCAAGCTCAAGGTTTTGCGACGAGGCAATGGCATTGGACATGCGCTTGACTACCTCTCTCTTGATTGTCTTTGCGGCAAGCTGCCGCGTCGTCTCGATATTCACGATCCGTATCTGAAGTTCGACAGTCCCCTTCAGCGCCGTTACTGTCACGGCCCCAACCGTGGCTTGTGTTTCATAGTGACGGAATTGGATCACCTTGCCGTAAATGATATATCCCGCCGCTTTCATCCGGTTCGACTCTGGCGCATCGCCTTCGGTCATCCCGGCATCCACAAGCTTCAGCTCCTTCTGCACCTTTTCGAGGTTTTCCCGTTCCACTACCTCATACTTGCGGGATGAGACCACGTTACCCACGATCCGATCCTGAAGAATCTGGACTTCGGAATCCTTGATCAAACAGTTCTCGCTTTTGACGGGAATGAAACGATCAACATACACAACAGCCTTTTGGCGCGGAGCTGCCAGCAGTGCAGATCCGATCAATGTTACGGCAATCAAAGCCAGACTCTTTTTCATCATCACATTCCTCATTGGCGTTGCCCGTCTTTCCGGCCCCATTAGCCGAACCGGAAAGACAGGTTGCGAATTTCAATTATTCAAGTACGGCATCTTCGTCATCAGTCACTTCCGAGACCTTGGCGTTATGTCCCTTGTAGACTCCTGCCGTCTCATGGTTCTGGACTTCGACCCAAGCCTTCTTGCCGTCGGCGCGGATCACCTCGCCGTGCGCAAATACGATCTGGTCGAACTTCCCGTCGCCAAGCTTCTCAAGCGTGAAGAAGTCGATTGTTGCCGCCGGGGTGACTGTCTCCTTCACATAGCAGAGGGGGAAGTACTTGTACGGCCACCAGCGCCATTCCTTGACCGCCGGAGTCGCCTGATAGTTCTTGCCCATCGCGACCTGCGCGTACTTGCCGTCGCCACGCGTCTGGACAACCTTCACCTCGGGAAGGAATCGAGCCGCCACGACACGGGCCATCTTCTTGGCATTCCGGTTCGCCGCCTCGGTTATGGCGCTCTTGACGTTGCCTTTCTCCACATCCGTCTCGACCGAACGGAACTTTTTGACGAGGATCGGCTCCTTTGTGCTCAGGTCAATGATGCGGAAGTCCGTTGTGACCTCGGCGCCACGCGCCTTATTGGACATGCTGGTGCGCTTCCAGCCCTGCTTCGCGACGTAGGCCACCTGCGATTCGGCAATGAGAACGAACTGGGCTCCAGGGATGGCTGTCGCGTCCACAGATTTGCCGTCCACAAGCATCGCCTCTCCGGCGAGGGCGACCCCGTTCTTGCGATCAACCGTGTCAAACCAGCCGAGATTCGTGAAGTTGTTGGCCAGGGAACTTTCCATCTCGTTCGCGAGAAATGCGTCAAGCGTCTTGTCGGACTTGTGGGGAAGCGCCTTTGAGATAATCGCGAGCTTGTAGCGCTCGGTCGGAACCGGACGCGTCACATCGGCCTTATAGACCTCCCGGTCACGGGCTGTCTGCGGAATCGACAGCGGATCGACCGTCGAACATCCGGCAAGCACTCCCGCAAGAGCGGCTGTCGCACCTAACTTCATTTTATTCATCTTTTCATTACTTTCCTTATTGCCCATCATTCTTGTTTCGCCATTGCGCACACTGGGCGATGCCCACAATGACTACCGAACCTGCTTTGACCCAAGAATTAAAGTCTCGCAGCATTCGGAAATTGACGTCATTCAACATATCCGCGACATTCACGTCTCCATTCTATAAGATATTTCCCTGTCCTTCTGATTTCTTATGCCTCCATGCGCTAAAAATCCGAATCGGCATTTCGATCCCCTCCGAACACCCCAGACTGGGGATAAGCCACAATCTTCTTGCCCGGATGCGCTGGCGGATCAGATTCGACACTACGGCTTATCGCATTCGTCTCAAGTGAAACCGCCGATTCAACATCCAAATGCTCTCGTCCGTCGACAACGCTCTGCGGTGAAATCTTGCGGTCAACTGCCAACGCCCTGTTCTTCATGTACAAAGCCTCACCATGCCGCGCCAGCAATATCCCGCAAGGGATGGTCATAAGGGTGACGGCCAAGGCCGCCGCCACGTACACGCGACCAGAATGGCGATGGCGAACGGCTCTAACGAACTCATCGACAGTGCCATATCGTTGCGACGAAATCGAACTTGTCGAACGCCGGACTATTTGCGCCCACGCTCGCGGCGGCTTTCCGCAAAAGCACTCGTTCACCAGCACGCCAAGCGCATGGACATCTGCCGCCGGCGATATTTCGCCGCCCGAAAACTGTTCTGGCGCAGAATATTTCGGCGTTCCCACCCCAATTGCCTTGCCATCCACGATTGACAGGGGATCGCCATCGCCAGTCGGCGGCAACGAAGTGTCCTTCACCAAGCCCAAGTCTATCAGCACGGGCTGGTTGCCGTTCGGACGCCGCATTATGTTTTGTGGCTTGATGTCGCGATGGACAAATCCAAGGCGGTGAAGATAGGCCACGCCTTCGCAAACCCTAAAGAGATAGTCCGCAACGCCTCGATCCGTATCTGGAAGCGGGAATGGCTCAAGCAGCTCAATCACAAGGTATGGATGGCCGCACTCCTCGCCAAAGCCGAGGAATCGGGGAAATGCCGGATGTGGGGTCTCCATCAGGATTCGCGCCTCACGCAAGAACCTTTCACAGAATGCCGCGTCAGTTCGCGACAACAACTTCAACGCCGCAATTGCCCCGATCTTTCGGTGCTCAACGCGATACACCTCGCCGCAACCGCCACGCCCAATGAAGGCGCAAACACGCCAATCGCCGATTGTCTCGCCGGCCGAATAGAGCGTTGGCGTGACAATGGCTTCATGCTTCCGCAGGAAATCCTCTATCATGGAGCTTTCAGCCAACCCCGGCATCCACGGCCTCCAACTGTGCGACAATCCCTCGCATCTTCTCGATCATGCGTCTCTTCGCCTGATCTACGACATTCCGGGAGACGCCAAAGGCCTTGGCGACGGCCTCTGGCTTTTCGTTGTTCACCGCCGTACGGACAAATATCTGCTTCGTCCGATTCTGGACGGAATCATCCGACAACACCTGCCCGAGAGCAATCTCATAGATTGATTCGCGCCAGGCTTTCTCGTCTTCATCCCATTCTGCGGAACATGGAGACGGCTCATCCCTATAGGCTCGCATCGCCTCGTCTTGGCATCGTTGCTTTCTGCAGGCGCGAAGAGCCTTCCTGCGAACGATTCCCGTCAGGTAATTCCTGAAATGGCCTGTCTCATTCGGAGCATACCGATAAGTCGGAAGCTTGTTGACAAGCGCGATCAAGGTCTCCTGGATAATGTCATCCGCATCCAGCCCCGGAAAATGCAACGCAAGGAACGTCTCCATCATCGGCCGATAGCGGGAATAAAGCACGTCCCATCTCGCGTGTCTGGAGTCCACAACGTCCCGAAGGAGCGTCATGGATGTGTCTGGCACATGCGCTGCAGTCAATTTTCCGTCCTCTTTCCGCGCTATCGAAACGACACTCCCCTGCGCAGAAAAAAGAAAGTGGCGTATTCCCAATCACCACGTCTTGCAGGAGGTGTCGCCAAACACCAATACTAAAACATGAATGATGAAACACGCCACGTGGATGTACCACGTAGCGCGACCATCGTATTCCGCTTTAGTATTTAGAATCTTTGGCGAAGTTTCCTGCAAAGCGTCATACGCTGATTCGCGTACGCGATGCGAGTTAGGTTTCCCACCTCGCATCTCTCCCGCTCCAGACGGAGTTTCTTGCGAAACCGCCCTACCGTGGGGAGTCGGCCGCTCTTGAGACGCGACCGATATGTTCATTCACACTATTTCCGTCTAGTTCCTTTCATAGCCAGTTAACGGCACAATCCTCATCGAAAGGACAGCCTTAGTGACAAGATGAATTTCTTTGTCGTGTAGTATATCACAAATGCGCCAACCTTTGCATCAAGGCCTCGCACCCTTCAGCGATGTCATCGTAGGTCTCGTCGAAATTGCCGGTATACCATGGATCGGCAATGTCCCTTGCCTTTCCGGCGAATTCCAGCAGTCTGTGTATTTTCGAACGGTCGTCTGGATAGACGAGTCGCTTCAGATCTGCGATGTTGTAGGCGTCCATCCCTATGAGAAGGTCATATTCACGCGCCTTTGCCGCCGTCAGGAGCCACGCCTTGCGCGGCGCAAATGGGATGCCCTTTTCACGCAACTTGGCGCGTGTGCCCGAATGGATGTCGCTGCCGATCTCGTCCGTGTGCAGCGCGGCGGATTCGATTTCGATGTCTGTGCGCCCCGCCCTGCGAACGAGATCCTTCATGACGAACTCCGCCATCGGCGAGCGGCAAATGTTCCCATGGCAAAGAAAAAGAATTTTCATGGCCATATGTCCCTCCATCGACCTTCCTATCGCGACTTCAAGACTGTAATCAGTCCAAAGAAGAACTCCCGAAGTTCTCGCACAACATCCAACAGGGTTCTATCGCCAACAGAAAGACGATTCTTGCGCAAAAATGAAGCCCACTGAATCTGCTTGGAAAAGTCTTCCGCAAAACCATCCGACAACCCTTCAGAGACTTCTATTGGCACCTTCGTGTCTCGTCGGGCAAACGTCCGCATGAGAGCCTTCACCGCCATATTCCAATCTAGACTCTCGTCTTCACGCAAGACGAGCAAATCGTAATAGTCCTTCATTCGACTGTTTGCCATGCCACGTTTCACAATCGTCTCGAACTTCTCCGCCACGACCGTCTCACGCGGATAGACGAGAATCTTCGGGATATCCATGCCGAGCAACACAGGAAATGCTGCCCTGCGAGCGCACGGCGTCACCGCGTCGCCAATTCCGACATCGAACTGCATTGGCAGACGAACATTTCCAAGATGCGCAAGCATCGTCACACGAATCCCGCCATACGGATCGTCTTCTCGAATGTCCTTCGCCAGAATCGTCTTCGGATCAATCTGCAAGCCATCGGTTTCTCTTCCTGGTAGCGCGGCAATCTCCTGAAACATCCGAACAAGTCCATCTATAGAAGCCTCGCCCCGGAACTCGAAGTCGACGTCCATCGTCGGACGATAGTCAAAGCCCGCACGCCAGAGGACAAACAGCGTTCCGCCCTTCAGAATGCATTGCGAAGAATACGGACTCAGTTCAATTCGTCTCAAAATGCGCTCGGTCGCATAACGCCGTAGGACGTCGCTGTAGACAAGGCCATTCTCTTTCGCAATGTTCTTCAGCCTTGCCAAGATACTCTCAACGACATTCCTCATCCGAAATAGCCCTCCACATAAGGCATGACAACACGACGCACGCGATCAACGTCCGCAGCCCTCATCAATTCGTCGACATGGAACCTCTTCTCGCGAAGTCCATCCTTGAGAGCGCCAATCGATATTTCAAGCCCCACGCGATTTCGGAACTTGAAGAGATCGGCGACCGTCTTCGCCGCCGAATACACGCGGACAGGAACGCCGTCAAACACTCTTTCTTCAATTCCATGGCGAAAACTTCGCTCGTCCACACGCACGACCTCAAGTGGGAAATCAACCTTCGGCCGCCTGGCGCCGCGTTTCATGGCGATCCACACGGCATGCGGCGTTGCATTGGGGAATCCGTGCACTTGTAGCGCACTCTCCAGTGTAACGACGAAATCAACGCCTTTTCGCGCAAGAATCTCAACCTCAAGAAACGGAGACTGCGCCCCCTCCGCAAGAGCATAGATACCACGTGCCAGACGTTCAACCGCACCCTGCGTCACAAGGCGAGACAGTTCCTGTCGCGTCATGCCCTTCGCAAACGCGTCCTTTGCCGAGAACACACCCTCAAACTCTCTATTTTTTTCTTTCAAAACGTCATCATTATATCATAAGTAATGACGGCTGAGCAAAAACTTCGACACTTGGCCCTCAAGCGGACATTTCCCTGCAGAGCGCATGGTCAGCGACAACGCCGTACGGAAAAACGCAGTGCCGCGAAACAATCACGGCACTGCGTTTCCGAGGCGCAAGGAACTGCGCTCGTCTCTGGCGGACGGCTTACATCTCGGAGAGCTTCTTGAGAAGCGCGTAGTTCTCCTTGAAGCCTTCCTCGGCCTTCTCAAGCATCGCCGTAGCCTTTTCGGCGCCGACCTTCTTGATCAGCTGCTTGAAGCGGTTCTCGCCGAACTCCTTCGACACCGCGTCCTTCGCGAACGAGACCGTCGCGGACTTGTCGGCGGAGTCGAGCTTCACCTTGCCCGTCGTCGGGTTGTACGTCCAGAGCGGGAAGTGGACGGAATCGACCGCCACCTTCTGGTGCGCCGGACCCGTCTTCGTGAGGAGTCCCTGCTCGATGCAGTGCGCGTAGGCGATGATGAGCGCCGGACCGTTGTAGTTCTCGGCCTCGTTGAACGCCTTCACGGTCGCCGCCGGGTTCGCACCCATCGATACGTACGCCACATAGACGTTCTTGTACTGCATCTGCATGAGACCGAGGTTCTTCTTGGCCTGAACTTTGCCGCTCGCCGCGAACTTCGCGATCGCACCGGTCGGCGTAGCCTTCGAGGCCTGTCCGCCCGTGTTGGAGTAGACCTCCGTGTCCATGACGAGAACCTTGACGTTCTTGCCAGAGGCAAGCACGTGGTCAAGCCCGCCGTAGCCGATGTCGTAGGCCCAGCCGTCGCCGCCGAGGATCCACACCGACTTGCGCACGAGATTGTCCGCGACGGTAAGCAACTGCTTGCAGGTGTTGCACCCGGCCTTCACGCCGGCCTCGCAGGCAACCTTGAGTTCCTTCACGAGGGTACGCATCTCTTCGACACCCTGCCCCTTCTCGTCGAACTGGTCCACAGCCTTGATCTTCTCGCAGAGAGCCTTGAACTCAGCAGGGGCCTGTTCGCTCGCGATTACCTTGCCGACGAGTTCCATGGCGTAGTCGTGGAGCTTGTCAGCCGACACGCGCATACCCATGCCGAACTGGGCATTGTCCTCGAAGAGCGAGTTGGACCACGCCGGACCCTTACCGTCCTTGCGCTGGCAGTACGGGGTGGTCGGCAGGTTACCGCCGTAGATCGACGAGCAGCCCGTCGCGTTCGCGATGAGGAGGCGGTCACCGCAGAGCTGCGTGAGCAGCTTCACGTACGGCGTTTCGCCACAGCCCGCACACGCGCCAGAGAACTCGAACAGCGGCTGCTTAAGCTGGCTGTCGAGCAGCTTCTTCGTGTCAAGCTTCGCCGCATCGACCTCAGGCAGCGAGAGGAAGAACTTCCAGTTCTCGGCCTCGGTCTTGCGTAGCGGAATCTGCTCGACCATCTTGAGCGCACCCTTGGCCTTCATCGGGCACTGGACGACGCAGAGCTCGCAGCCCATGCAGTCTTCCGGGGCGACCTGGATCGTGACCTTCTCACCGAACTTCTGCGTAAGCTTGCCGGCATCGACCGACTTGAACGTTGCCGGAGCCCCTTCGAGCGAAGCCGCCGGATAGACCTTCATGCGGATGGCGGCATGCGGACAGATGATGGAGCAGTTGCCGCACTGGATACACGCGGTCGGATCCCACTGCGGGATGAACGCCGCAACGTTACGCTTCTCCCACTGCGTCGTGGCGGTCGGCCACGTGCCGTCGTCCGGAATCGCCGAAACGGGAAGCTCGTTGCCCTTCTGCGCAATCATCTTCGCCGTGACATGCTTGATGAAGTCCGGCGCCTCGGCAGAGACTGCGGGCGGCATCTTCGCGACCTTGTCGGAAACCTTTGCCGGGTACTTTACCTCCTCGATCGCGGCGGAGGCCGCCTCGATGCACTTGTGGTTCATCGCCACGACTTCCTCGCCCTTCTTGGAGTACGCCTTCGTCGCGTAGTCCTTGAGCACCTGAATCGGGTCGAGGACCGTGCCGTCTGCCTTCTTGAGCGTGATGCCGGAAAGCTTGAAGAACGCGGTCTGAAGAACGGTGTTCGTGCGTGTGCCCATGCCGTTTTCGAGCGCAATCTTCGCCGCGTTGATCACGTAGAACTTGATCTGCTTGGCGATGATGGCCTCTTCGACCTCAACCGGCATGTGATCCCAGACCTCTGCCGCCGAATACGGCGAGGCGAGAAGGAACACGCTGCCCGGCTTCGCGGCCTTGAGCATATCGTACTTCTCAAGGTACGGGAAGCAGTGGCAGGCCGTGAAGTCGGCGGAGTTGATGAAGTAAGGCGAACGGATCATTTCCGAGCCGAAGCGGAGGTGCGAAATCGTCACGCCGCCCGACTTCTTCGAGTCGTACTCGAAGTATCCCTGCGCGTAGTTTTCAGTGTAGTTGCCGATGATCTTGATCGAGTTCTTGTTCGCACCGACCGTGCCGTCCGCGCCAAGGCCCCAGAACATGCACTCCTTGCGGTCACCCTTCGGCACGACGAACGATTCGTCGCCGAGCATGTACTGGTGGTTGTTCACGTCGTCGACGATGCCGACCACATAGCGGTCAAGCGGCTTTTCGGCGGCCATGTTCTTGAAGATGTTCGCGCACATCTGCGGCGTGAAGTCCTTCGAGCCGATGCCGTAGCGTCCGGCGAGGATCTTCGGATAGGCATACTTGACGAGGCCCTGCTGCTTCGCCTGGCCGATCGCGGCACACGCGTCGAGGTAGAGCGGATCGCCGATCGCGCCCGGCTCCTTCGTGCGGTCGAGAACGGTGATGACCTTGACGGTCTCGGGGATCGCCTGCACGAAATCCTTCATCGAGAACGGACGGTAGAGGTGTACCTTCACGAGGCCGACCTTCTTGCCCTCCTTGACGAGCGCGTCCACCGTCTCGTGGAGCGTGTCGCATCCGGAACCCATCGCGATCGCGACGTACTCAGCATCCGGCGCACCGACGTAGTCGTAGAGCTTGTACGCGCGGCCCGTGAGCTTCGCGAGCTTGT
>CAVJWR010000055.1:0-4661 GCA_963653155.1 Limosilactobacillus gorillae
AGCCAATGGTCCGGCTCCTCGACCTGTTGCCCATCCACTATGCGCTGGCGGAAAATGCCGTAGTCGTAACGGATGCCGTACCCCATCGCGGCCAAGTCCAGCGTGGACATCGAATCGAGGTAGCATGCGGCAAGCCGTCCAAGGCCGCCATTGCCAAGCCCGGCATCCATCTCGAAATCCCGCAGCGTGTTCCAGTCGAGCCCGAATGCCCTCAACGCATCGCGGCAGAGCTGGTCAGCCTTCAGGTTGATGACGTTGTTGCCGAGAAGTCTGCCTATCAGGAACTCAAGCGAAAGGTAGTAGACGTACTTTGCGTTCTGGCGATGGTACTCGGCCTGCGTCTCCATCCAACGCTCGGTAATCCTGTCGCGAATGGCAAACGCAAACGCCATATAGCGATCCCGCGCCGTTGCGGTGTTCTCATCCTTGGCCAGCGTGTACCTGAGATAGTGCGAATAATCTTCCTGCAATCCAGCAACGCTCATCTCTACGCGTCCCGAATTCAACTTCCCGTCATTCATTCCTTTACAGCCTTTTTAGTTCCTTTGGATGCATATTATACCATAATCCGAATGCCATTCTGAGTCCCATTCATTTTATTAGCCAAAGCTAAAAACGTTAATTCCGCACGTCTGCCGTACGGCTTCGTCAATCGCCTTCGGCAAATAGATCGGAAGCGCATGTTCACCCCCATCGACTATCGTCGTATGCGCGTCTGCGAATATGCGTTTCAGGTACCAGGCGTTCGAGCTTCGCACGATGCCGTCCCTATCGCTCTGGAAAATGTGCACGGGAAAATTGCATCCGTTGCGGAAGGTCCTTTCAAGATCATCCCGTAAATCCGTTTCGCGGAGATACCTCAGCCCACGTTCAAGGTTTTCTGGGGCGTCCATCATGTATGGGTTGGGCAACCCTTCCGGAGGGCCGAAAAGCCCCTGTCCATGGGTGAGTTCAAGTCCACGCCGCAAAACCTCAAGCCTTCTCGGCGACATTCCGTCCCATTCGGTATTCGCATCCTCCATCATCCGAGGCGTCGCCGCGAGAAGCACGAGACCGGCAATGCTGTCAGTGTATTTGCACGCAACACGCAGAGCGGAACTGCCGCCCATCGACCATCCAACAACCACAAATCGCCCGCCATGCGCAAACTCGCGTTCATGCAGCCCGTCAAGCTGATCCACATACGAGTACAGCGAAGGCGTACGCCCGTCTGGCGCAGGGCGAGTCATGAAATCGCAAAGGCTCCATGCCTTGAGGCTTGCCGCCCATCCGTTCAGCACGATTATTCCTGGAGCGTCCATGTCAGTGGGCAAGGATGCCACTATCATCCCCGGTATCCCGGAAGAACCGTAGAGGCTATCTTCTCTGATGTCTTGGGATAGTCAAGCGTGTAGTGAAGTCCCCTGGACTCCTTGCGCTTCTGTGCGCTTTTCACGATCAGTTCGGCGCACACGGCCAGATTGCGCAGTTCAAGCGTATCGGGCGTGACAAGATAGCGGAAGTAGTAGTCGTGTATCTCGCGGCGCAGCGTCCTCAGCCGGCGGAGCGCCCGCGCAAGGCGCTTGTCAGTGCGGACTATGCCGACATAGTCCCACATGAGTCGCCGTATCTCGTCCCACATGTGCGCGACAAGCACGGCTTCGTCCGGCGCAACCGCTTTCCCGGTCTTCCACGCCGGAATCGCCACCTTCCTGTCAAGCTTCACAGGGTGCACACTAAGCCGCTTTGCGGTAAGTCGAGCACACACAAGCGCCTCCATGAGCGAATTGGAGGCGAGACGGTTCGCGCCGTGCAGCCCGGTGCATGCGCATTCGCCGACGGCCGACAGCCCCTTCACGTTGGTTCGTCCATCTACCGTAGCCTGTATGCCGCCGCAGCAGTAATGCGCCGCAGGAACTATCGGGACGAGATCTTTCGCCATGTCAATCCCGAATGACAGGCATTTCCTGTATATGTTGGGGAACCGTTTCATGAGATAGTCCCGGCCCTTCCTGCGGATGTCAAGGAACATGCATGGGGCGCCAGTGCGCTTCATCTCCGAGTCAATGGAGCGGGCAACGATGTCGCGTGGGGCCAGCGAGCCACGAGGGTCATACTTCTCCATGAATGGATGCCCCTTGCCGTCCACAAGGATCGCGCCTTCACCGCGAACCGCCTCCGAAATCAGGAAGCGTTTGGCGTTCGGATGGTACAGGCACGTCGGATGGAACTGTATGAACTCCATGTTCTCTATCTTCGCGCCGGCGCGCCACGCGAGCGCGATGCCGTCGCCCGTCGCCGTGTCGGGGTTGCACGTGTAGAGGTAGACCTTGCCGCAGCCGCCCGTCGCGAGGATCGTGTTCGGCGAACGGATCGCGTATATCTCGTGCGTAATGGTATCGAGCACGTACGCGCCGACACACTGGTGCGGAGCCTTTTTCATCCCGAGTCGGCGAGTGGTCGTGATGAGATCGATTACCGTTGTGTTTTCGAGTATGGTGATCTCGGGATGCTTGCGGATGGTGCGTATCATCGCCGCCTCGCACTTCTCGCCGGAAATGTCTCCTGCGTGGAAGATGCGCCGTGCGCTATGGCCGCCCTCACGCGTCAGGTCCCACGATCCATCCGGCTTCTTGTTGAACTTGACCCCGCATTTGACGAGGTCGGCGATTCCCTTTGGGGCCTCTGCGACGATGCGGGCAACCACACGCTCGGTGCAAAGTCCCGCACCGGCGATCTGGGTGTCTTTCAGATGCGCCTTGAACGAATCGTCGGGTGAAGCCACGCAGCATATCCCACCCTGGGCGAAATTCGTGTTGCAGTCGTTCAGATGGCGCTTCGTGGCCAACACCACCTTGCCGAACGGCGCAAGATGGAGCGCCGTCATCAGGCCACCCATTCCTGAGCCAACCACAAAATAGTCGCAGTCTAAAATACGCATGGTTCCGCAAGAGCCTCTTTTGTCTCGATCACTTTATGCCGGCCGCACTGAAGATCGCGGCCTTCAGGTCGCCATACGACTCAAACGCCGCAAGGTCGGGGTTGTCCCTCTTTATCGCATCGGTAGACCTGAAAAGGAATCCCGCCTTTGAGGCGCGGATCATCGCAAGGTCGTTGAAGCTGTCGCCTGCGGCAATCGTCTCGAATCCGCAGGCCTGTAGCGACTTGACGGTGGTCAGTTTTGATTTCGGGCAACGCATCCTGTAGCCGACGACTTCACCGTCCGGCGCCACCTCAAGTTCGTTGCAGAACAGCGACGGCCAGCCGAGTTTCTTCATGAGGGGCCGTCCAAAAAGGTCGAACGTGTCGGATATTATCACCACCTGCATCTTTTCCCGCAGAGCATCAAGGAAATCGCGGGCGCCTTCCATCGGCTCTATCTGGGATATGACGGACTCAATTTCCCTGAAGCCAAGGCCGTGCTTCTTCAGCAGCGCGAGACGGTACTGCATAAGCTTATCGTAATCCGGCTCATCGCGCGTTGTGCGGCGGAAGTCGGGGATGCCGGTCTTTTCGGCAAACGCAATCCATATTTCAGGGACGAGAACTCCCTCCAGGTCAAGGCAGGTTATATGCATATGGCAACTCTGTGTTTATCTATTGACTTAATAAAACGTTTCAAGAAAATGTCGATGTCTGAAAATCTCCGGGCAATCCTACATTACGTGCCAGAGGATGCAGAAGAAGTGGCATAGGGATCCGGCAAGCACAAACAGGTGCCATATGGGATGGTGGTATGGCAGGCTCTTCCACAGGTAGAACACACAGCCAAGCGTGTACAGCGCACCGCCAAGCAGAAGCCACATGAAGCCAACAGTCTGAAGCGATTTCGCAAGCGGGACTATCGCGATTACGGCCACCCAACCCATCACCACATACGCCGCCGTGGACAGGTAGTGGCACTTGCCGGTGTTCCACACCTTCACGAGGACTCCCGCTATCACCGAAGCCCACTCGATCCCAAAGATCGTCCATCCCATTGCGGCGTGACCGCTTTCGCGCAACGTCACGAGGCAAAACGGCGTGTATGTGCCAGCGATAAGGAAATATATCGCCATGTGGTCAAGGATATTCAGCACATCCTTTGCCGGCTTGTAGGTAACCGCATGGTATGCGCTCGATATGGAATACAGCAATATGGTGGTCGCCCCGTATATGCAGCCGGAGGTGATCTTCCATCCAAGTCCTGTGCCCGAATGGATGGCCTGCCATATCAACAAAGCAATCATCGCCGAGCCCAGATGAGACCCGACGATGTGTATTACGGAATTGGCGACTTCTTCGCCAGCCGTGTAAGGCTTCTCCCAGTTGGCTACCATCAGCTCACTTGGCTGGAGCCGCAGGGGCCTCTGCAGGTGCAGTTGGGGCCTTGGCATCTGCGGCAGGCATTTCTGGCATCTGTGGAGCCGGCATCACGGGAGCCTGCTGTACTGGGGCAACCGGCTCGACGCCGCTCATCACGCTCTTCGAATTGACCGTTGACGTGAAACGCGCAAGCGCAAGCGTGTTGAGCAGAAAGACCGTACCGAGGATTATAGTGCCCTTGATCAGCACATTGCCGGCATCTGCGCCAAACGCGGCCTCGGCCATTCCGCCGCCGATCACGCCGCCAAGACCACCCTCTTTGGGCTTCTGCAACATGACAATCCCGGCAAGAAGCAGGCAAACGCAAACTTCAATCA
>CAVJWR010000055.1:4671-5981 GCA_963653155.1 Limosilactobacillus gorillae
GAAACCCAATGAGAATCGACATTCTTCTGTTTTCCTTTCAAAAAAAAAACGTGGTGTATTATACTTGAATTGGAACATCTTTGCAAGCACGGCGACTTACCAGCCATGCTTGGCGGCGAAATCAAGAAAACGCTTCCAGTCATACGCCATGAGATCATGTCCGCCCTTGCGCAGGTGGAACGATATCGAGCCTTCCTGCAGATCCTCGCCTACGGCCGGAAATCCGTTCGGCGCCACAAGTCCTTTCTTGCCGTAAAGCTCCCATGCGGGTGAGGCAAACGATGCGGACATGAACTGTCCTCGCGGACCCGCGCCATCATCGTCAGAAGCGGCCGCAAGGCAAAGCAGACGAGGCGCTATGAGCGCCAGAAGCTGATGCTGGTCGAACGGCATGTCGAGGTCATGGCCGGCATACTTGTCGAACCGGCGGCAGAACCATTGGCGAAACCGCTGTATTCTGCCGATATGCTCGTCGTTTACGGGTGCCTGCTCAAGATGGTTCAGCTTGTCGCCGCAGCACCCGGCGCCGCTCGAACAGCAAAGGGCAAAGCGCGGATCGGTCGCCGCCGCCCAAATTGCGGTCTTCCCGCAGCGAGAGAGACCGACAACCGCCATGCGGGAGGCGTTTGCCATCGGCTCGGTCTCAAGCCAGTCAGCGACGCGACTCGCACCCCAGGCCCATGCGGAGATCGCACCCCAGCTTTCCTCGGTGCGCGTCCCCTTCTTCTCGAAGCACTGGTAGGCGCCGACACGGAAGCCGTAGTCATCGTCTGGCGCAACCTCCGTTACACGATAGGCAACCGTTGCGTAGCCTCGTGCAAGGATCTTCTGCACCGGCCAGCGTTCGTTCATCTGCTTCGGCCACTCCTGCCCATCTCCGGGATGGCGATGCGTGTTGAGCCCATCGTTGGCAAGCCCCACATAGACAAAAGCCGGAACAGGCTTGGATGCGCCTTTAGGGAAATAGGCTATCGCGGTAAAGTCCCGCGAACCGTACGCACCGCCATAGGCAATCCGCACAACCTTCAGGATGGCGGTGCCGCCAAGTGCCTCGCGGTCTTCGCGAACAGTCTCGAACGTCAATTGATCGGGCCGTTCCACCGGCCTTACCCCAAACACCTCATGGGTAAATGTATCCAGAATCTCGCCGCGCCTTACGCGTTCCCATTCCGCTTTCGTCTTGACGTTGGAGCCGTCTTTGCCGGTCATGAGCGGTGGCAGGGAAAGCGGCATGAACTCCGATCCGCAGTCTGATGTGCGATCAGAGAAGAATACGGGCTGACGGAAATCCGTATCGCCCACCATAAGCG
>CAVJWR010000055.1:5991-21134 GCA_963653155.1 Limosilactobacillus gorillae
AGGCCGAACGCGGGGATACGCAGGCGGCGGAACATCGTGGCTTCCGGATAGCACCCGTCCAATTCCGGTCCAGGGGTGTCGAATTTCCACGACATTGGCTTGTTTTCACCAACGCAGACGATGTCCACGTTTTCGAGAAGAACGTCATTGGGTCTGCATGCATCCACGCCGGATATGCTGCTTGGGATTGTTCCGACAGCATTGCCACGCACATTGCGAATCACTATATTGCGCAGGATGCGCTTGTCGTTTGGCGGGATTCCGCAGCGCCGAGACATGCGCGATCCGCCACGGACGAATATGGGTACCATGAACCCCTGCACATCGATTCCGTCAAACGTCACATTCTCCACGATGCCGCCGTCCACGCACTCGACGCAGATGGCCGATATGCCAACTCCCGACTTGTAGCGCTCGAATCCCTTGCGTTCGTAGGCGGGGCGCCCTTCCCGTCCCGGTGTGCGGTCAATGAAGTCACGCCTTGGAAAGTCCGTACGGCAATTTTTGAAGCGTATGTTGCGCATCGTTCCGTGGGAAGCGGTGCCGAGCTTGAGTCCATTGCAGTGGGAACGGGCCACGCAGCGGCGCACGACCACATTCTCGACGGTGAAGTCCGGCGTGTTGGACTTTATGCAAATGGCGTCATCGCCGCCATCCACATCGCAGTCTTCGATCAGCACGTTGCGGGCCTCTATGTCGAAGCCATCATTGTTGTGGTGGGCGTGGCTATCGATGCGCACACGTCTGGCGACAACCCCATCGCAGCACTTGAACACGATGCCCCAGCAGGCGGCATCTCGCAAGGTGAAGCCCTCAAGGTGAATGTTGGCGGAATCCGCAAACACTATTCCGCGAGGACGCAGCCCCTCCAGGCATATGCTCTTCGGGACGTTCCTGAAGTCCATGGAGAACCGCTCGCCGCGTCCATTGATTTCCCCCGATCCGGTGATGGCGACATTGGTAACGCCGAAGCCCACCACGACCGCACTCCAGGTTCCCTCGGAATACGGCAACGTAACGGCGCGATAGTTCTCCATCCCTGCCGCGCCTTCCAGTACCGCGCCCTTTTCCAGATGAAGCGTGACGTTGCTCTTAAGCTCAAGCTGTCCAACCGGGTGTATGCCGGATGGAACGACTACGCGCCCGCCACCATTGGCCGCAGCGGCATCTATGGCCGACTGCCACTTGGCCGTCTCCAATTCCGCGCCGCAAACCGCAAACACGCACACGGCAAGCGCACCCGCCGCAACAAAGCCTTTTCCCACTTGCATTTCCTCCCGGTAACGGTTGACATTATGGAATGCATCGCTTCCAGCCAAAGTGCCGAAAGCGATGCAACCAACCTAACGCGACATGCGGCGCAAGATCACTTCTTGGCGCCCTGATTCTTAACCGCGTTGATCTTCGCGGCGATCGCCTCCTGATCACCAAGGTAGTGGTGTTCGATCGGCTTGAAGTTCTCGTCGAGCGTGTAGACCAGCGGCACACCCGTAGGGATGTTGAGGCCCACGATATCGGCATCGGAGATGCCGTCGAGGTATTTCACGAGGGCGCGCAGCGAATTGCCGTGAGCGGCGATTACAACCTTCTTGCCGGCGGCGACATCCTTCTTTATCACATTCTCCCAGTACGGAACAACGCGGTCGATTGTGATCTTGAGGGACTCGGTGAGCGGGATGTCCTCAGGCTTCTCGTTGGCGTAGCGGGCTTCCTTGCGCGGGTTGCGCTCGTCATCCTCATTGAGGGCCGGCGGTGGGACATCGAAGGAACGACGCCATACCTTTACCTGATCCTCGCCATACTTTGCCGCAGTCTCCGATTTGTTGAGGCCCTGCAGTGCACCATAGTGGCGCTCGTTGAGACGCCAGCTTTTCACGACCGGAATCCATTCGAGATCCATCTCCTGAAGCACATGGTTCAAGGTATGTATTGCGCGCTTGAGGTAGGAGGTGTATGCGAGATCGAAGGTGAAGCCCTCCTTCTTGAGGAGCTGACCGCCGGCAATCGCCTCCTTGTGCCCTGTCTCGGAGAGGTCAGGATCGCTCCAGCCTGTAAAAAGGTTCTTAAGGTTCCATTCGGATTCGCCGTGGCGGATGAGAACGACTGTGTAGCTCATGTGCTTTCTTCCTTGCTTTATATGTTCGCCCCGCCCCATCGCAGGGCTTGTGAAAAATTGGCGTTAATTATAGCAGACTCCACAGAGCGGTTCAAGAGCCGTTCCGTCCCTGCAACGCCACGTTCATTTGCAACGCCCTTTCCGGATTCTCTTCACTTGCCCATCCATCGCCGCCTCTTCAAGGGCCGCCTGTTCGCGGCGTATCTCGGCAAGGAGCTGTTCTTCGGTTGGCAAGACAAGCTTATATTTCGCGGCAAAGATTCGCTTCTCGTTAAGCGGCAACGTGTAGCGAACGAGATCCGAACCCTTGTCAGTACAGAGGACAATGCCAATGGGCGGATTGTCACCGGGATTCATCAACTCGCGCTCGTAGTAGTTCACGTACATCTGCATCTGCCCGAGGTCGGCGTGGGTGAGGCGATCTGTCTTGAGGTCAACAAGGACGAAACACTTCAAGAGGTAGTTGTAGAAAACGAGATCGACATGGTAATGCTCGCCGTCCAGCGTCAGCCGCTTTTGCCGTTCGACGAACGAGAAGCCTCGCCCAAGTTCCAACAGGAACTTCTGAAGATGCGTGATGAGCAGCCGTTCCAAGTCCTTCTCCAGAAACGCCGCGTTCTCGTTCAACCCCAGAAACTCCAGAACCAGAGGATCGCGCAAGACCTGTTCTGGAGCCGTCTCCTTCTTCGGAACAAGCGCATGGACAGCGGTCTTCTTGCCGCGTTTCGTGCGATTCTCAAGAAGCCGCTCAAAGTAGAACGAGTTGATCTGTCGCTGAAGTTCACGCACGCTCCACAACGACTTGCGGCATTCTTCGGCGTAATACTGCCGAGCTTCCTCATTCTCAACTGTAATGAGCAACCGATAGTGGCTCCAACTCAATTGGTCACACAGTGTGTGGCCAATTGGAAAACATCGATAGAACTTGCGCATGGTCTTCAAATTTGACAAGGTAAAACCACTGCCAAATTCCATCGTCAACCTCTCCGACAAACCTCGAACAAGTTGATCTCCATATTGAGCCCGATCATCGCCGCCCTGCTTCTCGACAATCATTTTGCCGACAAGCCAGTACGCCTTGACCATCGCGACATTCGCCGTCTTGTGGACGTACCGCCGCGCCTCAACAATGACCGCACGTACCTGCGCATAGAAAGCCGATTCGGCTCGTGCCAGACTTGAACCCCTGCCTTTCTTATTCATTACAGCATCTCCTTTTGAGCGTCACAGAATAGACAATTCACTCGACCTTTCACGCGGACACTTGGTCCAATACCGTGACGGTACCGTTCTTTTGAGTCGTCAGCACCTTCTGGCAAAGCAATGACGAGATGACGGCCTGAACATCGGGCTTCGGCACATGGAAGCGTTGCGCCAAAACGCTACGGAGCGAGCCCAACGTCTTGACGACGACACGGCCATTGCGCAGATCTGCCGCAAGTGCCACCGTAACGTCACGCCGAAAGGCCTTCCCGGCGGAAACATTCGCCGAGAGCAGTCCGTCCGACGGCAGTAGCGTCTCGAACTCGTCCTTGTCGTACCAGACAGAACCGCACTCGCCGCAAACGTCAATCTCAACTGTAAGCATTCCCGATGCGACTCGAACGATTCCCATCTGCCCGCCGCAGCTCGGACACGAACACCCCGGTGCCAGTTGGCTGCGGGCATTGGCCAAAATCGCCTTGATGCTTTCCGCGTCGAAAGCCGCCCGCAACGTACCGACTTTCGTGGACATGCCGCCGCATTGCGCACAGACCAGGCACGCCTTACGAGACTTCGTGAACGCCTGTTTAAGCTTGCCGCCGCATCGGGGGCAGACGGCATCGCGTTTCTCCGAAGCGGTCTTTGACTTTTTCGTTTTCGGCAGGACGATGTATTGCGTACAGGCCGAACGAAAGCTCTCCGGCGCATTTTCCGACCCGATGCCGTAGACCCGCTTGCCCGCCTCGCGGATCTTCGCCGCAAGTGCAGTGTAGTCGCTGTCGTTCGAGACAATGCATATGCCATCGCACGGCATACGGTAAAGGCACTCCATCGCGTCAATGACAAGCGCAATGTCGGCCGCGTTCTTCCCGCTCAAGTTGCTGATCTGCGGTTTCGAGACAATACCGTATTCATGCTGGGCTTTTTGCCAGCCACCGTCGCCCATAAACCGCTGCGGCGTACCGTAGGCACGACGCAGAATCGGATCACCCAGCCGGCACGCGATGCGGAAAACATCCCCCGCAGACGACGGGCCGATGTTGTCGGCATCAATCAGAACCGCCACACGCGGTCGCGTTCTCAATTCGCTTTCCATGTCTGTAGTATATCATTTTCAGGCAAACAGCCCCGAACGTTAAAGCGGAAACGACTCCTGTTCATACCAATAACCTGTGTTGAGCATAATGAATACCTCCTCGGCATAAGGCATCTGCGGAAAGGCCGTAAGAAAGCGACGGGCACGCGCCTGTTGCGCTTCTGTCAACGGAATGCCGACAATGCCACCGGGATTACGGACGATCTCGGACGCGACGACGCGGCTAACGGGAAGGCAGCATCCCACCAACGTAGCTATGCGGAAGCCGTCGAAGTCGGCATCACCGGCATGTTCAGCCGTTACGCCCGCCTCGCCAAGCGCATGCAAGAAACGCTGGACGGAATAGTTCGGATAGCCCTCGGTGTAGAGCGTCGGACGTCCCGCCGTGACGTAACGTGCAAAAGGCGCGGCGTTCTCGCTCGTAACCAGCGATCGGTTTTCGCTCTGCCATTTGACCGAGCGGATGTGTCCCACCGTTTCGCTCGGAAGCGTACAGGCTTGCCCTGCCGCGTAGAGCCGCGCAGGGAAGTCAAACGTCTCGCTCGCATCCGTCGTGAAGACGAGTGGCGCAAAGAACGTGACAAAGCTCGTGTAGGGATTCTCGAAAATGCCATACGTCCCGAAGAGCGTCCGCTCGTCAACGTCGCGCTCATCCAAGGCCGCCAACATCAAGACGAGCTGCCGCCGCAACGGGCCCGTCCGTAGGCTCTTGCTGTCGTTGAGCCAACGCGAACCGAGCAGAGAGAGCGTCATCTGTTCCGTGATTCCTTCGCGCATGAAATCAAACACACCCAAAAACAGGCGTTTCCACGGCTCACGGTGAGCAGGATCCCGCAAGAAGCGCATCACTTCCGGTTCTTTCTGCAAGTTGTCGAGGACTGTCCGCGCCTCTGGCACACGCCAAGCGAGGCGCGTCAGAAACGTCTCGGCTGATTCCTTCACATCATCATCCCGTGCCAGTCCCAAAGCAGAAATGACGTCTTGCCAAGCCAACGGGTCACGCCAGTGCGACGGAAGCACGCCTGAAACCGTGCCGTCGGCCTGCCGCATCAATGGAGTCTCCAGAAAACGTTCCAGCTCACCCTGCGCCGCATAGTCCAGACCGCGTACCGTGAAATGTGCAGGCAAGGATTTACCATGTAATGCCTGTTTTGCCTTGCGCAGCAGGAACGGACGGAGCTCCGGTGTGTGCGCAAGATGCGCATGAACGTCTGCACTCGTTTTCGTCAACATGTTACGACATTTCCTTGAACATGACCGTTATCAAGTGTCCTCCAAGTGGCTCACCTCAAAATAACCGCCTGTCTTCAACGCCCCCCCGAACTTGATACGCCCCTTCAACTGTACCGCATATCGGCCAACCGTCTTGATGCTCACACCCATCAACTTTGCCAAAGCGATACGGTTGATACCGGGATTCTTTCGCACAAGCTGAAGCATCCGTTCCGATGCCTTTTCAGAGACATTTGTAGGGACATTTACGAGGACATTTGTAGGGACACCTGAGTCATTGTTCAAAACACGATTCCCCACTGTTCGCGGCTTCCGCCCCCAAAAGAGATGATCCTTCACCTCTTCTAATGTCGTCTTTCAGCATAATACCCTCCTACAAATATCTGCCACATCTGAACCTTTGTTTTTCTTAATCACCCGATTTACCTCCCATTAGATCAATTAGTCTCCGCCAGCACCTTCATGCCAACGTCCGAATCCGTTGGCGCATCAAAAAGGCCGCTTTGGGTGGCGACGTTTCGCCAGACAATCGGGCTCAGATGCACGTCAAGGTTTTCGTCCTTGATGACAATGAGCGAGACCGAATGGCGGATTTCACGCTTGACGCCATCTTGGTCTGGCGAAGAGACGAACAGCTGAAGGCCGAGATCATCGGCAAACGCGAGCAGCTGATCCCTCCGTGCCGCGTCGATACCATAGAACGCCTCGTCAAAGAGAAGCGGCGCACACTTCGGCGGATCGGTACGCTCGCCGCCATGATACAGGAACTCCGCTACCGTGAGGATAAGCAGATAGTTTGGCACCGCCTGTTCGCCACCAGAGCCGAGGCTCTTGACCTTTCGGTCAATGACGCGCCCCTCCTCGTTCTCCGTCAGCACCTTAAGCTGGAAGCGAAACCACCGCCGGTAGTCGAGGATTTCGGGAATCTGGTCAATTTCGGAGTTTAGGATTTCGTCGCGGTGCTCTGCCAACGTCGTGCGCAGTTCATCTTTGTCCTCTTCCGAACCAAGGCTGTTCACGTTACGGACCTGCTTGACGAACCGCTCGTAAGCGGGAACGGGCGTCAGCTCGAACGTGTAGCGGTTCGACCCGAAACGCCTCCCCGCCAGCTTCTTCTGGATCCGGCGGGCCAAGTCCTCAATCTGCAAGAGATCTCGATAGAGCCGATTCATCACCTCGCCCATGAAGATACGCTCGAAGACTTCGCGGCTCTTCTGGTTGATGGCACCCTTCAGATCATCCAGTCGTCGTGCCTCGTCCGCCAGCACGTCGTCCAGACCACTGCCGCGCCGATCCGCCAGCCGGTTCGCCTCCGCATCAAAGGAAAACGAAAACACTTCGCCCTTCTGCTCGCGAATCATCCGCCGGATTTCCGTTTCCGCGACGCGTGCATCGCCAACGCACTGCTCGCGCAAGGACGCGAAATCCGCCGTCTGCACACAGACGGGGCAAAGCCGCGCGGCACCATCCGAGACGGATTCTCCTTCCTGAAGCTGACGTGCAAACGCTTTCGCCGCCGTCTCGGCCTGTGCCTGTGCGGACGCCGCCTCCGCTTCCCGCGTCTGACGCATCTTCTGCAAAGTCTCCAGCCTTCCGCGTGTCACACCGATTTGCTGTTGGATTTTCTGCACGGCCTCATCCTTCTGCCGCAGTGCCCTGTCCGCCGCCGCCAATCGCCTCTCCAGCGTCGCATCGATGCCCTCGGCCCGCATGCGAAGCCGAAGATCGTCCAATTCTTCCTGAACGTCCGCCACCTCTCGCGCCCGCTCCTCGGCGACGGCTTGCGTCCGTGCCCGGAATTCCTCTTGTTTCGCCTCCTGCTCCCGCGCTCGTCGCACGTTCTCGACGGCCTCGCGAATCTTGTCCTGCGCCGTCTCGACGACGGACATCAAATTGCGGACGGATCGTTCGGACGCTTCGGCAATCTGCAAGTCCTTTTCCGCCACCTTTTGTTCACGCCGTGCAACCGACAGCCTCTCCTCGGCTTCGCGTTGCTGCCGCGCCAGTTCTGCCGCACGCGCCTTGCGACCAATCAATCGAGGACGCTCATTCGGCAACGGTGCCGCACGGCCTCGAAACGCCCACGTCTTGACGGACAGAAACGTTCCGTCCTGCGGTGCGCCGCCGGACGCAAGCTGACGCGCCAACAACCGAACAGCCGCAGGGTCGGACTCCTCAAACGAGATGAAGTTCCCCAGCCACGGCGTGAGTGTTGTGACGTCTCCGCTCACGTCCTCACGTACGGCGACGGCAATACCCGATCCCTCATGCCATGTAAGCTGGCGGACACGATCCGCCTCCTTCTCGTCCGCCACAAAGGTCGCCCAAAATGCCTCGCCCGCCAGTTTCTCCAGCAGGGCGAGATGCCGCGCGTCACAGCCAGCCGCCGGCTCTAACAGCTCGTACACGCTTCGCGCCGAAAGCATGTTCTGCCGGAGTGTCGCCTGAAGGTCGGCGAAACCGGGAATGTCGGGGACATTCTCCTGACGCATTCGCAGCTGCGCACAGACCTTCTCGGCCGCATCCGCCACCGTCATTGCATCCGTGGCGCGTTGCCGCGCCTCATAGGTTCGCGTCATCCGCTCGTCACGAGACTTACTGAGCGTCGGACCAAGGAATGCAAACGCCTGTGTACAGGCTGCCGTCTCATGCAGGGGATCCGCCGCGAAAAGTGCATCCGCAAGTTCACCGCATGAAAGTTCCGCGTCACGTCCAGCCTTCTGAATCGCCTCGCCCGCACGTCGCAAGGTGTCCGCACAAGCCGCAGACGCCTGTGCGCGCGCTTTCGCCGCCACACGCACCGCCGCCGTCTCATCGGAGAGTCGTGTCGCATCCTCGTCCGCGCGTCGCCGACATTCAGTTAAACGCGCCACCACGGACTTTTCGCGACCGAGAAGCCCCGTCGCGTCCTTTTGCTTAAGGTCGTCCAACCGTTCGCGCGCACGTTCCATCTCGGCTCGCGCCGCCTGAGCGGACGATTCGAGTGCCTTTAATTCCGTCTTACCCGCCGCTTCGGCGACCTCAAGCCGTTCGATTTCCGTTGCCGCACGAACACGCGCCTGCTCCGCTTCGGCCCACGCGATGACGGACGTTTTAAGCCGCGCATTCGCGAGCTGATCACGCCGCCGTTTGAGATCTGTCAAATAGCGGGCGCGTTCATCAATCTGATCGAGGCGTCCCTTGCTCTCTTCCAGTTCACGCAAGCCCTTCAGAAGCGGCTCGAACGTTTCGCGTTCCGGGTCTTCCAGTAGCTGACGGAAGAGTTCGTCGTAGTTCGTCGCACGCGCGGCGATTTCACGATAGGCCTTGCCAGTGCGGAGAAGTTTGCAGACATCCACATACTTGGATTCGCCGCCGAAGAAACGTTTGGCAATCGCCTCGCGATAATCGCTGATGTGGCCAAAGTATTTGCCTCCCACAAAACGTCCACCCGACAACTCACGCTTGAACTCGGCCTGCGTCGCCGCACGCAGACGTCCCTCGTCCTCGACCGTGAGCGGAAGGTCTCGCACGGGAATTGATGCCATACCACCCCAACTCTGATAGGCAATGTCTAGCCCCTCCGCAGAAAGTCCGACAACAAATGAGACAACTTTGTCCTTGTCTGACATTGACCGCATCTCTACGGCCGCATAGGTGATGCCTGTCTCACGCGCAACGCGACCCGTCACGGCGTTGTAGCGCAGCACGATTCCTTGGATCGTGCGCCCACCGGCATCCTTCGCCCCCGCGACACGCGCAGCCGAGTTGAACTCCATGTCGCGTCCGGCGGAGAGGACAAGGTGGATTGCGTCAAGGAGCGTCGTCTTGCCAGAGCCATTGTCGCCCAGCAGAAAGAGGTGACCACCCTCGGGGATGTCAACGGTCGTGGTACCGAGGTTGTGGAACTCAACAAGGCGAACGGCCGTGATGCGATAGTTTTCTGAGACCTTCATTCCACACCCTCCTGTTCCACTTTCGACGACTCCGACGAACCCGAAATCGGTTCGGCACGTTGCGCCGCCTGATAGTGCCAAAGGGCTGGCAGACACTCCCAAATCGTATCCGCCTCACTGACCGATTCATCGGCGGACGGCTTCACCTTGCGAAGGAAGCGATACCGCTCCAGCGCGGGCATCAAGCCGCGCAGGATCAGCCGCACCTTCTCGTCCGTGTACAGTTCGCGTTTCTCCGGCAGCAGTTCGCGGAAACGAGCCGCCGCGTATTCAAGCCAGTCGCCAAAACGGATGCGCAAGTTGTCGCGATCATCCGCCGCCACGCCCTGTTCGCGGGCCTCGTGCTCGAAGAACTCCAGAAGGAGCAGAAAGCCAAGGCATTCGTCGCGGCGCGTGAAGCCGAACATATCCCGGTTCGGCGGCGTAATCGCCTCGTTGTGCCACTTCGGCTTGTAGAGCCGCGCACATTTCGCGTCCATTACGAGCGTCCAGCCAAAACACTTGTCGAAAAACGCGGCGAAGGCCTGGCGATAACGTTGCAACAACAGAAACGTGCGCTCGTCATCCATTTTGTAGAAATAAGGCGACTCCATCAGAATGTTCAAGGCGGTCTGCACGAGAACGGATGTCTGGTCGCCTCGGTCAAGCAGTTCTTCAATCTTCATGTTCGGATTCCTTTTGCGCCTTCACGAAGGCCAGGTCGTTGCAGGTCAGCGTACACCCCACGCCGGCCAATGTCGCCAACTCGGATAGTTCCTGTGCGACAAGATCCAAATACCGGCGGCCTTTCTCGCCACGACCCAGACGCGTGTACTCAATCAGTTGGACGACATTCGAGAAATCGTCGAACGCCTGTGGAACGAGGGCAGAAAGTCGTGTCGATGCCACTTCGGGATAAAGTGCGTGCGTCTTGAGCCAGTCCTTCAGTCGTGCGCCACGTACTTGGGCTATGGAGGCGATATCGGCCTTCTCGCCGACCGTTCGCGGCGTAATCCACGTGACGACCTTTCGTGCCTTGACCTTCGCAGAAGTCTTCGGAAGTGGATGCACGGACTTCTCGCCGCCGGGACGAATTTGCGCGTCGCCCCGCATCGCCGCCGTCTCAAGCAAGCGACGAAACCAATTGTAAGGCACAGCATCCTCGTCATGTTTCGCAAGTTCGGCAAGCCGTGTGCCAAGGTCTTCGAGGCGATGGTTGCGGCGTTCGAATTCGCGCAGTTTCGCATTGAGCTTACCCCAGACCTTGCGTGCCGAATCGACAATGCGTTGCATCAAGTCGACAAGCGCACCGTTAGGCGCGTAGAATTGAGTGGCATCGGCGAGGATTGCCGTAGTGTCGGGAATGCGCATGGACGCGATATGTCGAAACTTCGACGCCTCGGTGCGAAGGACTCCCGCACACGTTGCCCAACGCACCATCTGGTTCGGACGCCGCAGTTCCGTGAGATCCTGAACAATCTCCTCGCGCAACACGCCAAAACGACGTCCAAATCGATCCAAGAAGAGCGCAAGTTCGTCGATGACGGGCTTCGCCTCATCCGCCGAAAACGACTCCGCACCAAACGACAGGAGACGCAGATTCAATGTCTGCAACGTCCGTGCAGTCGCATCAACGTAGACGCGCATCTGCTCGACACGATAGAGGACATCGCCGGCGATATCGGCATTCGTCCCCGTCGGCGTGACCATGCGGAGCTTGCGCCGAAGTTCGTGCAGCAGCGAACACTGAAGATCAAGAAGATTGCCGGTAATGTCGCCTCCACCCGCATCCAGCGGACGATTGCGGCGCTCGGCGAGCCAGTCGATGAATTGGGCGGCCTCGTCGCAAAGCCGATAGCGGAATTTCGCGCGCCGGGTGTCCCGATAGCTGCGCAACCGCTCTTTTTCGATTCGTTCAGTGACGAGCCCCCAATCCTTCAGCTGACGAAGATCACTCTTGAACATCAATTCGGCAAACGGATCGGATGCCTCGCCGCAAACGGTGCGTGCAATGTCTTCATGGAGTGGTTCGGGTTCATGGTGCTGGCGGAATTCGACAAAAGCCCGCAGAATTGCCACATACTCAACGGCACGATCGGAAGAAAGAAGACTGCCGAGTTCCTTTGTCTTGTCGCCCAGCCAGTCGGCGGTTTTGGCGACAAGCGGCGAATTGATGAGCCGCACCGATTCGGACACAACAGACGCTTCCGATCTACTCGAAGCATCCGACCGCACATCTGCTGTCGTAAACAAGTCATCATCCGTCTGAACCTTTTTCATGTCCGTATTGTAGCAAAAATGCCGCCCTTGATGGCGGCATGGTGGTGCGAATGCCTACTTAAGGCTCCAGCCGATCGGCAATGCGATATCCAGCATGATTTGCCAGTTAATGCGTTTCCAGCCAACGGACAGCAATTCGTCGCCCACTGGCAAATTCGCCATGCAATGGTCAAACGACGCAATTCATTGCGTCCTTGCTTCGGCAAACTTACTACGGCCTTATTTGTTCAGCCCTATGGCATTTGCCCCAGAGGACAACGGACTGCGTTTTCCGTTCCAGAGGAAGGTTCCGTCAAGGCTAGATGGCAACGTCACAACGCCAGTCGCAACACCTTCATCGAATCGCAAGTCGAGGGTCACGTTGCCTTTTGGCGTAGGCGTCACGCTGTGGATGCGTTTCAAGTGCGCAGGCTGCGGAGCGACAAGCACCTTGCCGTACCAAGGGGCATCGCTTCGCACACCCGCAACACCGGTGTGGAGATGCCAAAGCGGATGGGAACCCCATCCATGGCAGTCGCTGCGGGACGTAGTCCAGGGCGTCTCAAGAACCGTAGAGAGATTCCAGTCAAGGCAATCTTTCCAGAATCCCAGATTCCCGAAGAACAGGTCGGCGCGTCCGAACTTGAAGTACGTGGAGTAGAGATAGTGCTTGTAGTAGATCGTCCCCCGTGCGAGATTTTCCGAAGATACGAGGGCATCGAAGCACCGCTGGGCCTCTTTGCCCGTCACCACATCCGCAAGGAGCGCAAGACATTGCGAATGTTCGCTGAACCTGGTTTTCGTCACGTTTGATGCGAAAAGCGCACGGTCTGGACACCAAAACGTCTTCTTGATCGCCGCCGCAAGCCGCCGCTCCTTCGTGCGCCAGTATGCCGCAAGCCCCTTTTCGCCAACGGTCTCTTCGGCTATCACCGCCGAGCGGATTGCGTGCAGGTACTGGAGGTTGATCTCCGCATTCGGACTGTCCGAATTTCCGTCCGGCGGTACGCCCCCCTCCTCTCCCTTCATTTGCCACTCTGGAACCCAATCCACAAAGTTCCATCCAGGCGTTTTGCCGAGAAGTCCATCGGCATTCTCGTATGTCGCAAACCCCATTAGCGTATGGTTGAGTCCGGGCAGACGGGCCTTAAGCCAATCGACATTGGAGTGCTGCCACGCATAGTCTCCAAGCATCATGGCCGCGCATTCGGAGAAGCCTATCGCATCCTGGGTGCCACGTGTCGGGCAGTTCATCGGAATAAGGCCGTTTTCGCGGCGGTCGACATCAAAGAGAGTCATCGCGTTGCGCACAATGCGATCCTCGGTATCGAAAAGACCCGATACGAGATACTGCACCCGGCTGTCTCCCGGATACATCTGCTGCTCATAGTACGGACAATCGAAGAACATCTCATGCATGCACATCTGGAGGGATCTTGCGCAGATTGGCTGCATCTTCATGATGAAAGGATCGTCGCATTCAAACGACGCCGCCATTTCGACGGGATAGCGAGTCTCCACGATGGCCACGCCCTTGATCGTCAATGGCTCATCTGCAGTCTTGACGGTCAGTCTGCACCATTTGCCGCATCGCCACCACGGAGTCGTGAATCGAGCCTCGGCACGGCCATCACAACGGAACACATCACCGAATGGCCTCTGCATGTCAAGCCCCTCAAAAGCGGCACGATCCCCTTTCTTGCCATCCGGTCCGGTTAGGCATTCAGCCCAATCCCAGCGGATCTCCGCACCCTTGCCACCCGAAACCAGCAGTTCCGGATAGGCGCAGTAGTAGTTTTCAAGGTCCCAAAACGCGACAACTTCCCGATTCGCCGGGATGGTCGTTCCGGCCTTGAGCAGATCTGCGCCTCGCCGTATCTGCCCCGGCGTCTTCCTCTCGCGCAACTGGTCACGCAATGGCGACGGAAACAGCATCCATCCCTGAGTTAGCAATCCGGCGAAATACTTTACCGGACCGCGCACGACGGTGGCCTTACGCCAATCGGACGGCTCTTCATCCAAAAGCGACTCGCCGGCAACTTCGCACTGGGATCCTACACCAAACGCCCCTGAGCGGCCTTTGTCGGTCATGTGCGTGTTTACGAGCCTACCGATTCGCCAGTCGGCCAGTCCAGTCGTCAGGGCCGTATTGTATCCGCCATACGCCTTTAAAACGAATCCACCACGCACGGAGACCTGCGCAAGCGGCGCATGTTCGCCAACCTGCCAAGCCACGGCCTCAAGGCGGTGCATGCCTGAATCCATCCCATTGATGCGATAGCTCTGGTAATGCCAACGGTTCCGCAGACCGCGATTGGGGCCGCGAGCGATTTCGGTTCCGTCCAAAAGGAGTATGAAGCGTTCATCCGCCGACACGTCAAACTCAAGCGGTTCGCCAGCCCTTGCCTCGAAATCGCACCTCAACCGAAAGAATGCCTGCGGAAGCTTGGCAAGCGTCGCGGCATCCGTGCGCGTTTCGGAGAACACCGCGCCGCCCCATACGTCATGGCCAGGAAACCATATCCAGCTCGCCGTGTCTATCGGCTGCTGCGGTCGCGCATTCGCATCTCCACGCCCGTATATCTCCGGACGGAATACTCGCTTCGCCTCAAAGCCAAATGCCGCCGCACAGCAAAACGCCACAAGCGTCAGCATCAAATATCGTCTTAGATCACTTTTCATTCTCATCATATCCTTACCTACAATCTGCCTTTCCACGGGAGGGACGCGATTCATCGCGTCCACCGCCCTCGGTTAACGGTCGCAACAAGTTGCGACCCTCCCGCGTTTTTGCCCGCAGCGCCATTTAATCATTCTTCAAAATGCGCCTGAACAACGGCGCCACGGCATCGGCCCAAATGTCGTATCCAGCCGAACGCGGATGGAGGAAATCGGGCATCATCTCCTTTGAGATAGAACCATCTGGCTCAAGGAGCCGATCCGTGAAGTCGCACCACAATACGCGCTTTCCGTCTACGAAACCCTTGATGATGGCGTTTATCTTTGCGTGGCGCTTTCGGTACCAGTTGTCGGGCTTCTCGCCTCTCGGAAACACCGGCAGCAATATCGTAACGGCGTTTGGCTGCTTCTCGGCAATGACATCCAGTATCTCGTGGATTCCGGCGGCGATGTCAGTCGGGGAATCCTCGCCTCCGTTATTTGTGCCAATCATGAGCATTATGCACCTGGCCTCATAACCATCAAGCTCGCCATTCTCCAGCCGCCACAGCACATTCCGCGTCGTGTCGCCGCCGTAGCCGAGGCAAACCGCAGAGTATGTGCGCCGAAACTCCTCCAGTCGCTTCGCACCGAAGCCGGAGCC
>CAVJWR010000056.1:0-20975 GCA_963653155.1 Limosilactobacillus gorillae
GATCAACGGATATGGCGGCGTTGACTTTAATGCGCCAGGACTTACGGTGGAGCAGGTGATTGCCGTGACGGATCGGCTCGAATGCGACGGTACGTGCGGCTACCTTCCGACAATAGTTACCGGCAACCCCGAAACGACGGTCGAGACGCTGCGTGTGATAGCGATGGCCCGCAAAAGAAGCGCCCGTTGCGAGCGCAACATCCTTGGCGTACACCTTGAGGGGCCATTCATCTCGTCCGAGATGGGGGCGGTCGGCACGCACCCGATCGAATGGGTGGCAAAGCCATCCAAGGAACTTTTCGACCGCTTTCAGGATGCCGGTGATGGACTGGTGAGGCTTGTTACCGTGGCGGCTGAAGTGCCGGGCATGCCGGAGTTTGTGAAGTGGCTCTCTTCGCAGGGCGTGGTTGTGTCGCTTGGGCATCAGATGGCCTCCACACCAGAGGATGTGAGGCCATGCATTGAGGCCGGTGCGAAGGCGTTCACCCATCTCGGAAACGGCATCCCGAACATGATTCCCCGGCACGACAACATCATATTCACGGCTTTGGCGGAAGATCGGGCAAGCGTAATGTTTATCCCGGATGGGCACCATCTGCCGGACGCGATGCTGAAGGTCTACACGCGTGCGGTGCCGCTGAAGCGGCTCATTGCCGTTTCGGATGCCCAGTACCCCGCAGGGATGCCTCCGGGCGAATATGATGTGTGCGGTGCGCATGCGCGGCTTGAACCGAACGGACTGCTGTGGAATCCGTCTCGGAACTGTCTTGTCGGCGCCACAACACCGATGGCGACAATGATGAAACTGCTGCAGGATCGCATAGGACTTTCGATGGACGAGTGCATTGCCATCGGTCGGGACAACCCACGTGCGCTGATAGGTGCATGATGCCATGGACAAGCCAATCATGAAGAAGAGCGTTGTGCGCACTCCTGAGGCATTTGCCGCATACGGAGACGATGTATTTTCCGAAAAGGTGATAGAGCGGCTTCTCCCGAAAGGTGTGGCGGCGAAGCTGCTCGCCACCATGCGCGACTCGAAGCCGCTTGACCCAAAGATAGCGGACGATGTGGCCGACGCCATGAAGGATTGGGCGCTCTCGAAGGGAGCTACCCACTTCACGCACTGGTTCCAGCCACTGACCGGCGGCACCGCCGAGAAGCACAACAGCTTCATCGAGTCTACGTCCCCCGCCTCGCTCAAGGTTGAGTTTTCAGGAAAGAACCTCATAGGCGGCGAGGCCGATGCCTCGTCGTTCCCGTCCGGCGGACTGCGCTCCACGTTCGAGGCACGAGGATACACGGCCTGGGATCCGACATCGCCGGCGTTCATAAAGCGCCATGAAAACGGAGCCACGCTTTGCATCCCGACCGTATTCTGTTCGTACACCGGCGAGGCGTTGGATTCAAAGACGCCGCTTCTGCGTTCGATGCAGGCCGTATCCCGTTCAACGGAGCGGCTGATGACGCTGTTTCACCAGTCGAAGGCGCACGTATCCGTGACGCTTGGGGCGGAGCAGGAGTATTTTCTCATCGACCGCGCGTACTACATGAAGCGTCCCGACCTTCTCCAGACAGGCAGGACCGTATTCGGGGCGGCACCTGCGAAGCATCAGCAGCTTGACGACCACTACTACGGGTCGATACGTCCGCGAGTGCTCAGATTCATGCAGGAGGTTGACGAAAGGCTTTGGCGGCTTGGCATACCGGCGAAGACGCGCCATAATGAGGTCGCCCCCGCGCAATTCGAGCTGGCCCCGATGTTTGAGGACCAGAACCTTGCCGTGGACCACAACATGCTCACGATGGAAGTGTTGCGGCAGACGGCGGAGAGCCATGGCTTTGCGTGCCTTCTGCACGAAAAGCCGTTCCGGGGAGTGAACGGGAGCGGCAAACACTGCAACTGGTCGATAGCATATGGACGGCGCAATCTGCTTCAGCCGGGAAGCAACCCCAAGGAAAACGCCATATTTCTCACTGTTTTGTCCGCCGTGATACGTGCGGTTGATCTCCATGCTGACATGTTGCGCGCATCCACAGCCGGTGCCGGCAACGATCATCGGCTTGGGGCCAATGAGGCTCCTCCGGCGGTCATCTCCATATTCCTCGGAGACGAACTTTCGGCCATATTCAGGGAGATCGAAAGCGGCAAGCCCGAAAAGGATTCCGGTCGGCGCAGCATTCTGAAGATAGGCGTAGACACTTTGCCTCCGCTCCCGGCGGACACGACGGATCGCAACCGCACGTCGCCGTTTGCATTCACCGGGAACAAGTTTGAATTCAGGGCGCCTGGGGCCTCTCAGAACTGTGCGGTGAACCAGACTGTCCTAAATACGATCGTCGCCGAGTCGATCGATGCGATCTGCGATAAGCTTGAGGCGATGGATGGAGACTTCAATGCGAACTTGCAGGAGCTGCTGCAGCGGCTGATTCGCAAGCATGGACGAGTGCTGTTCTCCGGGGACGGCTATTCGGCAGACTGGAAATGCGAGGCGGCAAGGCGCAGACTTCCGGACTTGCCGGACACCATGGCGGCCATCGCGCCACTGGGCAGCGAGGCCAACCAGAAACTGTTCCTCGACTATGGGGTGCTTACGCCCGCCGAGATGAACGCGAGGCACGAGATCGCGCTTGAGGACTATTCCCGTAGAATAGGAATCGAGGGAGGCGTCTCGCTTGAGATTGCCCGATCGATGGTGCGCCCGGTTGTCGCGGACGAGTTCTCGAAGCTTGCGACGGCGATTTCTCTTGCGAAAAAAGACGGACTCAAGGTTGGTCTTCGGGGACTTAGTGCCCTGTCCATAAAACTTGGGGCGGGACTCGACGATCTCCATGTCAAGTGCGAACGTCTTGAGAAGGCCTTGTCAAGGGGAATCCCCGGTGAGATTGTGGAGCGGATGAATGCGCTCCGCAAGACTGTTGACGCACTTGAATACCTTGTTGACGATAGGCGCTGGCCCCTGCCTAAATATCGGGAAATGCTTTTCGTGTATTAGAGTGAGCCGTGTCGGCCTTGAAAGGATGTGAAAATGATTGAGAAGAAAGCGGTTTTGCTGGCGGTTGCCATTGGCGTGTGCTCCGTGCCGATGGGGATTATTGCCGCCGGCAACACTTTCCCGTTGTGGCCAGAGGGAAAAATGCCGATGTATCAGGATGTCGGGCCAGAGACGGTAAAGCCGACCACTGACGACATTGTGCGGTTCACGAATGTGTCAGTCCCCACGGTCACATTCGTAAAGGCGGATGCCGACGGGCTCTCGCCGGCCGTTCTCGTCTGTCCTGGTGGCGGATACTCGCATATAGCCTGGAGCCATGAAGGCGTGGAGACTGCCCAGTGGTTCAGGAAGCGCGGCATATCGGCATTCATACTGAAGTATCGCTGTCCGGGACGGCGCGATGCCGCGTTCGCGGATGCGCAGAGGGCGATTTCCTGCATACGGGCCAATGCGATCAACTTCAACGTCGATCCTACGAGGATAGGTGTAATAGGCTATTCGGCAGGCGCAAATCTTGCCGTACGCATATCGACAAGCCACGCGAAGCGGGGCTATGATCCGGTTGATGCCACAGACAAGGCGTCGTGCCGCCCCGACTGGGCTATGGTGATATATCCGTGGGATCTCATCGAGGATATTGAAAAGTCCGGTTCTGGATATCCCAAGCTTCGTCCATGCTTCTCGGTGGACAAGACGACTCCGCAGACATTCATTGTCCAGTCGCAGGATGACCAGTGCAAGGTCCAAAACTCGATCGCCTATTACACGGCACTGACGATGGCCGGAGTCAAGGCGGAGATGCACCTTTTCGGCACGGGAGGGCATGACTACGGCATGAGGGAAAAGGGAAACCCAACAGACTGCTGGCCGATGCTTGCCGAGGCCTGGCTTTCGGGCATTGTGGATACCGAAGACTGATCTTGCCGCAATTGAACAGTCCCGATCCAGTCGGGTTTTCGGATGTTTCAGGATGTTCAATGCGAATTGTGATATAATAGGCCAATATTTCATCATAACATCAAAGGAGTCGGGAGAATGAGAAACATCATAACCCTTATGGCCATGGGCGTAGCCCTTGCCGGATGCGTAGCTGCGCCGGAAGTCAAATGCGGATATCTAAACAAGCCTGCGGAAGGGGCTGTCGGTACGTCTTCGTGCACGGACTCTGATGGTTTCGTGTCTCTCTTCAACGGCAAGGACCTGACCGGATGGATTGGCGCCACTGCGATGTATGGCGTGGACCCAAATGAACCTGGTATCCTCCAGTGCTTCCCGGAGCGCCACAAGAAGGGAATGTCGGGGAACCTTTGCACGGAAGGCCGCTATCGCAACTTTGTGCTGCGCTTTGAGTTCTGCATGCCAACCAACGGCAACAACGGACTCGGTCTGCGCATGACCGACATCAACAGGGATGCCGCCTACAACGCCATGTGCGAACTCCAGCTTCTGGACGATGGCGGCGATAGGTACTATGACGCCAAGGCGCAGATGGACAAGCTCCATCCGTACCAGTATACCGGCAGCGTGTATGGCGTTGTCCCGGCGCGTCGTGACAATGCCGGGAAGCAGATCCCATGGAAGGAAAAGAATTTCGCATTGGGCGGCTCGTACCTGAAGAAGGCCGGCATGTGGAATTTCGAGGAGGTTCGCGTCATCGGGAGCGAGATCGAGGTGTATCTCAACGGTGTGCTGATCACGAAGGCCGATGTATCCAAGTTCAAGGGAGACGGAACCGACACGCCAGACGGCAAGGCCCATCCCGGACTGCACAACAAGGAAGGCCACATCGGCTGGCTTGGCCACGGCTCCAATGTGAAGTGGCGCAACATCCGCATCAAGGAACTGCCGGAGGACGCCACGATGGATGGCATCTGCCCGAGTTCCGTAAAGAAGTGCCCGGAGGGATTCACCACGCTTTTTGATGGCAAGCCGGAACAGCTCGCCGCCAATTGGAAGGGCGTTACCACCAGGGAGAAGTTCGACAACCCCATTGTGCGCGGGGCCGCGACAGCCGCCAAGCGTGCCGATATTCAGAAGTTTGCCGATGAGCACATGGTTCGCCACTGGACGGTTGATCGTGGCGTGTTGCGCTTCGATGGACTGAAGGGCGGCTATTCGCTCGCCACGAAGAAGGACTACAAGGATTTCGAGATGTTCGTCGATTGGCGCATCGTTTCCGTGCAAGGCGATTCCGGCCTCTACCTTCGCGGATCTCCGCAGGTGCAGATATGGGATGCGCACAACCAGTGGCACATCGGATCGGGCGGCCTCTACAACAACAAGAAGAATCCTTCCAAGGCTCTCAAGATTGCGGATAATCTCGTCGGTACGTGGAACACGTTCAGGATCAAGATGGTTGGCGAAAAGGTTTGGGTTTGGCTGAATGGCGAGCTTGTCGTCGACAACACCACGCTTGAGAACTACTGGGATCGCTCTCTCCCGATCTTCCCGGTGGAGCAGATTGAGCTCCAGTGCCACGGCGATCCCGTTGAGTTCCGCAATATCTTCATAAAGGAACTGTAGCAGTCCGGCCTGGACGGCACTATGAGCGAATCCATGAAAAAAGAGACAAGTCCATTCCTGAAGAAATCTCCGGGCGGCAAGCCGCCAACGCGCAAGGAACTCAAGAAAGGTGGCCTTGGCGGAAGGGGCGTCTCCGCGCTTTTGGGTCCAAGCCATTCGCCAACGGGTCCCGACTCGCTGAAGGTGGGTGGCGCACCCCTCCACGCCGCGAACGCCGCCGTGCCGCAGCAGACGGTGGATGGGCGCGGTGTCGTGGAAGTTGTCGCGGTTGACATTGAGCGGAGCCCATATCAGGCCAGGATTGACTTTGATTCCGAAGCGCTGAAGGAGCTTTCGGATTCTATTCGCGCCAATGGAATCGTCCAGCCTCCGGTTGTGCGTCGTATCCCCAACGGGAAGTATCAGCTTATTGCCGGTGAACGCCGCACGAGGGCGGCCATAATGGCCGGTCTCAAGAAGATACCTGTCGTGCTTGTCGATGCGGAGGATCGCAAGGCCGCAGAGATGGGCGTGGTGGAGAACATCCAGAGGAAAGACCTGAACGTCATAGAGGAGGCGGAGGGATATCGCCTGCTAAAGGATCAGTTCGGCATCACGCAGGAGGATGTCGCGGAGCGTGTCGGCAAGAGCCGGTCGGCGATTGCGAACTCGCTCCGCATCCTGGAGCTGCCTGATGAGGTCAAGCAGCTGCTTTCGCGCGGGTTGCTGACATCCGGGCACGCGAAACTGCTGCTATCCCTTGAGGGAGAGCGAGACCGTACGCTGATCGCCCGCGAATGCGTTGAGCGCTCCATGACCGTGAGGGATCTTGAGAAGCGCATAAAGCGTCTTGCCCAGCCGGTTGTCGAGCCCAAGAAGGGCGTTCCCGATCTGCCGGAATCCTATGTGCGAAACCTTGTGGAGATACTTCACCGCCATCTCGGATGCGCCGTGCGCCTTTCCAGCGGCATGAAGCATGCGAACGGTAGGCACACCAAGGGCGTAATGGAGATCGATTTCCAGACAAACGACGATTTGGATCGCGTGCTGAACCTGATGGGCGTAAAACTCGATTGATGAAACCGTTCTTTTTTCTGGGCACCGTTGCGGCACTGTGTTTCGTCTCGACTTACGGGAACGCAGTGTCGTTCAGTGCATCTGATGCCCGGAAGGCGTTCGCGGTCGCCGCTGATTTCGTGCGAGACTGCACGCCCCGCGATGCCGGAACCATTCGCGGCCGGCTTGCGGCAGACTGGCTGATGGATCGCGCGAGTCGCGCCGGAGTCGATGCTTTCGTCGATTCCTTCAAGGCGGACACTCCGGATGGAGTGCGCACGTTCGCGAATGTGATGGTTGAGTTCAAGGGCGAAAGGGAGAATGCCCCTTGGGTGGTGTTGATTTCGCACTTTGACACGCCGCCGAACATAGGCAAGGGGTTCCAGGGCGCGAATGACGGGGCTTCCACGAGCGGTATCCTTGTTGCGCTTGTTGGGGCAATACGCAGGGCTGGCACGCAACGGGACAACATTGCCCTCATATGGACCGACGCAGAGGAGTGCCGCGTATCGTATGCGAAGAATGACGGATTGCAGGGCGCGAGGCGGGCTGTGGAGATGTTCAGGAAGAAGTCTCGCGCCATCAAGGCGGTAATCGGCCTTGATATGCTTGGCGACAGGGATCTTCACATTCGAATGCCGGCCAATGGTACGGTGCAGTTGCAGGACGCGGTGTTTGCGGCGGCAAAACGCGCAGGGCTTGATGGCCTTGTATCCCAAGGTCGGGATACCGTAAAAGACGATTTCGCGGTTTTCCTCGATGCGGGGTGTCCCGCCGTAAACCTCATAGATTTCGACTATGGCTCTGCCCCGGGCAAGAACGACTATTGGCATACAGTGAACGATACGTTGGACAAGATAAGCGAGGAATCCCTGCTCAAGTCGGGGATGCTCGTGGCAGAATTGCTTAATATGCTGGAAGGCAACGCAAAATGAACATAATCAAGATGATCCTTGGCACCAAGAATGCCCGTGAACTCAAGAAGCTCAAGCCCATCGTGGCCAAGATCAACCAGATTGAAGAGGAATATCAGGCAAAGGGATTCTCCGACGAGGATTTTCCCCGCATGACTGCGGAATTCAAGAAGCGCGTCGCGGGCGGCGAATCGTTGGACGATATCCTGCCAGAGGCATTCGCCCTTGTGAAGAATGCCTGTCGCCATCTCGTTGGGACGAGCGAAGAGGTTTGCGGGCACACCTTGGTCTGGGACATGGTGCCGTTCGACTGCCAGCTCATCGGCGGCATCGTGCTGCATCAGGGCAAGATCGCCGAGATGCAGACAGGCGAGGGAAAAACGCTTGTCGCCACGCTTCCGCTGTACCTCAATGCGCTCACGGGGAAGAACGTGCAGCTCGTTACCGTGAACGACTACCTCGCGCTCCGCGATGCGTCGTGGATGGGGCACCTGTACAGGTATCTCGGCCTTACCGTCGGATGCATACAGAACTCGATGGATTCGGCACAGCGCAGGGAACAGTATAATTGCGACATAACGTACGGGACGAACTCGGAGTTCGGGTTCGACTATCTGCGCGACAACGGCATGGCTGTGCAGCCTGAACAGGTCGTGCAGAGCGGACACAACTTCGCCATTGTCGACGAGGTGGACTCCATCCTCATAGACGAGGCGAGGACGCCTCTCATCATATCCGGTCCGGCCACGGTATCCACCAGTGCTCAGTACAATGAGCTGAAGCCGCTCGTGGAGTCTATTGTCCGGGTACAGACCCAGCAGTGCAACGAACTTGTCGCGCAGGCGAAAAAGGCCCTTGCAGCAGGCGACACGGAAGAGTGCAAGCGCAGGATATACCAGGTGTACCACTCGATGCCAAAGCACAAGCAGATGCTTCACATGTTCGAGGATCCAAACGTGCGCAAGCTCCACGAGGACGTCGAGATGCAGATGCTTTCCGAGATGAGGAAGCAGGAGGGGATTGCGCTTCGCGAAAAGCTTTACTTCACGATTGACGAGCGCACCCGTGAAGTGTCCCTCACGGATCTCGGATGCGACAAGATGAACCCCAAGGATCCGAAGATGTTCGTTATCCCCGACCTCGCGAGCGCCATGAGTGAGATAGACGGGGACAAGACGCTTTCCGAGCAGGAGCGCATCGAGCGGAAAAGCTCGATACAGGCATCGTTCATGGAGCGGTCGCAGCGTGTGCACGTAGTGGATCAGCTTCTTCGCGCGTATTGCCTGTATGAGCGGGATGTGGACTATGTCGTCCAGGACAACCACGTGTACATCGTGGACGAGTTCACCGGGCGAATCCTGCCGGGTCGCCGCTGGTCTGACGGGTTGCACCAGGCCGTCGAGGCCAAAGAGTCCGTAGAGATCGAGAAGGAGAGCCAGACGCTTGCGACGATAACGATCCAGAATTACTTCCGTCTTTACAGCAAGCTCGCCGGCATGACCGGCACGGCGGAGACCGAGGCTCGCGAATTCAAGGACATCTACAAGTTGGGGGTCGTCACTATCCCGACGAACAAGCCGGTGAAGCGGATTGACGGCAACGACCAGATATACCGTACGCAGCGCGAGAAATACAAGGCCATCATCGCGGATGTCGCGGAGCGCCACGCCAAAGGACAGCCGATACTGCTCGGCACCATGACGGTGGATACGTCCGAGGTGCTGTCTCGCATGCTTAAGCTGGCCCGCATACCGCATGAGGTGCTGAACGCCAAGAACCATGCGCGAGAGGCCGAGATCGTCTCGATGGCCGGACATAAGGGCGCAGTGACGATCGCCACAAACATGGCGGGCCGTGGAACCGACATCAAGCTGGGGCCGGGCGTAGTTGAGCTTGGCGGGCTTCATGTGCTTGGATCGGAGCGGCACGAGTCTCGCCGCATCGACCGTCAGCTGCGCGGACGGTGTTCGCGTCAGGGCGATCCCGGCTCATCGCAGTTCTTCATTTCGCTCGAAGACCAATTGATGCGCCTTTTCGGTTCACAGAAGCTTTCCGGCATAATGCTCCGGCTCGGTCTCAAGGAGGGCGAGGTGATGGAGCACCGTTGGCTTAACAAGTCGGTCGAGACTGCCCAGAGGCGCGTTGAGCAGCAGCATTACGCAGTCCGCAAGCGTACGCTTGAGTACGATGATGTGATGAACAAGCAGCGTTCCATCGTATATGAGCTTAGGGGGACGATCCTGCGCGGCGATCAGGCTACGGTTCACAGCACGATCCTTGACGTGATGAACGACTTGATCCTCACGCAGGCGGAAAAATATCTCTTTGATGCCAAGGATGGCGATCTCCCGGCATTCTCCGACTGGCTTGGGGTCACGTTCCCGGTGTCCGTCACGGATGATGAGCTGCGGCCGTTCATGGGGCAGCCTCAGGCGGCAGGGGAACTCGTAATGAAGCGCGTGGAGGAGGCATATGAGGCAAAGTGTGCCGCCGAAGACCAGCAGGTACTGCCGTTCATGGAGCGGGGCGTGTTTCTGGATGCCATTGACAGGCAGTGGCAGGATTATCTCCGTGCGATGGATGACCTGCGCCAAGGCGTGAATCTGCGCGCATACGGACAGCGCGATCCGCTCATTGAGTACAAGCGCGAAGCGTTCCACATGTTTGAGCAGCTGATGAATGCCATAAAGACCGAGGTCGCGATGGGAGAGTTCCGCGCCGCAACCGTGAGGACGGTTCGCAGGATGCTTGCCACGGCCAGAACGAATGCAGACCAGTTCGATGCGCAGAATGGCGATGCCGCCATTCCCGCATCGTCTGGCGGACGTCCAGCTGCGGCATCGCAGGATGCGAAGGCGACTGGGCCAGTGTCAGCGAAAGAGGCTTTCGCCGCTCTTATGGGTGTTTCGCCAGATCGCGTGCATGCCGCTCCGCAGCGTGGAGGCGGAATGCCGCCCATGGCGGGGCAGCCATCTGCGCAGGGTGCGCCGCGCGTGGGCCGGAACGATCCGTGCCCGTGCGGAAGCGGCAAGAAATACAAGAAATGCTGCGGACGCAACCTGTTCTGATTCCGTTCCGCTTGAATGGGGACGTGGATTTTGATAGAATTACCGCGTTTTTGATTTGAGGAATAGCATCTGTCATGGCTGAAGATAACAAGTCGAGTCTCGAACCTCTTGCGGCGTTGTGCAAGCGCCGTGGATTCATCTACCATTCTTCCGAGATTTATGGGGGAATGCCTGGCTTTTGGGATTATGGCCCTCTCGGCTGTGAATTGAAGCAGAACGTCAAGCAGGCGTGGTGGCAGTTCACCGTTCGCGGCAGAAGCGATGTCGCCGGATTGGATGCCACCATAATCATGCACCCGAAAGTATGGAAGGCTTCTGGGCATCTCGATACCTTTGCGGATCCGATGACGATGTGCAAGGAGTGTAAGAAGCTCATGCGGGCCGACCAGATCGGCGACATCTTGGCGGAACAGAAGAAAAAGCCTGTGCCGCACAATCCCGAAGGTACGCTCTCGTGTCCGTACTGTGGCGGCGAAATGACGGAGCCGAAGCCGTTCAACCTCATGTTCAAGACCGTTGTCGGCCCGATAGACGATCCATCGAACGTCGCCTACCTCCGTCCGGAAACGGCCCAGGCGATCTTCGTACAGTTCCAGAACGTGCTGGCGACATCGCGTCAGCAGGTGCCGTTCGGAATCGCCCAGATGGGCAAAAGCTTCCGCAATGAAGTCACTCCGCGCAACTACACGTTCCGTAGCCGCGAGTTTGAGCAGATGGAGCTTGAGTTCTTCATCCGTCCCGACGAGGCGGTAGAGATCCTGTATGGCAGGGTTAAGACCCTTGCCGACAATCCTGATCTTGATGGCACTGTGCAGGATGACTGGGGTTGGGAGGTTTGGCACAAGTATTGGGTGGAGCAGCGCAAGAAATTCCTTGCCGCTATGGGATTGCCGCCAGATAGGTTTGTCGAGTATTGGCAGAAGCCGGATGAGCTTGCGCACTATGCGAGGGCTTGCGTCGACATTGAGTATGATTTTCCGTTTGGGCGGCAGGAATTGGAGGGAATCGCGGCAAGAAGCGATTTTGACCTTACTCAGCACCAGAAGAATTCTGGCGAAAGCCAGATGGTGTTCGATGATCCGCTCAAGCAGGCCGCGAAGAAGATGGATGAGGCTGCGAGGGCGGCATTCATCGAGAAGGTGCAGAAGGATTGGGTGGCTCGTGGCAAGGATCCGATTGCCGCTGAGGCGTTCTGCAGAAATCTTTTTGACGGCAAGTATGTTCCGCACGTGATTGAACCTTCCGCCGGTGTTGACCGTCTCATGCTTGCGCTTCTATGCGAAGCATATGAGGAGGAGAAGCTTACGGACGAGAGCGGCAAGGAAGATGTGCGCACCGTACTGCACTTTTCTCCGAAGGCGGCGCCCATCAAGGTCGCGATCTTCCCGCTCATAAAGAAGGATCCCGACCAAGACCGCATTGCCCATGAGATATTCGGGAAGTTGCGCAAGAAGGTAAACGTGATGTGGGATGTGTCCGGCGCTATCGGTCGCCGCTATCGGCGCCAGGACGAGGCGGGTACGCCTTGGTGCATCACTGTCGATGCGCAGACTGTCCAGGACGGCACTTTCACCGTGCGCGAGCGCGATTCCATGAAGCAGACCCGCATGACGTATGCGGAGTTCCTGGACATGATGTACGAAGCGCTTGAGTTCTGATTGGCATGGAGCGAGTTGCAGTATATCCTGGTACGTTCGATCCGATGACGTTAGGCCATTTCGACCTCGTTAGGCGGGCGGCTGCGCTTTATGATCGGCTCGTTGTTGCCGTTGCGGCGACAAGCTCGAAGCAGGGCGCGATGTTTGACTGCGATGCGCGCATGGCGATGATCCGGGAAGATGTGGAACTTGCCGGGCTCAAGAACGTCTCCGTAGAGAAACTCGATACGCTGCTCGTTGATTTCTGCCGTACGCGCCATGTCTCGACGGTAATACGGGGGGTTCGCGTCTATTCTGATTTCGAGTACGAATTCCAGATGGCGCTCACTAACCGCAAAATGGCTCCAGAGATCGAGACTCTCTTCATGATGCCGAGCGAAAACCTTGCATACGTGACCGCCTCTACGGTGCGCGAGATTTTGCGCTATGGCGGAGACGTGTCGTCAATGGTGACGCCAGCCGTATTGGCGAGGCTGAAAGGGTAGGCTTGGGTGGATACTGAGCTGAAAGTCTATCTGGCGAGCATTGGCAAGGATGGCGAAGAGCTGTCTGGGGTGCTTGACGATTCCATCTACGGCATTGAGGACGAGTTCCTGAAGCCCTTTGCCGGCTTGCGCTACGAACTCGGCGTACAGCTTTTCGGTTCGGAGCTTCTGGTGCGCGGCAGGCTGGAACAGGATTTCGAGGCTGCGTGTTCACGTTGCGGAAAGGATTTCGATTTCACCGTCAAGGTGCCCGATTTCACGACGAGCATCGCCGTGAATGAGAAAATCGAATATATTGATTTGACTGCGGAGCTCAGAGAGAGTATACTACTCAACTTATCGACTTATCCGGTCTGTCGCGAAGATTGTCCGGGAATAGAGAAAATGGAGAAAGAGGCACCCGATTCGCGTTGGGATGTTCTTGACAACTTAAGGAAAGGGTAAAGTAAAATGGCATCGCCCAAACATAAAAAGTCAAAGATGCGCAAGCGTCAGCGCGTTGCGCAGAACGAAAAGGCTATTCTCGCTTCGGTTCAGCCTTGCCCGGTCTGCGGTGGAATGAAGCAGGCGCACCATGTGTGCCCCCAGTGCGGAACCTACAATGGCCGTAAGGTTCTCAGCGTAACGGCGAAGTAAGTTTTCAGGGGTTGGATCAATGACGCGGATTGCATTGGATGCAATGGGCGGGGACAAGGCGCCTGGCGAGATAGTTCAGGGCGGCATTGTCGCGGCCACCGACATGAAGGATGTCAAGGTCTTTCTTGTCGGCCGCAGGGATCTTATTGATGAGGCGTGCAGCAAGTTCGAGCCGTCTTTGAGCGCAAAGCTGAACGCGGCACTGGTTGATGGCCGGCTTGAGATCGTCCATGCTCCTGATGTTGCGGAGATGGATGAGGCTCCGGTGGATGCCGTGCGCCACAAGAAGGATTGCTCCATCAACGTCGCGATGCGTCTCGTAAAGGAGGGCCGCGCAGATTGCTTCGTCTCGGCGGGCAATTCCGGTGCTGTAGCCACGAGCGCGATCCTTACGTTGGGTCGCATTCGCGGAGTCCAGCGGCCTGCGATAGCGACGGTTCTTCCCACCCGGTTGCCTCGGCGTCCGCTTCTGCTTCTGGATGCTGGCGCAAACATGGATTGCCATCCTGAATGGCTTGTCCAGTTCGCAATCATGGGAAGCGCATATTCCCATGCTGTGCTGAACAGGACTACGCCATTGGTGGGTCTGCTTTCCATTGGCACTGAGGATTGCAAGGGCAATGAGCTCACGAAAGAGGCGTTCGGCCTGCTGAAAAAGGTTGATTCCATTGGCTTCCGCGGAAATGTGGAAGGGCACGACCTGTTTCAGGGGCGCACGGATGTTGTCGTGTGCGATGGATTTGTCGGCAATGTTGTGCTGAAGACGACCGAGTCTGTGGCTCATGCCATGAGCTACTGGATGAAGCGTGAGTTCAGGGGCAACTTTGTGAGGATGTTGGGATCGCTTCTTCTGTTGGGGGCGTTCAAGTCCCTCAAGAGCCAGATGGATCCTGAGATATATGGCGGCGCTCCACTTCTTGGGGTGCCAGGTTCCGTGATAATAACGCACGGGGCTTCGTCACACAAGGCAATCTACCATGCGATTCGCGTTGGTGTGCTTGCCACAAAGAATGATGTGACCGGCGAGATCTCGCGCCGAATAGCCGAATACGAGATGCACAAGAAAGTCGAAGGGGCTTCAAATCCTGCTTCTGCTTGATTGATTTTACGGGGCGTAGCGCAGTCTGGTAGCGCACCTGCCTTGGGCGCAGGTTGTCGTGGGTTCAAATCCCGCCGCCCCGACCATCTTAATTTGCCGGCACGTGGCATGACGCGCATTATATTATGAAGCGAATCATGACTTTTGTCTTGGCGTTGGCAGCTTCCCTTGCGGCGGCGATTTCTGAGAGGTGTATCCGTGCATGGAAATGATCTGCGCATTCTGCAATGGATTGATCTTTTGATTCCGCAGATGGCTTCCTTGTGGTATAATACGCACCGTTTTGTTGCTCATTTAGCCCCTGTAGCTCATTAGGACAGAGCATTAGTTTCCTAAACTGAGGGTAGCAGGTTCGAATCCTGCCAGGGGCGCCATTGTCGGACTTGTGGGAAACCCCCGTATTTACGGGGGTTTCTTGCTTTCTGGGCGGATGCCGCGAAGAGTGTTTTCGGGTGCGCGGTTGCCTTGCGTGTGGGGTGGCGCTTTGGTATAATATGTAAACTTTTTAGGGGAAGAGAGAAATGTCCGAAGAAGATAACGCAACGGAATCCGTCGAAAATCCTGCGCAGGGTGCGCAGCCGTCAAACTACAATGCCGCCAACATCCAGGTGCTGGAGGGCATGGAGGCGGTTCGCAAGCGTCCCGCGATGTACATCGGCGACACTGGCGAGCGCGGGTATCACCACCTTGTGTACGAGGTGGTGGACAATTCGATTGACGAGGCCCTTGCCGGCTATTGCTCGATGATCGACGTCACGATCAATCCGGATGGTTCCCTCACGGTGCAGGATAACGGTCGCGGCATCCCCGTTGACATGCATCCCACGCAGCATCGCCCGGCGATTGAGGTGGTTCTCACCGTCCTCCACGCCGGCGGCAAGTTCGACGGCTCCAACTACAAGGTGTCGGGTGGCCTGCATGGCGTAGGCGTATCGTGCGTAAACGCCCTTTCCGACTGGATGAAGGTTGAAGTGAAGCGTGGAGGCAAGATCCACCACATCGAGTTTTCGCGAGGGCACGTCACGAAGCCGCTTGAGGTCGTTGGCGAATGCGGCGACGAGACGGGCACAAAGGTCACGTTCTTCCCTGACCACACTATCTTCTCGTGCCATGCGTTCAAGTGGGAGATACTTTGCGCCCGACTGCGCGAGCTTGCGTTCCTGAACAAGGGCGTGAAGATACATTTCCGCGACGACGAGGGCGAATCCCATCACGAGGAAACATTCCACTACGAGGGCGGTATCGACGAGTTTGTGGGGTATCTCAACCAGAACAAGAAGCCGCTTTCGCCGATCATACACTTCGAGGGGGAGAAGGCAAACTCGTCTGGCGTGCCAATCGCCGCCGAGGTGTCGATGCAGTACACGGAGACGTATTCGACGATCGAGCAGACGTACTGCAACAACATCCACACGATCGAGGGTGGCACCCACCTATCCGGGTTCCGGGCGGCGCTCACGCGCACAATCAACAAGTATGGAGCCGACGCCAAGCTGATCAAGGAAAAGGATAGCCTCACTGGCGACGACATGCGCGAGGGCCTTACCGTAATCGTGAGCGTGAAGGTTCCGCAGCCGCAGTTCGAGGGGCAGACGAAGACGAAGCTCGGCAATGGCGAGGTGGAGGGCATCGTCGGATCCATCGTCAGCGACAAGCTGATGACGTTCTTCGAGGAGAATCCTGCCGTCGCCAAGACGATCATCGAGAAGACGCTTCTCGCGGCCCGCGCAAGGGAGGCCGCCCGCGCCGCCCGCGAGTCAACCCGCCGCAAGGGCGTGATGGACGGGCTTTCGCTGCCCGGAAAGCTGCGCGACTGCTCCGAACGCGACCCGGCCAAGACGGAATTGTTCCTCGTGGAGGGCGACTCCGCAGGCGGTTCCGCGCAGACGGGACGGGATCGCCGGACCCAGGCGATCCTGCCGCTTAGAGGCAAGGTGCTGAACGTGGAAAAGGCGAGGGTGGACAGGATGCTCGCGAATGCCGAAATCCGCACCCTCATCACCGCGATCGGCTGTGGATTTGCGGAGGAGTGGAACATCTCCAAGGCTCGCTACCACAAGATCGTGATCATGACCGATGCCGATGTCGATGGCGCACACATCCGCACATTGCTCCTCACGTTCTTCTACCGGAAGATGCCGGAGCTCGTCGAGAAGGGCTACCTGTACCTCGCGCAGCCGCCGCTCTACAAGGTTGAGCGCAAGAAGAGATCCGAGTATGTGCTTACGGATGGCGAGCTCACCGAGAAGCTACTTACGCTCGGTCTGGACGATTTCGAGGTGAAGGGCAAGGATGGCCAGCCACTGTCAAAGGAGGCGGCTACGGCCCTGATGCGTCTCCTTGCCGAGATAGAGATGACCTCAAAGGCAGTGGAGGAACGTGGGTACAAGCCGAAGGAGCTTTTGGACGATTCTGCCGCCGTCGGGTCGGGCGCATCGATGCTCCACAAGCAGTTCCAGTCGCTTGAGGGCATGGGCTTCACCAAGGACGATTATTTCGGCGGGATGCTTCCCGGTCTGCTCGACCAGGTGCGTACGCATGGCAAGCAGGGGCTTTCAATCTACCGGTTCAAGGGCCTCGGCGAAATGGATCCGCCCGAGCTGTTCGACACGACGATGAATCCTGAGAAGCGGCATATGCTGCGCGTTACGCTGAACGATGCCGTCAAGGCCGACCAGATGTTCACGCTTCTCATGGGCGACGAAGTGGAGCCCCGGCGCAAGTTCATCGAGAGCAATGCGCTGAACGTACGCAACCTCGACTTCTAACACGGGAGATGACGACATGATCCGCAGACTGCTTCGCATTGCAAAACCGCTGTTTCGGGCGATGCCGTTTGCGGCCATGGGGCTTGTCGCATCGTCTTGCGGCACGTTGCATAACGCGGAGCAGGCCAAGGCGGAAGTGCTGCCGGCGGCCTCGCCGGAGTCCATGGGCGAGGCATCGGAACGCCCGAAAGTAAGCCTTGTGGGATACCAGCTGCCGGAGTTCGTGGATTTCGCCATGACAAACCGTCCGGAGGTGATATCCGCGCTGCTGTCGGTGGAGGAGCGGCTGATGGCGATCAGGACGGTCGAGAGCGGAAAGCCGTTCATGCCGAACCTCACGGCGTCGGCCAGATACGGGCAATCCACGGCAAACGGCGGTTCGCATTTCTCTTGGCGCAACACAGGCCGCTTCAGTAGTGCCGTGAGTCTGGACATTTTGCTGTTGGACTTTGGTCGCTACGATGCCGACTTCAAGGCGGCCGTAGAGGATCTCATTGCCGCAGAGGCCACCTTGGGCGAGACGAGGCTCGGTGTGTTCGAGGATGTGTCCACATCGTATTTCACGCTGCTGATGAAGGATGCCCTGCTTGATGTCGCCCGTACGAACGAGTGGGAGTGCATGCACCACCTTTCGCAGGCGACGAACCGCTTCGCGAATGGAGAGGCGAAGCTGCTTGACGTGCTGCGTGCCCGCCTTGATCTTTCCGAGGCGGTGCAGGCCCGCATTTCGGCGTCGAACAGCACAGTGACCGCTGCGGCGGAATTTCTGAAGTCACTTGGCCTGTCGGTGGATTGCGCTTCCCGTGAAGACGTGCTTGCGGTGGCGAAGGATGGGCTTGGCCAGACGCTCAAGGAGTTTGAGACTTCCACGTTCACTGCGGCAGAGGCATTGCTGTTCGCCCGTACGAACTCGCCTGCCCTAATGGCGAAGCGTGCCCAGCTGAGGGCGGCGATCAGCGATGTCGATTGGGCCGTCTCAGACCTGTTCCCGGAGCTTAGGCTTTCGAGTTCGTTCAACTTTGCGGATCCGGCATGGAACTGGAGTTGGGCATTCGACGCGGCACAAAGCCTGTTCCTTGGATGGAGAAAGACGACCGCAGTGGATGCGGCGGTCGTGCACATGCGGGCCGCGAGGATGGATGTCGAGTCCGCAGAGCTGTCGCTCTCGCGAGACATAGCCGTTGCCGTATCCGAGAGGGATGACGCGATCGCGTCCCTTGCCGCCGCGCGTACGTCCGTGCGTCAGGCCCGCGAAAACCTTCGCGTCGCGGACGAACAGTATCGGGTGGGCGATGCTTCGCGCATAGACTATGCGGATGCGGTGGCGGATTACGCTACGGCCCTTGGCCAGCGCGTAAAGGCGTTTTACGAGGGACAGCTTGCCGAGGCCCGGATAACGCGGCTTGTCGGCGGCGAACCGCTCTACTACCACGAGACGGTACGAGAGGGCGATTGACATACAGGAGGGGATGATGAAGTTTCTTGCGGCATTGGTTTTGGCGGCGATCGCTGGGTGTAGCGAGCAGTTCTCGAAGAAGGAGGGGCCGAAGTTCAGGCTTTCCCCGATAGCGAAGACGGATATCGTGAAGACGGTGGAGGCCACGGGTACGGTGGAGCCGATCAAGAAGGTTGAGGTTGGCGCTCAGGTTAACGGCAAGATCATCAAGCTGTTCGTCGACTACAACTCGCTTGTCACGAATGGCCAAGTGGTCGCGCTGATCGATCCGCAGGTCTATGACGCGCAGTACAAGAGCGCCTTGGCACAACTCCATGCGAACGAGGCGAACGTGAAGAAGTGCGAGGCGGCGCTCAAGCTTGCCGAGAAGACGCTCGCGAGGAAGCACACCCTGTCGCAGAAGCAGCTTGCGTCGGTGGCTGACTACGACAATGCTCTTGAGGTCCGCGACGTGGCCCTTGCCGCCCTTGAGCAGGCGAAGGCACAAGTCGAGCAGAGCCGTGCGAGCGTAGACCAGGCTAAGGCAAACCTCAACTACTGCACGATAGTGTCGCCTGTGGACGGCACAGTGATAGAGCGGAGCGTGGATGAGGGGCAGACGGTAGTCTCGTCGATGAACGCCGTGCCGTTGCTGACGATCGCCGAGGACTTGAGCCGCATACAGGTGGAGGCGACAGTGCCAGAGGCCGATGTGGGCATGATACGCGAGGGTCAGGATGTTACGTTCACAGCCGATGCCTACAGGAAGACGTTCCGAGGCAAGGTGCGACAGGTGCGCCTTGCCGCCACCACCGAAAACAACGTGGTCACGTATCCGATCATAATAGATGCGGTGAACGACGACAAGGAGTCCCTGCTGTTTCCGGGCATGACCGCGAACATCTCGGTGGAGACGGCCCGTGCCGAAGATGTGCTGGCGGTTTCGTCGGCGGCACTGCGTTTCCGTCCTAACGCAGAGGATATCGAGGCCGCCAAAGCCGCCGCAGGAGGGGAGATTCCGAGAGGCCGCAAGCTTTGGCTGCCGGACGGCGATAGGGGAGTGAAGTTCTATCTTGTGAAAGAAGGCATCTCGGATGCGTCGTTCACGCAACTCATAGGCTTGGATGAACTTGAAGGCAAGGAGGCGATTCTGGGCTATATGACTGCCCGTACGGCAGCGGCTGGTGACAATGGAGCCGTAAATCCGTTCAGGCCGAAGTTCCCCCAGCGCAACAAGAACAAGGGTACGGCGCCAGAGCCGAAGAAGTGACGGTTTGTGGTATAATTTGCGCCAAATAAAGAAGAGAAAGCAAGTTGGAAGGCAACAGGTTGACGATATGAGTGAAGACAAGTTTGATTTCGGAGCCATGGTCAGCGACCAGATGAAGACGTTCCGTCCGGGATTCAAGTTCCCGGGTTCGTTCAATGACTTCAAGAGCGTTGAGGCCGATCCAGACAAGCGTCGCGCCGCACTTAAGGTCGCTTCTGAGCAGGAAGGGGAGGCCGTTGACGCAGAGGCGCCGAAGAATCCTCTGGATTCGTCCATTAGGGCGGCATTCGAGGCGGGCGACCCGATAGAGGGCAAGGTCGAAAAGGAAGTGAAGGGCGGCTACGAGGTCACCGTAAAGGGCCAACGCGCATTTTGTCCGTTCAGCCAGATAGACCGTTTCCGCAAGCCGGGTGCAGTATATGTCGGCGAGACGCTTCTTTTCCAGGTGCAGGAGTACAGCGCAGACGATCGTGGCGTCAACCTCGTTGTCAGCCGTCGTGCCGAACTTGAGCTTGAGCAGCAGGCCCTCAAGGAGGAGCTGCGCGATTCGCTTGAAGAGGGGCAGACGCTGAACGGGCAGGTCACGAAGGTCCTTCCGTTCGGCGCATTCGTCAACATTGGCGGCATGGAGGGGCTGGTGCCTGTTCGCGAGATCTCCTGGGACAAGGTGATGTCCCCGGAGAATTACGTAAAGCCTGGCGACTACGTGACGGTAAAGGTGCTTTCCGTGGATTGGGAGCGCGACCGCATATCGCTTTCCATCCGCGAGTGCCAGTCGAAGCCACTCAAGCCGAGAAAAGGCGATTCTGCGGAGCCGGATGCGCCTTCGATAGACCTCGCCGCCGAGATGGCGCGGGTGAATGCGGACGGCGCGAAATTCGCTTCCGGCGCGTTTGACGCACTCTGACGGGAGAAGACTCATGGCGAAGAAGAGAGTGCTTTGGTGGGGAAGGTTCGATCCGGGGTACTCGCGCAACCGCGTGTACATTTCGCTCTTCAGGCGTCTCGGCTGGGAAGTGGATTTCTTCTTCGTGAAGGTGTGGCCGCGATTCGGGGACGTCGAGGCGTTTCTTCGCGGCCTCCAGTTC
>CAVJWR010000057.1:0-9158 GCA_963653155.1 Limosilactobacillus gorillae
GGCTTCTCCAGTCGCTCAAGGATCAGGCCGAGATCATCCTTGCCATCTATGCCGGCGACATCGAGCACAAGAAGATGCGGGCGGATTTCGGGATATCATATGCGGATGATGCCCTGAAGCTCATAGGCGACCTTTCCGCGCTTGGACTTCTCGTGCGCGGCGTCGTGATTACGCGGTATACTGGCGAAATAGCGGCCCAGCAGTTCCGCAAACGTCTGGAGATGCAGGGCATAAGCGTATGGTACCATTATGTTACGCAGGGCTATCCGGCTGACATCGAGACGATCGTCTCGGAGGCCGGATACGGCAAGAACGAGTACGTCCCGGTGGAGCGTCCCATCGTTGTCGTCACCGCGCCGGGTCCGGGATCAGGGAAGTTTGCCACGTGCCTTTCCCAGATATACCACGAGTACCGCCGTGGCGGCAAGGCCGGATACGCGAAGTTCGAGACGTTTCCGGTGTGGAACCTTCCATTGGAGCATCCGCTCAACGTGGCGTATGAGGCGGCGACGGTCGATCTCAAGGACTGCAACATGATCGATCCGTACCACCTTCAGGCGTACGGGAAGACATCCGTCAACTACAACCGTGACGTTGACGCCTACCCGCTCCTCAAGGCGATATGGGAGCGCATGACAAAGGGCGAGTGTCCGTACAAGTCCCCTACGGATATGGGCGTCAACCGCATAGGTTTCGGCATAATCGACGATGGCGTAGTGCGGGAGGCCTCCAAGCAGGAGGTGATACGCAGGTTCCTCCGCTACCAGTGCGATTTCACGGATGGCCGCGTCTCAAGACGGAGGACCGGGTGCCAGTGGTCGCCGCGCGTCAGGCGGCGCAGATCGCAAAGGATGCCGGCAAGGGCAAGGCTGGCGGAAACATCGTGTCCGGCGCCGCGATCTGTCTGCATGATGGGCGAATAGTGACGGGGCGCAATTCCGACGATCTCCATGCCTGCGCGGCGATGATGCTCAATGCGATAAAGCTGCTCGCCGGAATCCCGGAGCAGATCCCGCTCATAGCCCAGTCCATAATCCAGTCCATTACGCACGTCAAGCACGACATACTAAAGGGCGCATACACGTCGCTGAATCTGGATGAGGCCCTGATAGGGCTTGCGATTTCCTGCGCGACGAACCCTGCGGCGGCGATTGCGGCGGAGAAGCTGAACGAACTGCGCGGCTGCGAGGTGCACATGACACACATGGCCACGCCAGGCGACGAGGCCGGGCTTCGCCGGCTTGGATGCAGGTACACGAGCGATCCGTACTACGCGGTCACGGCCATATTCACGGCGAGGCAATAGCCGTTGCGGGGCAAGTGTCGCAATTGGATTGGCGTGGCGGTTTTATGAAAGGACGGCAAAATATGGTCAAGGCATCTTTTGGGGGAAATCTTAGAGTGGCGGTCGTTCTTGCCGCCATTGCGGCATGCGCACTATCTTCGGGCTGTCGCCGCACCGACGTGCGCGACTTTGAGGTGTCGATCCCCGCATTGACGGCGGACAACGAGTCTGCCATCAGGCAGTCGCTTGCGATGTTTGGCGGCATCGACAAGTCTTCGTTCAGGTTCGACCGCGCTTCCAAGAAGCTATTCCTGCGCTACGATTCAATGCAGCTCGCGAAGAAGAACATCGAGATGGCCATTGCGAAAGCTGGCTTTGAAGCCAACGGCGTAAAGCCTGAGAGCATAGGCGTGGGCAAGTGAAGTCTTCTGATTCCGGTTTGCTGCGACATGGAGTAGGTTAAGGCGGGGCGTGTGGATATGAGTCATTCGCTTCAGAGGCGTGTTTGGGTAGAGGTGGACATTGGCCGTCTTCGCGCCAACTATCGCAAGATCGCCGAGGCCGTGAAGCCGGCGAAGGTGTTGTGTGTGCTGAAGGCCAACGCCTATGGGCTTGGAGTTGAGCCGTACGCCGCCGCATTGGCAAAGTCAGGCTGCGTCGGCTTTGGCGTCGCAGAGCCGCATGAGGCTCTACAGCTGTTGCCGTTCGGCAAGCCCGTGCAGATACTTTCGTCTGTCCTGCCTGACGAGATAGAGCCCATGGTGGAGGCCGGGGTTACGTTGCCCGTCATCGATGTGCTTACGGCAAAGCTCATAGATCGGGCCGCGAAGAAGGTTGGGCGCAAGGCCACGGTACATTTCAAGATTGATACCGGAATGGGACGCCTCGGCATATTGGCGGCAGATGCGCCGCAGGCGATACGCGAGGTGAAGACGTTGCGCAACCTCGACTGCGAGGGAATATTCTCGCATTGCCCCACGGCCTACGATCCTGCCGATGGATTCGCCAACGACCAGATTGCCGTGTTCAAGTCCATATTGAGGGATGTCGCGCGGGACGGCATCACTTTCAGGAAGGTACACATTGCCGCCTCGGACGCGATCAACAATTTCCCCGCCGCGCGTAGGCCGCCGTTCAACATCGTGCGCACGGGCATCAATCTCCATGGCAGTTTCGACCCGAACGGACGTCGCGCCCTCAGGCTAGAATCGGTGCTTACGCTCAAGACGCGCGTAGCGCAGGTTCGTCTTCTGCCTGCTGGGACGACTCTTGGCTACGGCCGCACATGGTGTCTCTCGAAGCCGACACGGGTCGCGACGATTTCCGCAGGCTATGCGGACGGCTTGCCGTTGGCACTGACGAACCGTGGGCATGTGCTGATTGGCGGAGTGCCGTGTCCCGTCATCGGACGCATTTCAATGGACTACACGACCGTTGACGTCTCGAAGGTGCCCGACGTGAAGCCCGGTGACGAGGTGATTGCGCTTGGCGGTTCGGGGAAATTCGCCATAACGCCCGATGACTGGGCGGCACTCAAGGGAACGCATGCCTACGACATAATATGCTCGTTTGGCAATCGCGTGGAACGCAGATACTGTTGAGGTTGACGATGTCCGACGATTATGAGCTGATGGATTCCGGCAATGGAAGGAAATACGAGCGTTTCGGTAACGTTTCGCTTGTCCGTCCCTGTTCACAGGCGCTGTGGCAGCCGGAAAACCCGATGGCGTGGAATCGTGCGACGGCTACATTCGACCGCGAGGACGGGAATCATTGGCACAATCGCGGGGCACTGCCGAAGGAGTGGACAATCGAGACAGCCGAAATAAGGTTTCGCCTGAGCGGCACCGATTTTGGCCACCTTGGCATCTTCCCTGAACAGCGGGCCCAGTGGAAGTGGATCCGAGAGATGATGCGCAACGCCGTACAAATGCGTTCAAAGGGAGGCCCTGCCCCATCCCTGCTGAATCTCTTCGCGTATTCGGGCGGAAGCACGATGGCGGCGGCGCTTGGCGGCGCTTCGGTGTGCCACCTTGATGCCTCGAAGGGCATGGTCCAATGGGCGAGGGACAATGCGGCGCTGAACGGCCTGAAGGAACATCCGATCCGTTGGATAACGGACGATGCGCACAAGTTCATGGAACGCGAGATCAGGCGTGGCCGCCGCTACGATGCCGTGGTCTTCGACCCGCCCACGTTTGGCCGTGGCGCGAATGGGGAGATGTACAAGATAGAGCGCGACTTGAAGAAGACACTCTCGCTCGTGAAGGGAATGCTTTCGGACACTCCGCTGTTTGTGCTGTTCTCGTCGCACACGCCGGGCCTGTCCTGCACGGTGGCGGCGAACATAATCGGCCAGCAGTTTCCGTCCGCCAAGATAGAGACAGGCGAAATGCTCCTTGAGGGCAGATCCCTTCCGTGCCCGTCGGGAATCTATTGCCGCGCCGTTTTCCGATAGCGATGGCGGCATCTTACTGTAGCGACGGCGCCTCGCCGTTGTAAGGGTTGGCGACGCTGCACGATCAGGCTTGCCGGGTTGTCATATCTTCAACAAATGCTTTTTGAGGGCGATGCCGACGGCTTCTGCGCGGTTTGCCGCCCCTATCTTCTCATAGATTTGGTTGGCATGTTTTTTGACGCTGTCGACGCGGATTTTGAGGCAGTCTGCAATGTCGCGGTTTGAAAAGCCTCTGACGATCAATTCGAGAATTGACATTTGGCGGTCTGTGAGCGCGTGACGGGGAGAAGAGTCGCAAAGAAGTTCGTGAAGTTCTTGCGAGACTACAGTCTCACCGCAGGCGACATGGCGAATCGCATTAATAAGTGCGTTGTTGTCTTCGCTTTTTAGTAGTGCGCCGGCGGCACCGTTGTGCAATGCTCGTGCGATGCCGTCCGCAGCGCCGGCGCTGGTTATCAGCAGAATGCGCGTCTGTGGCCGTACCGACAATATTTCCTGCGTTGCAGCGGCCCCGTCCATTTTCGGCATCATGAGATCCATGACAACGACATCTGGTTTGTGGCGACACGCCTCGTCGCGAGCGCTGATGCCGTCATCGGCTTCGGAGACGACTTGCATATCAGGTTGGGTGTTGAGGAGTGACCGTAGACCGGTGCGGACGATGGCGTGGTCATCGACAATGAGAATGCGAATGCGTTTCACTAATCACTAATCCTCTCTTTCGTCGCTTTCGTCAACAAGTTGAAATGATAACGTGGCGTACGTTCCATGTCCGGAGCTGCTTGCTATGTCAAACGTGCCATTGTGCTTCTTTGTACGCTCTCGAATGCCTTGAAGCCCGAAATGCCCTTCGTCGAAACCAGGGCAGTTACGGGGATCGAAGCCGCAACCGTTGTCACGTACTGAAAGGTGGAACTCATCGCCATCAAGGCAGCCGGCGATTCTAATGCGGGATGCATGGCCATGGCGTAAGGCATTGGAGGCAAGTTCACGCACGATACGCAATATGGCATATGTTGTGTTGTCGGATAGGCGTTCGCGAGGAACGTTGACGCGGACGGAAAAAGAGGCTGAATTTCCGAGTGGGAGCAGGGTGCGCCGGATTGCCTCGTCTATTTCAATCTCGTCGAGGGCATCGTTACGCAAGTCCCAGATGCAATTCTTTAGCTCTGAGCGGCATGCCTTGAGTGATTTCGAGGCGTAGGCCAGGTGCTTGGCTTGGGCCGCAGGGTCGTTGGCGAGGTTTGAGACGGCGTCGATTTCCATGGAGACGCCAGTCAGCCCTTGGGAAAGAGAGTCGTGAAGCTCAACGGCCAGCCGTGTTCGTTCCCTTACTTTAGAATTGGACTCTACACGCGCGAGGATCTCCTTTTTTAGTTGGCGTTCACGTCTCCGCATGGCTTTGCGTAGAAGCAAGTTCCAGAATAAAATTGAAAGCAGCGCGGCAAAGGCAATGAAGAGGGCAAGGATGAGTCTACGAGGAGTCCACCATGGTGGTCTTGATATAACGGCAATGTCATCGGCCGTACGGAGTACGAGCGTCAATCCTTGAATCTGAGGGAATGCTATGTATGGGGTCCAGTTTTCGCTGTCAAGGATACAAATGCCCGTCGCTTCTATCTCGTATCCGATATCAACGAGCTTCATGGCGTCTGGAACTGAGCTGATGTCAATCGGTATGGTGAATACATCGCTTGCGAGATAGATGCGTCCCTCGTGGCTTTCCTCGGTAGACACGGCCTTTACGACACCTTTTAGGCGAATCTGCTGGCCGTATCGCGTTGCGTTGAATTGCGGTTTTCCTTCGTTGTTCGCAAGGAGTTCGCGGGCAGTTGTTGCGATGGGGCTTGGTTGTTTGACAGGAGTGCCCATGGTTAATCGCCACATCGCGCGTATCAGATTGATTCTGAAAAGGTTGGATGCAGGCAATCCTACGGCTTCTATGACATCGCCGCAGCGAGGCGGGTGCGGTTCCGCCAGGCGCAGTTCGGTGAGCATACCGCCATGATTTCCTATCAGGACACGTTCGCCGTTTTGCCAGACGGCAAGAACGGTGCCGATGGCTCGGCAACGTCCGTGGCGGGCAATGTGTGATGGTTGGAGCGTTTCCAGATCTCGAATGCTAGGTACATCAAACGGATCGTCTTCAGCGGGGACGATCAAACGGATTGCCGATGGATCAGAAACGCATAGTTTGCGGCCAGACCAAAGCCTTGAGCCGATTAAGGCCTGGATGCAAATGCCCGTGATTTCTATTTGCGCGCCAATCATAGACCGGTAGTGGCGTTCACTCTCGGATGTGTGAGGGATAACCAGATATAGACTGTCGTTGCCGTCGGCCAGTGAGAGAAAAAGACATCCCTTGTCGATTTCATCAACAAGGATATCGCGCAGTGTGCAGTGCGTGCGAACGAGGCGATTGTCAAATCGACCGTCTGAAAGCTCTGCGAGAGACGCATCGTGTGGCTTTGGAGCATCTTTGTGCCCAAGGGTCGTTATCCGCTTGCAATTTCTTCGGATTCGCCCATTTGAGCCGAAGTCAGTCCATCCACGTGCCTGTATGATGTCGCCTGGATTGGGGATCTGGAATGGATTTTGCGTTTCGTTGAACAGGCATACGGCTCCGGAGTGGTTCTCTATGGCAATGTGTCCGCCGAAACGTTTCGACGAGTACGAAACAATGCCGGTCAGATCGAATCTCAGCTCGGACGTGTCGGTTGCCGCAAGCTCGGTGAAGTTAGTGATGAGACTACTGGCAAAAAGGAATGGTGCAAGGTAAAGCATGATGCTTATTATATCAAAATGGAGAAGTATGGCAGTAGCCCCCTAAAGTGGAATTGTTTGTGGAGAATGCGATTTGCTACAATGCGAACCAAAGGATAACTTTGGGCTTAAAGGAGGAACTCATATCATGTCACACAAATTGGTTTTATGTTGCGCGTATGTCGTGTTCGCTGTTTGTGCAACCTGTGTGGGGATTGCCGAGGCACACGTTCAGATGGGCGAGAATGTCGTGCTGAACGGAAGGCTTGAGGCTGATCAGCTTCCGTTCCCGCAGTACTGGAATGCGCGTGAGGGAACGGTTCGATACATTAGGGATGGAGGCCCTGATGGGCTTGCTGTGATTCGGATTGCGCCTGGGCGGCGAACTGAGGTTGGGGTCAGCCAGATGGGCCTCCAAACGGCCTCTAATGGACTCTATCGAATCAGCCTTCGCTACCGAGCGCAGAATGCCGCATTCACCACATGTCAGATCGGAATCGCGGCTGGCCGGTGGGAGGTGTTCGACGGAATTGATCTACCCAGTGGAACGTGCGACTGGCGCACTATCGAAGGGACTGTAAAGGCGATCGACTATCCTAAAGCCAATACGCATTTTCTCATCTTCTATACAATTGGACTTAGCTCGGGATTTGTCGAATTCGCGGACATCCGGCTTTCTCCGGCTGATGAGTGTACTGCACGGCATACATCCACGTCGTCACTTGTCTCTGCGGCGCGGACGATTCGTCTTGTCCCGATCGCACCACGCCTTGATGAAATACATGAGGGAGAGCGCACTGTTGAGTTTCGCTTCTTCGGAACAATGCCGGATGGCATTTCCGAAAGCGACTGCGTTGCCATCTTTGACTTTGGAGATGTTGGCATAGTGGAATTGCCGATTCAACGAGATCCGATTCGGCTGGCTGTTCCCGTGGGTACCTCAGGAGGGGACATGACGGCAAAGATTGTTGTGAAATCAACAGGGGAAGAACTTTTCCGGCGAGTGTTCCCTTATGGTTTTAAAATTGCCTTGAAGGCTCCACCCGCAGAGAGACGGCTCAATAACCTGTGTACGGAAATCTACCGCAAGAAGCTGCTGCCCGGACGCCATGCGCTTTCGGTTGGCTGCGAACATAGGGCTTGGCATTACATTTCTGCGCCGGGCGTCGTCATGCTCGATGGCAGAACCGTTGTCGATGACACATTCCCGCGTCACGAGACGTTCCGTGAGCTTGAGCCGGGAGACCACGAGCTTGTCTTTGATCTTCCTAACGGAGGAGAGGCTATCGTTCGTCGTGTGTCTGAGATATTCAACTTCTGTTCTGGCGTGAACAACCCGATTGCCGGATACGGTGTGTTCGATTGGGAGTTCACCAAGAGGCACGTTGTCGGTGCGGTGACAACCCACAACTGTCCTCGTCTCAAGAGCCAAAATGAAGAACTTAAGCGTCTTGGCGGCATCGTGTTGCAGCAATTCAAGTCGTCGAATATCGCAAACGGCGACGATTTCATCGGAAGGGCGGAGAAAAGCTGGGGGCTTCGCCCAGGTACAAACTACGATGGCGTGACGGCGGATGAGCAGTACCTCGCGCAAAGCGATATGATGACGCGCTACGCGGATGGGCTTTGGCGTATGCATGGCAACGCCTGTACGCGGGGAAAGCGCATCTATTCGTGGTTTGTCGGGAATCCGGCAGTAGACGGCGTTGACCATGATGCTCTTGCGGCGGCCGTCAACGCCACCGGTGGCCAAGGGAAGGCACTGTACGAAATGTATTTCCCGACACGGGCGACTGAGACGGAAGCCCGTACGTACATTGCCACGCGAATGCATGCGACGTTGGCGAAATACGATCTTTTCTGCCCAGGCATCCTTCCGAGACTGGGATTCATCTTCGGAAACTTCAACACCACGACATTCATCACCCTTTGGACGCATCCGCAGGTTGATTACAAATACTATCTTGATATGCAGTGGAACATGCTCGCGAACGACCCTGCCTTCGATGGCATTGGTACAACAGGCTATTGGGGTTCGCATGATGCGGACGAGGAACTTCACCGCTGGAGCTTTCTCCTTGCGAGGCATTATGTCGTAGAAGGACGTACCGATATGCTTTCGGCGGCCTACGGACTAAAGTACAATGGGCTTGTGGCGGACGGCGACTTTACCGAAGACCTCAAACGGTGGCAGTATACTCCCGGCATCGTGCCGATGACGATTGAGGGTCTTGGTGGTTTGTCGCAAAGCCGTTGGGGTGGAACCGAAGGCACAGGTGATACATGCGCGGCATTCCCTGTCAAGGTGGCGAACGCGACATCATCCGTGTCACAACGCATTCGTGGACTTGTTCCGGGTCGCTGGTATCGTCTGACTTTCTGTTCATTCAATGTTGCGGACATGATATCGCGCAAGATGAACAAGTATCTGCATGGCGTTGTCGCCGACATTGGACAAGGTGCTGTTCGTGCCCCGTCGAGGTCGTGGACGGATTTTGAGAATTCGGCACGAGGATCGCAGAATGGCGGCACTGCACGCGCAAACCTGCACGTGGTCACGTTCCGTGCGACGGCAGACGAGACTGTCTTGTCTATTTCGGACGTGGATGCCCGTGCTGGGGATCGCATAGGCGTCAACTTTATTTCCATAAA